>JBGOYY010000001.1:0-102528 GCA_041479905.1 Candidatus Aminicenantia bacterium
ATCAGGTCGACCGCCGGAGAAGTCCCGTTCCATAAACTCGCCTTCCTCGGCGGGGAGTCCCTCATGCGCGGCTATTACAAGGGCCGTTTCCGGGACAAGGACATCCTGGCCGTCCAGGCCGAATACCGGGTGATGGTGACGCAGAGGATCGGCGTCGTCGGGTTCGCCGGGCTGGCCGAGGTCTTTCCCGAGTTCGCGGACTTCAAGCTCAACAACGTCAAGTATTCCGTGGGCACCGGCGTCCGCTACATGCTGAACAAGCGCGAGGGCACGAACCTGCGCCTGGACATGGCCTGGGGCAAGGCGTCCTTCGGCCTCTACGTCACCGTTCAGGAAGCTTTTTAGCCGGAAGCGACGCGGCTATTTCGCGAGTTCCGACGTGCAATGCGGGCAGCGGATAGCTTTGAGCGGAACGTCCGTCGCGCAGAACGGGCACTCTTTCGTCGTCGGAGCCGGGGCGGGGGCCTCGGCTTTCCTCTTCATCCGGTTCATGCTCCGGATCATCAGGAAGAGCGCGAAAGCGACGATGAGGAAGCTGATGATCTTATTGATGAATGCCCCGTAGTTCAGGGTGACCGCTCCGGCCTGTTGGGCGGCGGCGAGCGAGGCGTAGGGGCCCGGCGTCTGACCGGCCGTCAGGAGCACATAGAGGTTGGCGAAATCGACTTTGCCGAGGAGCAGTCCGATGGGCGGCATGAGGACGTCGGCGACGAGCGACGTGACGATGGTCCCGAAAGCGGCGCCGATGATGATGCCCACGGCCATGTCCACGACCGAGCCGCGCAAAGCGAATTCGCGGAATTCTTTGAACATTCTAACCTCCTCTTAATTCGTTCCCGGCTAATATGTAATAAGAACGCGGGAGCTTGTCAATCTTTGACGACCGGGAAAGTGAAGATCCGCAGCCGGGCGCAGCCCATGGGGACGAGCTCGACCTCCTCGACCGAGCCCTCGCCTGCGGCCGGACTCGGCGGGACGAGACCGGCCATCCGTCCTTCCTCCGTCCAGCCGGGGACGCGGCGGGCCATCGCTTTGAGGACGATCGGCGCCCCGTCCGGCGTGAAAGGCTGATAGGGAGGAGTCTGCCTGGCCGAAACCCGGATGGCCGGGACAGACCCCGGGCTCTTGAGCAAAAGGCCATAATTCCAGGCGGTCGTCGGCAGGAGCTCGTAAGCCGGCCAGGTGTCCGTTCCGCCGTACCGACGCCAGTTCTCTCCGATCTTGAGCGAGTACCAGAGGGGGCCCCGGCGGACGGAGACGGCGCCGCGGACGGACGGCCAGCCAACGACTTCGATCGCCGGGGCGAATTCCAGCCGGACCTGGTCGCCGTGCCGCCAGGTCCGCCGCAGGACGGCATACCGGCCGCCGCGGAATTCTCCCTCGAGCGGACGCCCGTTGAGGAGGACCCGGACCTTCGCCGCCCAACCGGGAAGCCTCAGGTAAAGCGGGAACTCGACCGGCCGGTCACAGGAAACCGTGAGCTGGATCTGGTCGTCGAACGGGTAGAAGGTCTCCTCCGACACGGCGACTTCCGTCCCGTCGGCGACCTTGGCTTTCACCGTGGAAGGGGCATAGAGGACGGCCGCGAGGCCGTTGTCGGCCGTCGCCATCCACAGATGCTCGGCGAAATACGGCCAGCCGAACGCGACATTATGCTGGCAGCAGCGATAGCTCCAGGGGTCGAAGGAAACGAGAGTCCCGGAATTCTGGAAATCGTGCTCCCCCGTGCTGTCGCAGGAAATGAGGTTCGGCGCGGTCAGGTAGTGAAGGCCCTTGAGGTCGGGAGTCATGGACGCCGGCAGGGAATTGAAGGCGACCTCTTCGGCGCGGTCGGCCCAAACGGCCTCCCCGGTGATCTTGAGGAGGGACTCGAAGCTGGCCATGAATTCCACCATGGTGCAGGTTTCGGCGCCCTGACGGGGATCCGCCTTCCCCGGCCGGATGTTCTCGTCCGCTCCGAACATCCCGCCCGGCTGGCGGCCGTACCGGTCCATGACCTGGCGGTAGTTGCGCTCGACGGCCTCGAGGTAGGTCCGGTCCCGCACCTGCTGGAAATAGACGCCCGGCTGGCGAAAGCCCATGGCGATGTTGACGCCGTGGTAGAACGAGCTCTCGACTCCATCCTTGTCCCGTGCGGGTGTGAGGATGGGCGAGGTCCAGTCCGACGTCCGCGCGAACAGCTTCCGGGCGAGGTCGAGGAGGAATCTCTCGCCCGTCCGGTTATAGAGCCAATAGACGCTTTCCAGGTTCTCCCCTCCCCTCAGCTTCTGCCAGCTTTCCGGTAGGAGATCTTCGGCGGCCATGTGGAATTCGAACTGGAAATAGCGGCTCATGAGGGACAGGACGCGGCGGTCGCCGGTGGCCTCGCAGAAGCTCTGCATGGCCGCCAGCATGACCATGTTCGGCCAAAGGTCCCGCGCGGCGCGGTTGTCCACGGGCCCGAAATAGCCGTCCCGCGCCTGCGACTTGAAAGCTCGGGCGAGCCATTGCTCGGTCTCGCGGCGGATCGCCGCGTCTTTGAGAAGATAGCCGAGGTCGCCATAGCCCTTGAGCCAATAGGGCATCTCCTCCCAGCCCTTGCCCTTGAGAGTGATCCAGCCGCTGTCGGCCCCGAGGAAACGGCTGAGCTCGGCCAGACGGCCGGTGAAACCGTCCCGCATGAGCTGGAGCTGGGCCATGAGCCAGCCGTGCGGCTCGACGGCCCCGATCGGCAGCTTGACCAGAGGGCTCACAACCAAGGGGGATCTGTTGGAGGGATAGTGGATGTTCGGCGCGGCGGACGGGGGGACATCCACGGTCGTCGCTTCTTGGAGGCCCGGTTCAGGGGCGGCCGGAGAGCCGATCCGGGATTGGAGGAATACGAGCGCCAGGAAGAGCGCCGGGATGACCAGATGTTTCATGGAAGCCCTACCAGGCGATGCCGTAGTCCTCGCCGTAATTGCTGCTGCCGCCCCAGAACGTGCCGTGGACGCGGTCGAAGAAAATGGCGTTGATCGGGCCCGAAGTGTATTTCTTGACGGACAAAATATATCCCATGGCCCGGAGCTTCTGCCGGACCTCCTCCGGGACCTTCGCGTTGACGTCGAGCTTCCCGGGGAAGGTCCTATGGTCGTTGAACGAATCATGCATCTGGTAGCTCGTGATGTTGGCCGCCTCGCAAGCCTCCTGGACGTTCATCCCGAATTCGACCACGTCGAGGAAAAACTGGAGGAGGTTCTGATCCTGCGTGTCCCCGCCCTGAACGGCGAAGGAGAGGAAAGGCCGTCCGTCTTTCAGGGCCAGTCCGGGTGTCAGTGTCGACCGCGGCCTTTTTCCGGGCGCGATGACGTTGAAAGGGTTCTTGGATTCGTCGAGGACGAAACTCTGGGCCCGCTGGCTCATGCCGACTCCCGTCTTCCCGGCGATGACGCACGGGACCCAGCCCCCGCTGGGGGTCACGGAAACGACCCAGCCCTCTTTATCTGCCGCTTGGATGGACGTCGTCCCGGTCCGGAACGCTTCCTCGACGGCTTCCGCCTCCCCGGGCCCGAGCGCCCCGGCCTCTCCCCGGCCCCAATCGAGCCAGCGGTCGAGAAAGCCGACGTACGGGTTGGTTTTCCCTTCGTAGGGATAGGGATCTCCCGGCTTGGCGCCGGCATCGTTCTTGTCGCTTCGAATGAGCTTGGCCCGGTCTCGGGCGTAGGCTTTCGACAGCAGGCCGCGGAGGGGCTCTTGCGGCGGAAAATATGGGTCGCCGTAATAGAAATCCCGGTCGGCGAAGGCCAGGTTCATGACCTGGTAGAGCGTGTGGATGTAGGCGGCGCTGTTGTAGCCCATGGCTTTGAGGTCGACCGTCTCGAGCATGTTCAGAGCCTGGAGCATGACCGGGCCCTGGACCCAGCTCGTGAGCTTGTAGACCTCGATGCCCTTGTAGTCGGTCGACACGGGCTCTTCGATGTGGACCTTCCAAGCGGCCAAATCGTCCATGGTGATGAGTCCGCCTTGTTCGTGCGAGCCCCGGACGAATTCCCGTCCGATGTCGCCCTTATAGAAACGGTCGTAGGCGGCGTAGATCGCCTCTTTCCTGTTTTTGCCTCCGGCCAGAGCCCGCCCTTCGGCCTCGATGAGCTTCTTCAGGGTGTCGAGGAGGTCCGGCTGACGGAAGACCTCGCCGGGATACGGCGCCTCGCGCGGCTCGTCGAGGTGCGGCAGGAAGACGGCCCGGGAATAAGGCCAGCCCTTGATCTTGTCCTTGTCTTTTTCGATGCGGTCGGCCGTTTCCTTGTCTATGGGATAACCCCCGGCCATGCGGACGGCGGGCTCGAGGACCTCGGCGAGGCTCATCGTCCCGTATTCCGCCAGCATGGTCAGGAGGCCGCCGGGCGTGCCCGGCGTCACGGCCGAAAGGACGCCGTCGGCGGGCGGATACTCGAAACCCTTGTCCTTGTAGAATCCGGCCGTCGCTCCCGTGGGGGCGACGCCGAGCGCGTTCAAACCGATGACCTTCTTTGTCCCGGGGTTGTAGATGAGGGCCTGGGTTTCGCCGCCCCAGCTCAGGACGTCGTACATGGTGCAGACGGCGCCGAGCATGGCGCAGGCCGCGTCGACGGCGTTGCCGCCCTTGGCGAAGACGAGAGCCCCCGCCGTCGCAGCCAGCGGCTTTCCGGTGATGGCCACCCAGTTTTGGCCGTAGAGGACGGGTTTCTCCGTCCGTTGTCCGGATGATACTCCGACGCAGAGCATGAGACACGCGATGAGAACGACCGGCACCTTATTTTTTTTCATGAGCCCATCCTTAATAGACCGGGTCGAGGTTATATTGGAAGCCCAAAGTGATGCCCCTTCCGGAACAGCCCAGGACCGGGACCAGGCGCTGTCTCCGGTCGTGGCTGCGCACGACCAACCGGGCGACAAGGTGGCCGATGACCGCCCCGACCACAACGTCGGACATCCAATGGCGGTCCATGGTCACCCGGGAAAGACCCACTCCGGCGGCGATCGTATAGGCCAGGACCGGTACCCAGGCCGTGTGACGGTATTGCAGGGCCACGACGGTCGCCAGGCTAAAGGCCCAGCTAGAGTGACCGGACGGGAAGGAATCGTAGAGGCCGCGGTTCGCCTTGTCGTAGCGCTTGAAGAATCCTTCCGGCCCCGACCAACGGTCGGTCCCGGCGGCGACATAGGGTCGCTGCCGTCCGGTGAGACCCTTGAGGGCCTGCTCTACGAGGAAAGATTGGGCCATGGCGCAAGCTGCCAAGTAGCCCGTATCCCTCGCCCGTTCGTCCTTGAAGACGAGACCGGCGCCCAGGAAGAATCCCGCCGTCGCCACTGCGCCCAGGCCCCCCATCTGCGTGATCACCGGACCGACATCGCCCACCCAAGGGTGACGGTTCCCATAGCCCAGGAAAGCGCCTCGAATGTCCTTGTCGGCGGCGATGAGAAAAGCGGTGGTCGCGGCCAGGGCGATGAGCGGACCCACGTGCCGCTCCTTGATACGGAAGGGCGAGCTCCAGATCCGGCCCGCGTCTTCGGCGAAATCCCGTGCCGCCTGCTTGAGACCCGGGTTTTTTCCGGGCGTCTCTTGAGCGGCCAGAGGAACGGCGAGAAGGGCCAGGATGAGCAGCGCGACCGTCGCCGAGCGGGTGTTTTCTTTCGACCTCATCATCTTCGGCACGATTATACACCACCTCGGATCTTTCTACCCACGAAAAATCCGATATGCTATAATAAACGCCTTTGCCGGGCCGCCCGTCGAAGGCGGAAGGAGAATGGCCGCCCGTGTACCGTATTGAACAGCACCCCATCCTGCCCATACCCACCCGTAAGTCCATTTCTTTCTCCTGGAAAGGCCGCCCTCTGGACGCCTTCGAAGGGGAAACCCTATCCTCCGCCCTGATCGCGGCCGGCGTCCGCGTTTTCGGACACCACGCCAAGGACGGCGCCGCCCAGGGCATTTTCTGCGCCAACGGCCAGTGCGCCCAGTGTCTCGTCCTGGCCGACGGGATTCCGGTGAAGTCCTGCATGGAGCTCGTCAGGCCCGGCGTGCGGGCCGAGCCCGTCGAGGGTCTTCCCGAGCTGCCCCGCGTCGACGCCGCCGTCCTCGCCGCGGCCAAACCCCGGCCCATCGAAACCCTACGCGTACCCGTCCTCATTATCGGCGGCGGACCGGCCGGCCTTTCGGCTGGGATCGAGCTCGGCAAGCGCGGCGTCGAGACGCTCATCATCGATGACAAGCACCGGCTCGGCGGCAAGCTCGTCCTCCAGACCCACCGCTTCTTCGGATCGATCGATGCCGTCTATGCCGGCACGCGCGGCATCGATATCGCCACCCGCCTCGAGAACGAAGTCCGTTCGTTCCCTCACGTCCGCGTCTGGCTGCAGAGCTCGGCCCTGGCCGTCTACAGCGACAAGACCGTGGGCGTCCTCGTCGAAGGCCGTCGGTACGCGCTGGTCAAACCGGACGTCCTCCTTACGACCGCGGGAGCGCGTGAGAAAAACCTGGCCTTTCCGGGCAACACCCTGCCGGGGGTCTACGGTGCGGGCGCCTTCCAGACGCTCGTCAACAGGGACCTGGTCAGGCCCGCGGGCCGGCTGTTCATCGTCGGCGGCGGAAACGTCGGGCTCATCGCCGGATATCACGCCCTTCAGGCGGGAATATCGGTCGTTGGACTGGTCGAAATCCTGCCCGAGTGCGGCGGCTACAAGGTCCACCGGGACAAGCTGGCCCGTCTGGGCGTGCCGATCTACACCTCGCATACCGTCCTCAGCGCCAACGGTGAGGACGCCGTCGTGTCCGTGACCGTCGCCCGCGTCGACGAGAGGTTCAAGTCCGTCCCCGGGACCGAGCGGTCCTTCGATTGCGACACCGTCCTCATCGCCGTCGGCCTCGACCCCGTCAACGAGTTCCACGAGAAGGCCCGCGAGTTCGGCCTCCTCGCGTTCGCCGCCGGCGACGCCGAGGAGATCGCCGAGGCCTCTGCGGCCATCTTTTCGGGCAAGATCCGCGGTTTGGAAGTCGCCCGGGCCCTTGGCCACGACGTCGGCGAGATCTCGCCGGACTGGTACCGGACCGCCGACATCCTCAAGTCCCATCCCGGAAAGACGACGCCGGAAATAACGCCGGCGGCCGAAGCGGGCGTTTTCCCGGTCATCCACTGCAACCAGGAGATCCCCTGCGACCCGTGCACGGCCGTCTGCCCGAACGACCTCATCGAAATGGACGAGACGGACATCCGGCTTCTCCCGTCGTTCGTCGAAGAGAAGGGCGGCAAGGGTTGTACGGGCTGCGAAAAATGCGTCGCCATCTGCCCCGGCCTGGCCATCACCCTCGTCGACTACCGCAAGGACCCGGATTTTCCGACCGTGGCCGTCCCCTTCGAGTTCCTCAAGGACAGCTTGAAAGCCGGGGACTCCGTGGTCGTCGAGGACACCGAGGGAAACGCCCTGGGACGGGTGGAGGTCGGGGCGGTCAAGGCCGTCAAAGCCAACGACCGGACCGTGATCGTCAAGGTCCGATCGCCCCGGGAATACGCCAATAAGATCGCCGGGATCAGGGTCCAGCCGGCCGAGGTCGGCGAGCCCCTGGGCCGCTACGTAGAGCGCACGGCCGAGGACACCGTCATCTGCCGCTGCGAACGGGTCACGGCCGGGGCCATCCGGAAACTCATCCGGGATGGCGTCCGGGACATCAACGAGATCAAAGCGGTGACCCGGGCGAGCATGGGCTCCTGCGGCGCCAAGACCTGCACACCGCTCATCCACCGGCTGTTCCGCGAGGAGGGCGTTCCCGAAGCCGAAATCGTCGACCAGCCGAAGCGGCCCCTGTTTTTGGAAGTGCCCTTGGGAGTGTTCGCGGGCCTGGGCGAGGAGGACAACGGCCATGACCGCGAATAGATCCTACGACGTCGTCATCGTCGGGGCCGGCAGCGTCGGCGCGCCGACCGCGCTCTCCCTGGCCGAGGCCGGGCTCCGCGTCCTGGTCATCGACCAGTACCCGAGCGTCGGACAGGGCTCGAACAAGCGGGCCATCGGCGGCCTCCGGGCCACCCATTCCGACCCGGCCAAGATCCGCCTCTGCCTGCGCAGCCTCGAGGTTTTCTCGACCTGGGAAGAGCGCTTCGGCGACAAGATCGAGTGGCGCAAGGGCGGCTACTCGTTCGTCGCTTACCGCGGCGAAGAGGAGCGGACGCTCAAGGAGCTCCTCGTCGTCCAGAAAAGATACGGCCTGAACATCGACTGGCTGGACAGGCAGGCCTTCCTGGAGGTCATCCCCGACCTCAATCCCGAGGGCCTCATCGGCGGGACGTTCTCCCCTGACGACGGCCACGCCTCTCCCCTGCTTGCGATCCACGCTTTCTACAGCCGGGCGAAAAATTTCGGCGCCGAGTTCCTGTTCAACGAAAAAGTCACCGGGTACGACATCGACGGTAGCCGGGTCCGCGGCGTGCGCACCGACAAGGGAGAATACGGCGCCGCGGTCGTCGTCAATGCGGCCGGTCCCTTGGGCACGGAGATGTCGGCGCTGGCCGGAATCGACGTCCCCGTCCGGCCCGACTCGCACGAAGGCGCGGTGACCGAGGCCGTCGCCCGCTTCCTCGAACCCATGGTCGTCGACATCCGCCCCGTCGCCGGTTCGGCCAACTACTATTTCTATCAGCACGACACCGGCCAGGTCGTCTTCTGCATCACGCCCAGCCCCAGCATCTGGGGCCTGGACGTCCGCGAGACGAGCTCGTTCCTGCCCATGGTCGCCCGGCGCATGGTCGACCTCATCCCCCGCCTCAAGAACATCCGCGTCAGGCGGACGTGGCGGGGCCTCTACCCCATGACGCCCGACGGCTTCCCGATCGTCGGCTGGACCCGCGACCTCGAGGGCTACATGCTGGCGGTCGGCATGTGCGGCCAGGGTTTCATGCTCGGACCCGGGCTCGGTGAGCTCATGGCCCGCATGGTCCTGGGCAAGACCGACGAAGAGGATCGCGAGACGCTTTCCTACCTCAGCCCGTACCGGGAATTCGTCGGACAGGAAAAGCTGAAATAAGCCTCACTTTTTCCGGGCTTCAGAAATCCAGGCCGCCAGCCGCAGGACGATCGCCGCGGCGGCGAAGGCGGCGACCGGAAGGCTGAGCGAGGGAAGGACGGAATCGAATGTCCGCACGTATTTCGTCCAGCTCGTCCATTTGAGCAGCGCCGCGTGCGCCACGGCCAGCAGGAGCCCCGCGTACCCCCCGTAGCGGAGGGCTTTTCTCCAGGTTTCCCCGCCCAGGCATCCTTTGACCCCGGCGTTTGAGAGGAGGGCCATGGCCCCGAAGAGGACGAGAGCCAGAAGGCCCGGGGCATCGGAAAGCCAAGCGTCGAGCTTCCTCTCCGGTTGAAGGCCCACGGCAGGAAACAGAAAATGATTGACGGCGCCGTGGACGAGGCCGGTCCAAAATCCCATGAGGCCGTAATGCTTCCGGTAGGCCAGGGACCTTCCGGAGCGGCGCGAAAAATAGGCCACCCCCGTCAGGAACATCGACAGGGCGACGAGGAAGAGCGCGGCCGTGCCGAGCGACTTGTTGACGAGGGGCAGGTCGAACCGCCAGACCCCGTCCTTGAAGTACTGACGGACGAAAAAGTAGAGACAGCCGAACGCGACAGCGGCCGCGGCGACGATTCCGGCCTGGACCCAGAGCTTGAGAACGAGGTCTCTGCTCCTTCCGCTTCCCGTGACCCGGTTTCGCTTGCGGTCGTTCGGCTCGTTCATAGTTCTTTGGAGACATTCCTGAACAGGAGACCCGGATTATAATAGCCCTGTCATCACCGCCCGAAGACGACTTCGCCGAAGAACTCGGGGCGGTGGAAGTCGGGAGAGGGGGTATCGACCGGACTCCAGGCCCCGTAGTGGGGGACTTCCGTCTCGTCGCCGCACTTGTAGAAATTCGCCGTGGCCCGATGTCCGGGGAGGATCTCCTGACCATAGATTTTCCGGAAAAGAACGAGCGGCACCTTATACTCGAGCGTCCACGTGTCGCCGCCGTACTCGCCGTCGCAGGGCCCGCCGATCGACGAGGCGACCTCGAAGCCGGAAAGGTCTTCGGGCCAAAGCGGTTTTCGGTTGTTACGGTCGGGACCGAAGGCGGCCAATAGGGTTCCCGCGGCGTTGGTCTCGAAATTGACGTATCCCTGCCGGCTCTCAGGGAAAGCGTCGATGAAGAACTCGACGCAGCTGTCTTTGTAGACGGGGTCCTGGAATTTCACGTATTTGACGCGCACCCGGCGCTCCCCCACCCGGAACCTGACATGGAGGGAACTGCGGGAATAACACAGCTTGACCTCGACCGGGGGGCGGTAGCCGTTGTCGAGCCAGAGATAGTGATCGATCCCGAGCGACGGGATCCCCGGCCAGGGCCCGGAGGCATCGCCGGGCAAGAACTCGGCGTCGACCGGCAGGATCGTGTACGAGCGTCGCGGTGCGGAGAGCGTCATTTGACCGGTCCCGCACAGGCCTCGACCAGCTTGGTCACGGCCGAGAGAACGGCGAGCTCGGCGTGGGCCGCCGGTTTTGCCGCTTCGGCCAGGATCTTCCCCTTTTCCTCCGCCCAGGCCGCCGGCTGGCTCTGCCCCTTCATGAGCCGGTCGAGCGCCTCGAGCCCGACCTCGCAGGCACGGGCCAGGCCGAGCGACAGAGGCTCGATCTCTCTCAAGGCCGGCGAAGCCGCGATGAGGGGTAGGACCAGGACGTGGTTGGTCTTCCAAAGCGCCAGGGTTGCGCCGATCTCCCGGCCGAGCATCGGGTCTTTTCCAGCCAGGAACCGGTCGATGTTCTTCCTGAAGGCCCGCGCGGCAAGGGATTCGGGCGCGCAGGCGTCGACGAAACGCGTGAAAGGGGAAAGGCTGGTGTAGGCGGCCTGGTCGTGCCGCTGGTAATTCTTGAGCGGCTCGACGGCTTCCGCCAGGACCTTCAGCGGCTCGATCCGAAGGTCACCTGCGAGGCGCCTGAGCAGCATATCCGGGTTCTTGAGATGGAGGAGGCCCAGCTCCTCGAGCTCGATGCTGACCAGGCCGAGCCGGCGGTACATGTCGTCGACGTTCGTCACCGAGCCCGGGGACCAAAACCGCTCGGCGATGGCCGCCGTCCGCGGCCAGATCCGCGAGTCGATCGTCTCCGGCGTCACCAGCTCGGACCACATCGTCGCTTCGCCGCCCAGGATGAGCGCCTTCTGACGGTCGTCGAGCGGCGAATCCGGAGGCAGGGGGTCGTTCAGATAATGGGCCTCGGCCGGCTGGCACAGGTCGATGTAATAGCCGTTCGAGAGGATCCCCTGATAGCCCTTCTGGGCAGCTTCGACGAGGGCCTTCGGGCCGCGCCAGGAATGGATGACGATGTCGTTCGGCAGCCCGGGCTGGAAGATCTCGTCCCAGCCGACCATCTTCTTGCCGTACTTGGTCAGGATCTTGAGAAGACGCTTGTTGAAATAGGCCTGGAGGGCGCCGTTGTCCGCGAGTCCGTTCTTTTTCTTGAAGGCCTGGATGGCCGGGTTGGCTTCCCACTGATGGCCTTCGACTTCGTCCCCCCCGATGTGCAGGTACGGGTCGGGAAACAGGGCGCTCATCTCCTTGAGGAACGCGTCGAAGAAGGGATAGATCCGCTCGTCGGCCGGGTTGAAGGCCGGGCCGAAGACGCCGAACTTCCTTTCGATCCCGTAAGGGCCCGGCGCGCTCGAGAACTCGGGGTAGGCGGCGAACCAGCTCGTCGAATGGCCGGGGATGTCGAATTCGGGCATGACCCGGATCCCGCGTTCAGCCGCGTAGTCGATGATATCCCGGATCTGGGCCTGGGTGTAGAACATCCCATCGGAGCCGAGCTGGTGGAGCTTGGGAAACACCTTGGATTCGACCCGGAAGCCCTGGTCTTCGGTCAGGTGCCAGTGGAAGACGTTCATCTTGACCGCGGCCATGGCATCGAGGTTCCGCTTGATGACGTCGACGGGATGGAAGTGGCGGCCGACGTCGATGAGGAGCCCGCGCCAGGTGAAGCGCGGTTTGTCGGCGATGTCGACGCAGGGAAAATAGTAGCCTGCCTCGTCCGCGCTGAGGAGCTGGAGCAGGGTTTCGAGGCCGCGCAGGACACCGATGTCCGTCTTGGCGTCCAACGTGACCTTGTCCGGATCGACCGTGAGCGCGTAGGACTCATCCTCGTTCGGCAGGAGCGCCCCGACTTTCTCGAAGCCGTAGAGAACTCCTCCCTTCCCTGGGGGATCTTGGGCAGCCAGGAAATCCTGTTTCAGAAAGAGCCCGGTCCTCCCGGCCAAGCGGGACATGAAACGGGCGGCGGCCTTGAAGGCCCGGCCCTTCTGCGGGCTCCGTCCGCCGATAGTCAGGCCCTCGTCGACCCGGAAGCGCCCCTCGCGGACCGTCATGCTCGCGGGAACGGGCATGAGTTTGAGGATGCCATCGACGGAGGCGGCCGCGGCGGCGGGAGGGCGCATAGCCAGGACGCTCCCGAGCGTCAATAAGGTCAAAATAACGAGAACCAGGGATTTCGCCGACAAGTGTCCGGTCATGATCGCTCCTCCATGCTTCGGAATCCGAGGGACCAGTTATAGCATGGAGGAGCGCCAAAGAAAAGCGGCGGGCGCGAAGGTCAGTCTTCGGTCTTCTCGACGATGATGGTCAGGTTCGAGGCGAGCGCGGCGACGGCCCCGACGGCGGCCAGGATGGGCGCGACGATGGCGCCGACGACGCCGACGGTGAGCGGGATCTCCATGAAGGTCTTCCCGTGCTCGTCCTTGAGGATGATCCGGCGGGCGTTGCCCTGATGGATGATCTCCTTGACCTTGTTGAGGATCTCCCCGCCGTTCAGCCGGAATTCCTCGAACTTCGTTTTGCCTTGTTTTTTTTCGTCGTCCATGTTCACCCTCCGAACGTCGATTAGGGGCGCCCCGGCCGGCGGCCGGAAACATCCCTCCATTCAGGGATACGTTAAAGGTCTGGGAAAAGTTTCTTCAGGATCTTCAGGGATTCCGGGAAGAGGTCGGTGAGAGAGACGGACTGCCAATCGGCATAGGCGAAACGCCACTCCCCTTCTCCGGATCTTTTCAGGTCGAACCGGAACCGGTAATATTCGCCGGTGTAGCGGATGAGCTTCCGCAGGACCTCTGCGGCCCCGTGCGAAAACGACATTTCGCACTCGACGGCGGCCCGTCCTTCCGGGCCGGGCCAATCCACGCGTACGCTCAGGATATGGATGACAATCCCCCGGAACCTCCCCAGGTAATCGGCGATGAGCCGCTCCGCGCCCGCCTTGTCCCTGCCCTCGAAGTCGGAATATTCCGGCGCAAAAAACTCCATCAGGGAGCGGACCTCCCTTTTTTCGGCCAACGCCACGGACTTTTTCAGGAGTTCCTTGACGCGAGCCTCTTCGGACGGCGTCCCGCAGCCCGCCGGCAAAAGGCAGAGGACGGCCAGGGCCAGGGCGCTGAGGCGGGATTTCGTGGCATCTTTCATCAGCCGGCGCCTCCACCACCGCCCCCGCCGCCCCCTCCGCCTCCGCCGCTGAAACCACCCCCCCCGCCAGACGAATAGTGGGCGGCCGAGGTGCTGGCCTGGTGGATGGCCGTGGCCGTGTGTTCGATACTGCGGATCACGCTTTGAAGGCCGCCGCCGGTCAGCAACCCCGCCCGGCTGAATCCTACGTACCATACGGGCACGGCGGCCCGGTCGTCCTGCAGTATGACGGGCAGCATCTTGAGGATCTTTTTCGCGTTGCCGAAGAGGATGCCGAAGACGAGGTAGCGCTCCCAGAGCTTGTAGGATTCCGGCGGGATCTCTCCGAATTCGGAGAAGTCGTCGAGGAAGCGCTTGAGGCCCTTCCAGCTTTCGTTCTCACTGGCCCAGGCCAGCGTCCTCCTCTTGAGGGTCGGGATGAGGGCCACGGCGATGATGAGCAGAACGGGGCTGAGGGTCAGGATGGCCAAAGGCAGAGAAACGGCGCAGAAAAGGTTCCGGGCCTTGAGGCTTTCCGGCTCGAGGAAGCCCCGGGACTTCGCCTCCTCCCGGATGCCCTTCGTCCATTTCAGGTACCAGGCCTGGAATTTCTGGGGCTTTTTCTTCAGGAAGCTCTGGAGTTCGTCGACGCGGAAGGAGGACCCCTTGTTCGTTCCGGAGTGAACGGCCTCTTCGAACAGGAATGAAAGGAGCGCTTTTTCGTAGGGCAGCAGGTCTCCGGCCTGTGACAGGCCTTTTTTCAGGGTGACCGTCGTTTCCACGGCCTCCTTGGAGCCGAAGAGCCCCTTTTTCTGGACATTCCGGTCCTCCATCTCCAGGACGCCCCGACGGGCCAGGTCGAAAAGCGTCGCCGTGAACGCCGCCGGGGTCACGGTCCGTCCCTCTCGCATCAGCGTCTGGACGATGGCCGGCGGGCTTTTCGATGGCGGCTCGCGGACGTAATCCGGGAGGCCTTCGAACCGGTAGTCCTTCCCCACGGCCGACCAGACGCGGAAATAAACGAGGAGCCAAACGAGCGGGCCGACGACCTGCCAACCTCCCCAGATGCCCAGGGCCTTCAGGAAACTCCGCTTGCTCGCCGCGGAACTTTGCCGGCCGAGCTCCTCTTCCCTCTGGGCCCTGCGGACACGCTCGATCGTATCCCGGACGTAGTCCTGCTCTTCGGCCTTGATGGAGGCGAGATCGTAGCGGTCTGACGGGACTCCGGCGACCATCCCGGCCGGCCAGACGACGCGGATCTCGAAAAACTGGCGAGAGGCCAGGTCCGGAGCGGAAAAACGGGCCGTGCGCTCGTCGACGACCTCGGCCCAGCCGGCGAGGGGGCCGTGGCCCCAGACGTTGAGCTCCTCTTTCTTCGCGACCGGGCCGGGAAGAATGACCGTGACCCGGACGTTCTTGGCCGGCTTGTCCCAGGCGTCGCCGATCGCTTGCCAGTAGAGCTCGGTGACGTCCGCGTAGCTCACGATCCCTCCCGTGACGCGGTAGTGGATGCGGAAGGTCCGTCTCTCGTCACGGGCCGAATAGAACCACTTGGCGGTGAGACGCCCGCCAGCCTCTTCGATCTCCGTTCTCAGGGCCCTCCCTTGCTCGTCCGTCACGGCGATTCCCGAAACCTCGACTTCGCGGCGGACGCCCAGCCGTTCGACTCGCAGGGGGATGACGATGTAGGCATAGCTGAAGCCGCCCTCGAACTCGAACGTCCGGTATTCGTCCACGAGGAATGAGCCGTCACGCTCGACCGTGACGTCCACCTTGACTTCCGGAAAATAGTAGTCCTTGGGCGCGGCGGCCGCGGTTGCGGGAAAAAGCAAGGCGGCCATGGCCGCGGCGGCGAGGGCGAGCGCTGTTTTCGAGGTTCGCATGTTCATGGCGAGTCTCCGTCTGTCTCTTCCGAGATCGGCGCTATATCGGGCCCGAGGCCCGTTACTGCTATTTCAGGAAAAGCTCGATGACCGGCACCTCGACGTCGGGCTTGCGGACGGGAAGCCGGAGCGTCAGGGTGTTTTCCGCTTCCTGGCCCCTCGAACCCGGCATGAAGCCGACCTGCCCTCCCTTTTCGGTGAAGGGGACTTCGGACGCGTCGTGGAGGAGTTGGGCGTATTCGACCCGGCCGGCGAAGCCGTCGAGGGCGAGGACGCCCAACGGCCATTCGAGGACATGGACGTAGAGGCGCTTGGCTTCGGAGTTGTAGGTCAGCAGGCAGTTGGCGGGCGCAGGGAACTGCGCGGGGGCCTGGGTACAGCCGTAGATCGAACGGCCGTTCTTCTCCATCCACGCGCCGATCCCCTGAAGCCGGTCTACAGCCCTGGCGTCGAACGTCCCTCGGGCCGTGGGGCCGACGTTGAGGAGGAGGTTGCCGCCCTTGCTGACGGTCTCGATGAGCATGGCGACCAGCTGACGGACGGATTTCCAAGTGGATTCTTCCCGGTCGTACCCCCAGGAGCCGGAAAACGTCTGGCACGTCTCCCAGGGCACGGGCTTGCCGTCGACCTTGACCCACTCCCGGGGCATGAACTGCTCCGGCGTCCGGTAGTCCCATCCGCCCGCGACGTCGAGCAGGTCGAGCCGGTCGTTGACGATGATCCCGGGCTGGAGCTTGCGGATCATCTTGAGGAGCTTTTCCGACCTCCATTCGTTCCGCCCCTTGCCGTTCGCGCCCGGAAACGAGAAATCCAGGAAGAGCGTGTCGATCCGGCCGAACTCCGTCAGGATCTCCCTGACCTGGGCGAAGAGGTAGTCGGCGTACTTGCCGAGTTCGCGCGTTTTCGACTTCTCGACGAAAGCTTTATCGTCACGCATCGGGTGGTGCATGTCGACCGTGTATTCGGGGTGATGCCAGTCGAGAAGGGAGTAGTAGAAGCCGACCCGGAGGCCTTCGGCCCGCATGGCCTCGACGAGCGGCTTGATGAGGTCCCGGCCGTAGGGTGTGCGGGTGGCCTTGTAGTCCGTGAGCTTCGAATCCCAGAGGCAGAAGCCTTCGTGGTGCTTCATCGTGACGACGAAATACTTCATCCCGGCCAGCCGGGCGGCACGGGCCCATTCGCGGGGGTTGTAGAGGTCCGGGTTGAAATGGGCGAAGTACCGGGCGTAGGCTTCGTCGGTCAGCCGCTCGTTGCTCTTGACCCACTCGTGCCTGGCGGGAAGGGCGTAAAGGCCCCAGTGGATGAACATGCCGAAACGGGCGTCGGTCCACCATTTCAAACGGGCCTGGCGTTCCGCGTCGGTCTCGGCCCGGGGCGGAGCGACGGCCGCTACGGCCAGGGTCAGCGCGAGAAGGCAGGCTGCGGTCAGGAATATTTTGGACATGGACCTCCTCCTTTCCGGGACGAGTTTCATTTTTAACTTAGGATCGGGAGAAAAGCAAGTCCGGACGGGTCAGGCCCCGCTGTCGGTCTTCAGCCCGAAAATGTGGTCGATGAGTGTGAATTCGGCGTTGGGTTCGAGGCCGACGAACTGGAGCCCGGCCTCGAAAACCTCCCGGCCGTAAAGCTCCCTGACCCAGCGGACCTCAGCGATGGCCCGGATCCGCTTGCGGGACCGGCCCAGAGTGATGTCCAGCCGGACGCGGGCGCCCGCTTCGAGCGGGGCCACGGTCATGATACGGAGTCCGCCCACCGAGATGTCGCGCGTCAGGGAATAATAAACCGTCGGAGTGCCGGGGTGGATCTCGCCAGTCATTAACGAAACGACGACTTTGTTTTCCTCGACGATACGGATGTCCCGGCGCTTGTCCTTCATGGCCGCCTGCTCGTGCCGAGATTCAACGTCCCCAAACGGGTGCCTCCAGATACGTAATGGCCCGCGATGGATTAGTCGGCCCGGGCCGTTCGAAAATGAATTTTGACATTTCGAGCGGCCGGACGTAGCATGAGAAAACCCATCCCGGACGAGGAGGATCCCATGGTCGAACGGACACTCCCCCGGCTCTTCGAGGACAGCGTCAAGGCTTACCCCGGGAACGTCCTCATCTGGGAGAAGAACGGTAAGCGGTATGAGCCGACGACGTATGCCGAGACGCGCGGCCTCGTCCACAAGTTCGCGGCCGGATTGATGAGCCTGGGCCTCGGCAAGGGCGACCGCGCCGCCCTCATTTCCGAAGGCCGACGGGACTGGATCGTGAGCGAGCTCGGCATCCTCTTCGTCGGGGCCGTCAACGTCCCGATCTCGGTCAAGGTGGATGAGCTCGGCGACCTCAAGTTCCGCTTGGCCCATTCCGGATGCCGCCTAGCCGTCGTCTCGAAGTCCCAGCTCGGCAAGATCCGCCAGGTCCGGAAAGACCTGCCCGAGCTTGTCGCCACCGTCGTCCTGGACGAAGTCGAGGCCTCTACGCCTGGCGAGATCCCCGCCGCCGAGGTCCTCCGGAAGGGAGAGGAATTCCTCGAGTCTCGCCGACCGGAATTCGAGGCCGCGTTCGAGGCCGTCCGGGAGAGCGATTACGCCAACATCTGCTACACGTCGGGGACGACCGCCGACCCCAAGGGCATCATCCTCACCCACCGGAACTACACGGCCAACATCGAACAGTCGCGGGCTCTCGTCGACTGCCCCGAGCACTACGTGTCCCTGCTCATCCTCCCGTGGGACCACGCCTTCGCCCACACCTGCGGCATCTACTCCCTGATGAGGAGCGGCGCCGCGATAGCCTCGGTCGAACTCGGCCGGACGCCCATGGAAACCCTGCGCAACATCCCCCTGAACATCCGCGACACAAGGCCCCACCTTCTCCTGAGCGTGCCGGCCCTGGCCAAGAACTTCCGGAAGAATATCGAGAAAGGTGTCCACGACAAGGGTCCCAAGGTCGAAGCCCTCTTCGGCAAGGCCCTGAAGCTCGCCGTCGACTACAACGCCGAAGGATGGAACAAGGGCCGCGGCCTGAAAATACTGAAGAAGCCCCTCTACGCCCTCTGCGACAAGCTCATCTTCGGCAAGATCCGGGAGAATTTCGGCGGCCGTCTCGAGTTCTTCGTCGGCGGCGGGGCCCTGCTCGACATCGAGCTCCAGCGGTTCTTCTACGCCCTGGGCATGCCCATGTTCCAGGGCTACGGGCTGACCGAGGCCGCGCCGGTCGTCTCGGCCAACAGCCTGAAGGCCCATAAGCTCGGCTCCTCGGGACGGATCGCTCCGGGCCTCGAACTCCGGATCTGCGACGACCAGGGCTGCGAGCTCCCGGCCGGAAAGACCGGGGAGATCGTCGTCCGCGGCGAGAACGTCATGGCCGGCTACTGGAAAAACGAGAAGGCTTCGCGCGAGGCCCTCCGCGACGGCTGGCTCTACACGGGGGACCTCGGCTATCTCGACGCCGACGGCTTCCTTTATGTCCTCGGGCGGGTGAAGAGCCTGCTCATCGGGAGCGACGGCGAGAAGTACAGCCCGGAGGTCATCGAGGAGGCCATCACAGACGCCTCCCCTTACATCGAGCAGATCATGCTCTACAACAACCAGTCGCCCTTCACGGTCGCCCTGCTCGTCCCGAACAGGGAGGTCCTCCTGCGCGGACTCAAGGCGAAAGGCCTCAACGTCAAGACGCCGGAAGGCCAGGAGGCCGCCCTGCGGCTCCTCGAAGGCGAGATCGGCGCCTTCCGTGAAGGCGGGAAACACGCCGGGATGTTCCCGGCGCGCTGGCTGCCCGCCGCCGTGGCCGTCCTCGGCGAAGGCTTCACCGAACAGAACCATCTTCTCAATTCCACGCTGAAAATGGTCAGGGGCAGGATCGCCGAGTTCTACGGGACGCGGCTCGAGCATCTCTTCACGCCCGAGGCCAAGGATATCCTGCACCCCCAGAACCGGACCATCGTCAGCCGCCTCGACGAGGCCCCCTGAGAAATTGACAATCCGTCGATATTTGAGGTATGTAGAGTCCTCAAAAAAGGAGGTCCTACTGAGGGACCATATGGGGACATGAACTTCTGAACCGTGTCCCCGATGCGGGAGATTCATGACATGACAAAGAAAGTAAAAGTCCTCGGCGTTGGAATCATCGGCGGCGGGTTCATCGCCCGCTTCCACATCAAGTCCTGGGTCGGCGTCCGCGACGCCGACATCCTGGGCGTTTTCGACCCCGATGCGAAACGGGCCCGAGAGGCCTGCGCCCTGGCCAAGTCGCTCGGCGTCGGAGAGGCCAAGCCCTACGCTTCGATCACGGACATGGCCGCCGACCCGCGCATCGGGGCCCTCTGGATCTGCGCCCCGAACTACACCCGGGGCGAGGTCATGGAGGAGATCGCCCACGCCGTGATCAAGGGGAAGGCGGAGCTCGTCGGCGTGGCCTGCGAGAAACCGCTCGGCCGCAACGTCCGCGAGGCCAAGAAAATGCTCGAGCTCGCGCGGAAGGCCGGCCTCCTCGATGGCTACCTGGAGAACCAGGTCTTCTCTCCGGCCGTCGTGCGTGGCAAGGAGATCGTCTGGGCCCGCGGCGCGGCCCTGTCCGGACCGCCTTACCTGGCTCGGGCCGCCGAGGAGCACAGCGGACCCCACATGCCCTGGTTCTGGGAAGGCACTCTGCAGGGCGGCGGCGTCCTCAACGACATGATGTGCCACTCGGTCGAGGAGGCCCGGTTCATGCTGACCCCGCCCGGCGCCCCCCGCGACGTCCTGACGCCCGTGAGCGTCACCGCCTACACCAACTGCCTGAAGTGGCAGGAGCCAAAATACGCGGCCATCCTGGCCAAAAACAGCGGCGGCAAGACCGACTACCTCAAGCGGCCGGCCGAGGACTTCGCCCGGTCGCTCGTCGAATACAAGGACAAGGCCGGCAAGATCCTCGTCGTGGAGACGACGACGAGCTGGTGCTACGTCGGGGCGGGCCTCCGCTTGAGCATGGAGCTCCTCGGGCCCGAGTACGCCCTCCAGATCAACTCCCTCGACGCCGGCCTCAAGGTCTTCTTCAGCCGCGAGGTCCAGGGCAAGGCCGGCGAGGACCTCGTCGAGAAGCAGAACGCCGAGATCGGGCTGATGCCCATCGTCGCCGACGAAGCCGGCGAATACGGCTACATCGCCGAGAACCGGCACATGGTCCAGTCGTTCCTCAGGGGCGTCCGGCCCGAGGAGAATTTCACCGACGGCGTCGCCGTTGCCGAGCTCCTCATGGCCGCCTATCGGAGCGCCGAACTGGGCAAGACCCTGGCCTTCCCGTTCAAGGGCCTGGATGATTACGTCCCGCCCGTGGCCAGGGGGAAGTGGAACCCGAAGTCGAAGTGATAACGAACAAAGGAGACCCCATGAAACGCATTCCCGCGATCATCGTCCTCGCCGTCATCTTCGCATCGGCCGCCTCGGCCCTCGCGGCGGTCACGCCGGCAGCACCGCAGATCCGGCACATCTCGTCCGAGCTACAGAAGGCCGTCGCGGCGACGGACTACGCGAGCGTCCGCATCAAGAAATTCCCCTTCGCCGCGGAGGCCTGGACCTTCCGCAAATTCACTTTCGTCGAGACGCTCCGGATGCTCAAGGAGCTGGGCGTCGGCGGCATCGAAGCTTACGACGGGCAAGCCCTTTCCGCTGAGCTTCCCGGAGCCGGGTTCACTCCGGACATGACGCCTGAACAGATCGCTAAGGTCAAAGAATGGCTCAAAGCATCCGGCGTCACGCTCTACGGCTACGGCGTCGTCGACATCGGCAAGACCGAAGAAAGCATGCGCAAGGTCTTCGACTTCGCCCGTAAGATGGGCATCCGCGTCGTCGTCTGCGAGCCGGCCGACGACGATTTCACCCTGCTCGAGAAGCTGGTCAGGGAATACGACATCAAGATCGCCATCCACAACCATCCTGCGCCTTCGAAGTACAATCTGCCCGAGACCGTCTTCAGCCACGTCGACGCCAAGGACGCGCGTATCGGCTCCTGCGCCGACAGCGGCCACTGGATGCGGGGCATGAACGACCCGCGCGAGGCCTTCAAGCTCCTGCAGGGCCGCATCCTCGACGTCCACCTCAAGGACCGGAGCGATTTCGGGACGGCCAAGGGCGTCGACGACGTCCCCTGGGGCGCCGGCAAGGGGATGATCCGCGACCTCCTGGCCGAGCTGACCCTCCAGGACTACGACGGCTACCTGACCATGGAATACGAGAACGAGTCCGAGGTGGGCGACCCCATGCCCGCCTTCCGCAAGAGCATCGCCTACGTCAAGAGCGTCACCTACTACGAAGCCTACGACCAGATCCTCCGGCGCTCCGGCGGCGGCTACGAGAAATACGGCTGGAACCACTACGGGCCGGGCTACTTTGAATGCGACCCGAAGACGGGTGTCCTCAAGGGCCAGGGCGGCATGGGCCTCCTCTGGTACTCGAAAAAAGTCAGGGATTTCGTCCTCGAGTGCGATTTCAAGTGTTCGACCGAGACGACGAACTCGGGCATCTTCCTCCGCGTGCCCTCCGTCCCGGTGAGCGACGACTACATTTATCATTCGATCGAGATCCAGATCGACGATAAGTCGACGGGCATCCACCACACCGGGGCCGCCTACGACATCGAGGCGCCCAAGGTCCCGGCCTCGCTCCCCACGGGCGAATGGAACCACTTCAAGATCGAGTTCAAGGGGGCCCATCTCCGCATCGAACTCAACGGGAAGCTGGTCATGGACTGGGAGGCCAAACCGGGCGGCAAGGTCAAGGACATCTCTCCCGAGGGGTATATCGGCCTCCAAAACCACGACAGCCAGTCCCCTCCATACTTCCGGAACGTCTATATCAAAGAGCTCTGATCGGCCATCAGGCGCTTGGGAGAGCTGTTAGATAAAAGGAGAAGTGAGCATGACAGCGGCAAAGAGTACGCGCAGCAGACTGTTTATCATGATGGTGATGGAGTTCTTCATATGGGGCGCATGGCTTCCGCTGATATTCAGCTATTTGCCGAGTCTCGGATTCACAACGACCCAGCAGGCCTGGATCCTGAATGCCTTCCCCCTCTCCGCCATCGTCGGCATGTTTTTCAGCAACCAGTTCGCGGATCGCCATTTCGCCGCCGAGAAGTTCCTGGGCATGAGTCACCTCATCGGCGGACTCGCGATACTCGGGCTGGGATTCACCCGCGGGTTCTGGCCTTTTTTTGTTCTGATGCTCGTGCATTGCCTTTTCTACGTCCCGACCATCTCGATCGCCAACTCGATCGCCTTCACCCACATGAAGGACGCGCGGAAGGAGTTCGGTTTTGTCCGCATGGGGGGCACCATAGGCTGGATCCTCGCGGCCTGGCCATTCACGTTCATCTTTGTGGATTGGGCCCGAGTCAAGGCGGCGGCGCCGCATGGAGTGGTCGCATGGCTCGGAACGGCCCTCGGCTCAGGGCTCACCGGCCAAGCGTTGAAACAAGCGACGCGCTGGACATTCATCGTAGCGGGCGTCGTCTCCCTGGGTCTAGCCGCCTACAGCTTGCTCCTCCCCCACACCCCTCCAAAGAAAAAAAAGCTGGATGCTTCCGCTGCCGAACGCTTCGCTTGGCTTGAAGCGGTGAAGTTGCTCAAGCACCCCTTCGTGCTGATCCTGTGGTTCTTGACGTTCGTCGACGCTTTCGTTCATAACTCGTATTTCAACTGGACCGCTTCGTTCCTCGGCGCCAGGCCCGAGGCCGGCGGCGTCGGCATTCCTGGCAACTGGATCATGCCCGTCATGAGTTTGGGCCAGGTCTCGGAGATCCTGACCATGCTCGTCCTGGGAGCCGTGTTGAAAAAACTCGGCTGGCGGTTGACGATGCTCATTGGCATTCTTGGGCATGCCGGCCGGTTCGCGGTATACGCCTTTTTCCCCTCCCAGCCATGGATGATCGTGGCCATCCAGGTCTTGCATGGCATTTGCTACGCTTTCTTCTTCGCCACGGTATACATTTTTGTGGACGCGTATTTCCCCAAGGACGTTCGTTCGAGCGCCCAGGGGCTGTTCAATGTGATGATCCTCGGCATCGGAGTACTGGCGGCCAACTCGCTGTGCCCGTGGCTGATACAATCGGTCTTCACCGTCAACGGCGTTACGGACTTCCGGTCGATGTTCTTGCTGCCGTGCCTGACCGCGCTGGGAGCCGCTATCTTGCTGGCTGTGGCCTTCCGGCCTCCGGCAATGGCCGAGACGGGCCAAGGCCGATCGTAGGGTTCGATCGGACCTGCCGGCCGCGATGGATAGGATAGAGAAAGAGAGCGGCTGAGATCGATATGAAGATCCGCAAAAAGCTTAAAAGCCCGGGCTGATGCTCATTTGGAGATGCCAGCCGCGAACCGGCCGGTCGATCGGGTAGACGTAGTTCAACCCGAGGATGAGGTAGCCGAAGAGGTTGGTCCTCAAGCCGATCCCGTAGCTGCTGATGGGCTTCCGATTCCCTCCCGCGAACCAGGGCTTGACGTTCTTGACATCCGTGTCCCCCGGATTGGACCACCACCGTCCGATACTATCGGCGTAGGCGATGCCGCAGTCGAAGAACCCGTAGAACTCGAGGGGCCAGGCGCCGAAGTAGCCCTTGCCCAGGCCGAGGAGGCCCAGCAGAGGAAACCGGAGTTCCACATTGCCCACGATCATCTTGCTGCCGAAGAGCCGGTTGAGATCGAAGGCTTTAGACGGATCCTGTTGGTACGCGTTCATCTCCGCGCTGGAGAACGATTCGTAGCCGCGGACGAGGTCCCAGTAGGCGATGTAGAGCGGGTAGAAGCGAGGGTCCTCGGCGCCGCCCCCGTAACGACCCAGGTGGAGGGCCCGGAAAGCCAGCGTGAAAGGTCTGGCGGGCATGACATACTTCCGGAAATCCGCGGAGACCGTCACGAAATTGATGTTGCCGACGGACGGCGATACGGCCAGCCCCAGGCTCTGGCCGAGGATCGGGCTCGTCGCTCCGAAGATCCCGGTATCGTAATAGTAGCCGGCCGTCAGGTAGCCGAAGGATAGGGCCTTGGACACATCGTTCGGGTGGGTCTTCTCGTAGGAGATCAAGTACCCGGTGTTGTAGTCATAGATCCTCGTGTAGACGGTGTGGTTGAATCCCTGGGCCCGGAAGCCGCCGCTCAGGGTGAACCGGCTGACTTGGCTGAAGGGATAGGAGCCGAAGAGCGAGAGGTCGTAATTGATGAGGCGGTAGACGTCCTCGACTTCGAAGATCGCGGGCTCCCCGCCGAATTCATCCTGATAGATGTAATAATACGGGTAGGGGTAGACGATCCGCTGGGCCGCTGCGCCCCAGTTGAAACGGCCTTTATTGTTAAGGTAGGCCAGGACCCCGGACGTGTCGATGAGGCGGGAGCCGGTGAAGGCGGTCGTGACGATCGTCTGGGTGCCGAGCATGTCGCTCCAGAAAGCGGAGATGCCGCCCGCGCCGTAGGTCCCATAGCGGTCGACCCCAACGGCGATATTGGGCGGCGAGACGTAGTCCAGGCCGAGCTTGGGCTTGTAGGCGGAGATGGCGAAGTTCGTG
Source organism: Candidatus Aminicenantia bacterium (assembly GCA_041479905.1). Taxonomy (GTDB): domain Bacteria; phylum Acidobacteriota; class Aminicenantia; order Aminicenantales; family Saccharicenantaceae; genus RBG-16-66-30. Next base: position 24,851 of record JBGOYY010000001.1, read on the forward strand.
TCCTTGGGCAGGCCGAAGAGCGGGTTTTTGAGGAGGCCGAGGAGCGAGCCTTCGGCTTCCGCGCGCGGCGGCAGGAGGGCCGGATTGCGCTCGAACTGGGCCAGGAAGGACTGCCCTTCGAGGACCTTCGCGTCGTCGATCGAATAAACGGTGTAGTAGCCGTCCTGGTAGCCGGAGAAGACGACGCGGCCCGTTTCTTGGGCCACGGAAATGGCCGGGCTGAGATCGGTGATGCCGCTGATGCCCGTGTACAGGTTCGTGATCTGGAAGAGCTTGCCCGAAGCGATATCGATCCGGTAGAGGTCGGTCTTGCCGTTCTGGTCGGAAAGGAAATAGAGTCCCTTCGAGTCCGCGGTCCATTGGGGGTTGATGTTCTTGCCGTTGGGGAAACCGAGGATCTTCTGGATCCGGCCCGACTCGACGTCGAGCAGGGCCAGCTCGTAGTTCCCGATATCGACCCAGTCGAGGTTGGTCGAGAACCGCTCGGTGACGAAGGCGATGGTCTTGCCGTCGGGCGACCAGACCGGCTGGAGGTCGGCGAAGACGTCCCGGGTCATCTGCTTGAGGACGTTGTTATTGAGGTCGTAGATGAAAATGTCCGAGACCCCGCCGGTCAGGGCGGTGAAGGTGACGTAGCGCCCGTCCGGCGACCAGGCCGGGCTGAGGATCTCGGCCAGCTCGCCGAAGGGGATCTCCCGCTCGATCTTGTCCTTCTTCATGTCGAGGATGGTCAGGACCGATCGGCCCTTGGCCACGCCGCCGAAGACGAATTTCTCACCCTTGGCGTCCCAGGAGCCGGCGGACTTGATGAACTGGATGCTCTCGAAATGGGGGTCCACGGCGGTCGAGATGATCTTCCGCTTGATCTTGCCGGTGTCGGCATCCGCCAGGTAAAGGTCGATCGAGAAAAGGTCCCGGGTCGAAAGAAACACGAGTTCTTTGCCGTCCGGGCTGATGGACGGCGCGATGTTGTAGGGATTGGACTCCACGCCCTTGAACAACGGCTTGGCGAACTTGTCGGGCGTCTGGGTTTTTTCGATAAGCGGGGTGTAGGCCTCCTGCATCGACTTATGCCAATCGGCCGAAAGCTGCTTCAGCTTGATGCCGAGCACGCCCTCCAGGATGACTTCGTAGTCCCCGGAGCGGCCGACCGATTTCATCATCTTGCCGATGACTTCGTCCCCCCAGCGGCCGGTGATGTAGGCCCAGACGGCATGGCCCCAGCGGTAGGGGAAATATTTGTAGGAGTTGTCGAGCTTGCTGATCTGGGGCAGAAGCTTGCGGCGCACGGCGTCGCGCATCCACATCGAGGTGTTCTGGTCGACCGGGCCGATGGAGAGATACTCGGCCATGCCCTCGATGAACCAGAGGGGAATGCGGAGGCCCATCTCGTTCCCCCGGGCCTGGTCGGAATGACCCTGAGCCATGATGTCATACTGGAAGGCGTGGACAAGCTCGTGCCCGATGACGTGGTTTGTTTCGGAGAGCGAGGCCCCGTAGGGCAGGACGATCCGGCGCTTGAACGACTCCGTGACGCCGCCCGTCCCTTCGCCCAGGATGTCCGGGATGACGGTCGTCTGCTGGAATTCCGGCCCGCTCCCGTAGAGGATGAGGGGCTGGCGGCCCTTGAGCTCATGATTGAACATCCGGGAAAGCCGCGAATACCAGCGCTCGGCCATGAGGGCGGCGAGCTTGACCGTCTGCTCGTCCTGGAGATAGAAATAGATGTCGTAATGCCGGGTCTTCATGATCTTGAAGTCGAACTTCTGGTACTGGACCTTGTTCCGGCCGTAATACTGGGCCTCGAGGCCCGGCGCACCCACGCCGGCCAGGAAACCCACGAGGCTCAACGCGAAGAGGAATTTTGAAAAAGCGGAATGCCGCATGGATGTCCTCCTTATAGGAACATATTGTAGCGGAAAAAGAGCGGGTTTGGAAATGCCCTCCCGGACGGGAGGCCTTGAATCAAGCATAGGTCGAAACTCCTTTCGACCCCTTTCCACGAATATCTTAGCGGAATCATCGGGTTTTGTCTATAACGCGCTAAGATGCAGCTAAGTTGCTTGCGCATGACGCCACCCCTTTTGGCTGCGACGGGGAATTCTCAGAGCGATAATATCTAAGGCTCGTTTCAGAGATTTACCAGAAGTGCGGTTCCGTGCCGCTCCGCCGCACTTCTGTTGGTCGCTCTCAGAATCCGCTCCCCGCCGGTCCCCATCACAGCCCGGATGGCGTCAAAGGGGCGTGTTGACCGAACTGTCCGAATTCCTGTAAGATGCTGGGCGTTAGGCATGACGACACAGATCTTGCTCATTCTCGCGGTCATGATCGCCGCTTACGCGGCGGCCAAGGCCGCCAAACTGTCCGTCGAGCTGAGCATCTTCGCTTCGGCCCTGGCCGGGGGCGTCGCCGGCGCCTTCCTCAATACGCCGCCCATCGCCGACCTGGGGCGCCACCTCGTCGAGGGATCTTTCACCTACCTCGATGTCATCCTCGTCTTCTTCACGGCGACGCTCTTCATGACCATCGTCGACGAATCGGGCGGCGTCGTCTATGTCGTCCGGGCGACGCTCCGCGTCTTCGGCAGGAAAAGGGTCCTCGTCCTGCTCATCCTGATGGTCATCGTCCTTATCCCCGGCGCTCTGACGGGCGCCGGGAGCGTCTCGCTTCTCGTCGTCGGAGCCCCGGTGGCCATGGCCCTCGGCCGCCTGGGCATCCCCCGCAAGAAAGTGGCCGCCATCCTCTTCATCGTGGCCGGCCTGAGCGCGGCCGCGCCGCCGGTCAATATTTGGGCCATGATCCTTTGCGCGGGAACGGCCATTCCCTACGTCGGTTTCGAGTTCACCCTGGGCATCCCCGTCCTCATCCTGGGCGCGTTCACCGTTTTAGTCCTGGGCTGGAAGAAGGAACCGGGCGCCGCGGCCGGACCCCTCGAACTGCCCGAGCCGCCGAAGGGCATGACCTGGTGGCGGGTCCTCCTGCCGTTCGCCGTCTTTTTCGGTCTGGTCATCGCCTACCGGGCCTGGCCCTTCGCCACGCCCATCTTCGGCCTGTCCCTCGAGTTCGCCGGCGCCGGCGCGGCGGCGTTTCTCTTCAGCCCGAAAAGGATCGCTTTCCTGACGCTGGCCCGCGACACGCTGAAAAGGCTCCTACCTCTTCTCGCGACCATGGTCGTCGTCGGCATGCTCCAGCAGATCATGACCGTGACCGGTGTCCGCGGCCTCGTGTCGTTCGCCGTCATCTCGACGCCGCTCATCCTCCTCTTCTTCCTCCTGCCGGTCATCATCCCCTTTTCCGAGGGCATCCTGACCTACGGCGCGGCGGCGATCATCGGCATTCCCCTGATCTGGTTCCTGGACTCGATCGGGTTCCACGCGACCGTCGTCATCGCCGGGCTGAGCCTCCTCTGGCCCCTCGGCGACGGCCTGCCGCCGACGGCCCTGATCGGCCGTCTCAGCAACATGGTCTCCGGCTATGACGGGTCCTACAAGGACTTTCTCAAAGCGACCTGGCTGCCCTGGCTGGCCATCACCGCCACCGCGATGGCCATGATCATTTTCAGCTCGAAACTGGCCTTCCTGGTCAAATGGAGCATGTAGCGAGGCGAAAGACACACCGATGATCATGATCGCCTATTACGTCATCACGGCCTTCATCCTCTTCCTCGTCGGATGGAATTTCGTGCGCGAGAAAAAAAAGCCCGACGACCTGGTCCTCTACCTCCTGGTCATGGTCCCTCTCCTCCTGAGGCTCCTGCGGGTGAAATGAAAGAGCGCGGCATGAAACGAGAAGGTCTGGTCAAGGCGGCCATGGCGGGAGCATTCCTCGGCCTCGTTCTATGGGGCGGCCCGCCGCTTTTCCGTCACAGGCATTACGATGTCCCTATCATCAAAGGCCCGGGCGTCGCCGCGGTCCTCCGGCTGAGCGATTTCTCTCCCCGACTCAAGGGTACTGCCGGCGACACTCTTATTTTCGTCCTTCAGGGAAAAGAGCCTGGAGGCAAGGCCCTGATCATGGGCAACACGCATGCCAATGAGCCCGAGGGCATGCTGGCCGCGCTCGTCTTCATCGAGAACGCCGTCGTCGACAAGGGCACGCTCTATGTCATCCCCTTCTTCAACAACAGCGGCAGCCGCAACACGCGCCCGGGCGACGGCTACCCTCTATACTTCGATGTCCCGACGGACTGGGGCTCGCAGCGGTTTCGCTACGGCAACCGCGACGCCTCCCCGCTCGACCAGTGGCCCGACCCGGACGTCTACATCCATTACCCGGACCGTCAGCTCCTCTCCTTTATCGACGTCCGCAACACCAACCGGACCTGGCCGGGACGGCCGGACGGCCCGCTCATGGAGCGGGTCACATTCGGCGCCATGGAGCTCATACGCCGGGAGAAGATCGACGTGGCTATCGACGTCCACGGCGCGGAGACGATGTTCCCGGTGACGAACTGCATTGTCGCCCCGGAAAGATCGGTCAAGATCGCGACCTTGGCCTCCATGACCGTCAAGGCCATGGAGGGATTCGAGAACCACGTCGAGCCGTCGCCGGCCGGTTTCCGCGGCCTGTCCCACCGGGAGATCGGCGACTACTCGGAGGCCATGCCCTTCCTTCTCGAGGCGCCCATCCCCTTCCTCGACCAGCCCACCGGACCTAAGACGACGAAATTCCTTCTCGACGGCAAAGACCCGTTCTTGCTCAGCTTGTCCAAAAAGAAGAGGCTCTTCGTCCCCTACGACGAGACCGGCTGGCCGCTCGACAAAAGGGTCGGGCAACACATGTCCGTGACCCTCGAGATATTCCGCCAATTTTCCAAGAAGACAGCGGCCCGGCCCATCGTCGTCCGCGGGGTCCCGCGCTACGCCGACGTCGTCAAGAACGGCGTTGGCCACTACCTCGCCGACCCGGCCAAGACCGCGGCCGGCGGCGTCATCATGAATTGAGGTGTTTCTAATGATCTTCAGGAAAAGGAGCCTCGGCTTCCTAGCCTTCGCCGCCGTTCTCGTTTTCGCGGGTGGTCTGAGCCTGGACCTTAGCCAAAATCCAGTGGTAGCCACCGCCCTCGACGAGGCGGCGGAAGCCTGCACGGTCATCATGGTCGGACGCGAGGCCTCGACCGACGGCTCGGTCATGAGCACGCACGCCGCCGACTGCGGCGTTTGCGACTTCACCTGGCGCCACGTCCCGGCCGCCGACCATAAGCCCGGCGCCATGAGAAAGCTCTACCGCATCGACCAGTTGCGCACGTGGCCGCCTTCCGAGGGAGGCAAGTGGGCCATGGTCCTCAAGGACCCGACCGGCGTCGAGATCCCCGAGGTGGCTCATACCTTCGGGTACCACCACTCCATCTTCGGCTACATGAACGACCAGCAGCTGGCCGTCGCCGAATCGACGATCAGCAACGTCCGCAAGCTCTCTAACCCGACCTCGGCACCCGCGCTCAACATCTCCATGCTGACCCTCCTGGCCATGGAGCGCTGCCGGACGGCCCGGGAGGCCATCAAGCTCATGGGTTCGCTGGCCGAAGAATACGGCTATGGCGAGAGCATGGGCGGCGAGATGCTGGCCGTTTCCGACCCCAAGGAGATATGGGTCTTCGAGATCATGCCGGTCGGCCCGCTCTGGACGCCGAAATCCGGAAAGCCCGGGGCCGTATGGGCCGCGCAGCGCGTGCCGGACGATCACGTCAGCGTCTGCCCCAACGAATCGCGGATCGGCGAAATGGACCTTGCCAATTCCGACTATTTCATGGCCTCCGCCCACGTCGTGACGTTCGCCATCGAGGCCAAGCTCTACGACCCGAAAGACGGCAAGCCCTTCAGCTGGAAGAGAGCCTATTCGCCATCCGAGGGAAGCGCCCTCAGCAGCGCGGGCGGCAGCTCCCGGATATGGCGCTTCTTCGACCTCGTCGCGCCGTCCCGGAAATTCAAGCCCGAGACACCCAACATGGATTTCCCCTTCTCCGTCAAGCCCGACGCCAAGCTCTCGGTCCGGGACGTCATGGCCGTGACCCGCGACAAGTCCGAGGGGACGGTCTTCGATCCCATCCGCGGGCTCCGCGGCGGTCCCTTCAAAAATCCGAATTATTACAGGGGCACACGCCTCATCAGCGTTCCCAATGTCGAATACACCACCCTGACCCAGTGCCGGTCGTGGCTCCCCGACCCGGTCGGCGGCATCGTCTGGGTCGCCCTCGGCGCCCAGGACTCGTCCTGCTACGTCCCGTTCTACGCCGGCGCGACCGAGATCCCCAAGTCCTTCGGCATCGGCGACCACTATGTCCTCAACCGGGATTCCGCCCGCTGGGCTTTCGATTATGTCGACTTCCACGTCCAGGTCGCCTACAACGCCGCCATCGAGGACGTCAAGGCGGCCCGGAAGACCTGGGAGGACGGTGCTCTCGACCGCGTCCCCGAGATCGACGCCCGGGCGGCCGAGCTCTACAAGAAAAACCCCAAGGAGGCCGTCCGCTATCTCACCGGCTACTGCCTGAATAATGCGGCCAACGTCGTCGGCGCCTGGTGGAAGCTCGGCGACGACCTCTGGGTGAAATACAACCACCTGGGACTCTACAACCCCGAGAAGCGGTCGAGAGGCCGCATCCCGACGGCCAACCCGGAGTGGTGGAACAAGGCCGTCAAGGCCTTCGATGTCCTGACCGAGCCCGATAAAAAATAACGATATCAGCGTGAAAAAGGAGGCTATCATGAAGAGAAAACACCTCATGGCCATCGGACTGACGCTCGTCCTGGCCGTCTTCCTGGCCGGCCATATCTCCCCGGCCGGCGGCGAGGCCCGGGCCGGGACCGACGACCCGGTCTTCGACAAGGACGGCTGCACGGTCATCATCGTCGGCAAGGACGCCTCTGTGGACGGTTCGGTCATGACCACGCACACCTGTGACTGCGGCATCTGCGACTGGACCTTCCGCCACATCCCCGCGGCCGACCACAAGCCCGGCTCGACCCGCAAGATCTACCACATCTCGCAGTACAGGACCTGGCCTCCGGCGGAAGGCCTCAAGTGGGACCTCTATAAGAAGGACTACGCGGGCGTCGATATCCCCGAAGTGGCGCATACCTACGCCTATCACCACGGCGGGTTCGGCTACATGAACGATAAGCAAGTGGCCATCGGCGAATCGACCATCGGCTGTCAGCGCAGGATGGAGAACCCGACGCCGGCGGCCAAGTTTGACCTGACCATGCTGACGCTCCTGGCCATGGAGCGGGCGGCGACGGCCCGCGAGGCCATCCAGGTCGTCGGGTCGCTGGCCGAGAAATACGGCTACGGCTTCCACGACGACGGCGAGATGCTGGCCATCGCCGACACGAAAGAAGTCTGGATCTTCGAGATCATGCCCGTGGGTCCGCTGTGGACGCCGGATAGCGGCAAACCGGGCGCGGTCTGGGCGGCTCAGCGCGTTCCTGACGACCAGGTCAGCGTCTGCCCCAACGAGTCGCGCATCGGCGAGATCGACCTCAACAACAAGGATCTCTTCATGGCCTCGCCGAACGCCGTGTCGCTGGCCGTCGACATGGGTTTCTACGACCCCAAGAGCGGCAAGCCCTTCAACTGGAAGAAGGCCTATTCGCCCATCGAGGGCAGCGCGGCGAGCACCAACGGCGGGATCCAAAGGCTGTGGCGTTTCTTTGACCTGGCCGCGCCCTCGCAGAAGTTGAAGGCCGAGACGCCGAACATGGACCTTCCCTTTTCCGTCAAGCCGGACAGGAAGCTCTCCGTCCAGGACGTCATGGCCATGACCCGGGACCGGAGTTACGGCACCCCGTGGGACCCGCTCAAGGGGATCCGGGGCGGACCTTTCAAGAACCCGAATTACTATAACCGCCGCCAGCCGCGGGTCATCGACGACGGCCGGGCGGAATACACGACGGTCACGCAAAGCCGGGCGGGATATCCCGATGCCGTCGGCGGCATCGTCTGGATAGCATTCGGCTCGCAGGACACCGCGTGTTACATGCCCTTCTACGCCGGCGTGACGGAGCTGCCGAAGTCCTTCGGCGTGGGCGACCACTGGACCTTCAGCCGGGATTCGGCGCGCTGGGCGTTCGACTACACGGACTTCCACGTCCAGGTCGTCTATTCCGAGGCCATCAAGGACGTCCAGGCCGCCCAGGCGAAATATGAGGCGGAACTCGTCGCCCGCATGCCCGAGATCGATCAACAGGCCCTGGCCCTCTACAAGAAGAAGCCGGCCGAGGCGGCCAAGTTCCTGACCGGATTCTGCATCAACAACGCCTCGACCGTCGTCGACGCCTGGTGGAAGCTCGGCGACGACCTCCTCGTCAAGTACAACCGGCTCTATGTCTATGACACGGAAAAGCGGACCTACGATCGCGGCAAGCCGGCCACACCGGATTGGTGGAAGAAGGCCGTTCGGGTCTTTGACATCCTGATGGAGCCCGATAAGAAGTAGCGGGCGCCGGGCGTCCGCGGAAGGAGAACGAACATGAAGAAGAATGTTGTATTGGGGCTGGCCGCGGGCGCGGTCCTCGGCTTGTCCCTGCTCATCGCCGGACAGACGATCCCCAAGGCCGGCCTGCCCGTGCTGACGACCTCGGCCGGCCAGAGCACGGACGTCACAACTCTCAATATCGTCCTCGACGAAGCGGCCATCGCCTACGATTACTGCGACGTTCCAACCCCCGAGATGGTGGCCGACGGCGTCGGGCTCGGCGGGCGCGAGTCCGGGCCTGGCTTCCACATCGAGGTCACGACCGACCTCTCCAAATTCCCGAAGGGAACGCCCTACAAGGCGGTCATTTTCGCCATCGGCGCCAGCCTCAAGGGTATGGGGGCGTCGGGATTGACCCTCGACAGCGAAGAAGCCCGCCTCCGGAAAGTCATCGAACTCTGCAAGCAGAAGAAGATCTTCGTCATGGCCGTCCATGTCGGCGGCGAGTCGAAGCGCGGCCCGGCCGGGAGCGACAACGAGCGGATGATCGACGCCGTGGCTCCCCTCGCCGATTACCTCGTCGTGACAAAGGACAGCAACAAGGACGGCCGGTTCACCAAGATCGCCCAGGCCAAGAAAATCCCGCTCACCGAGATCGAATACGCCCTGGGCCTCGTCGACATCGTCAAGCAGGTCCTGCAATAAGAAAGGGGCTTACCCGGGCCGTGCGGTCAAGTGGCTCGCCCGGCGGACGATATCGAACGCGGCGTCCTTAACGGCACTAATTCCGATGTAGAGGCGCGGCCCGGATTCCGCGATCGCCACATGCTGTCCTTTCCCGTCCAGGACGAGGAAGACGTCCGTTCCTCCGCCCACGGCCCGCTTGAATCGGTCCGACTCCGAGAGATACGTCCGCAAGTCGAGCCAGGCCCGGGCCCGGGCATCGGCCGTCCCGTAATCCAGGATGAGCAGGGTCGCCCCGTTTTCGTAGACGCCCCTGGCCGCTTCCGCGAAACCCAGCCCCCGCGATGTATAAAAAGGATAGATATTGTCGAGGCCGAGCAGGCCCTTGAGATATTTGACGCTGCCGGGAATTAGGCCCTTCTCCGGCAGGGCGCCGACGAGACCGGGCGCCGCTCCAGCGTCCCGGATTTTCGAGTCCACGACTCCGCCTATGCCCATAAGCCCGTCGATCGTTTCCCGGGCCTCGTCGAAGCCCGTCAGCGTCACCAGGAACCTGCCCTTCCAGAAGTTCAGGTAATAGGCCTCGAGCTCCGCGCCCGCGCCGAGAGAGACCGTCTTTCCACTTCCGGACCTCTTGAACGTGAACATGCCGAAGGCGGCGGCCGGCGTTTCCATCTCGAAGATCTCGAGCGAGGCGGACTTTCCTTTGGCGTTTTTGTAGTCCTGGAGGATAACCCGGCGAAAGCCGTACTCCTGGTAGATCTCCGCGCCGCCGTCGATGTAGGTGTAGAGCTCCTCGCCCTCGTATTCTTGGAGCTCCCCATCCTTCGTCCAGCCGGAGGCGGCATTGTCCGCTGGAAGGTAAGCCCGGAGTGGACCTTCTTTGAAAAGTCCCGATGCCGCCCACGCGCCGGCCATGAATAAGCCCATCAGGAACAAAGTCGCGCAAAGTCCCTTGGCTGCAGCCATTTTGCCGACCTCCCCGCCCGGCCTCCGGAGTCCGCTAAACGTTCTCTTCCCTGACGTTGACCTTGTCCAGGTTGATCTCCCCGAGCCCCTGCTCGGAGGCTCGTTTGATCTGAACGATGTCCTTGGGCTCGAGGCCCCAGAGGCCGGCGCAATAGGCGTCGATGGCGACCCGGTCGGTGCCGGCGACCACCTTCTCGGGCCTTATGAGCTGGCCCGGCCCGAAGGGACCGTTCGAGACGATGAACTCGGTGGCGTCGACGACGTTGAGGGCGGGCTTCACCGCCTTGTTCAGGTCGACGATCGACTGATCAAGGTGGGCCACGTCGTTCGGGTCGGTCTTCCAGTTCGGGCGGTGGAAGGTCCGGTTGCTCACCGGCGAATTCAGGCCCATGAGGTTCTTCATCGTTCCAGTGAACTTATTCCCGGCGTGGTCCTTGGTGATGGGCATGTTGATGAGGAGGTCGTGTTTGTAAAGATCGGCCAGGATCCGGGCCTCGGTCAGAGCCAGCCCGCCGGGGACAGACACGGCCTTGAAGAGAGCCTCGTCCTTTTCGTAAAGTTTGAGGCCCACCCCCTCGGCGTCGATGACGGCCTTGAGGCCCGTGTCCTCCCACTGCTTCACCGGCTGCCAGCTCAGGCAGTTGATCTCCCGCGCCCCGGCCTTCTTGCAGAGCTTGATGACGGCCCGCAGGACCTCGGGCTTGGTGAAGGAGCCGGGGTGGCGGCTCTGGACGTTCGGGAGAAGGGCGACCCGGGATCTCTTGGGGACGAACTTCTTGATCCCGCCCAGAAGCTCGACGGCTTTCAGCGCGGCCTTCTCGTAGTCAGCGCCGATGCCGACGCCCACGACCGAGGCCTTGGCCGCGGGCCCCGCCGCCCGTGTACCGGCGCCCGCAGCGAGTTTTTGCCCTACGGCCAGCGCGATCCCGGCCTGGGCGCTCTTCTTGAAGAATTCCCGTCGTCCGATCTTCTGGGCCATGCTGCCTCCTTCCGAACTATTGGCGTCCATTCTCTCACACGCCCGGCAACGCTCGCAACAGGAAACTCCCGGACAAGGAGATTTTGCGTCGACCGGGGAATTGTGATAAAAAAAGTTAGATCCTTGAGGAGTGAGACCATGCCAAAAATGCCGTCGGGAATCAGCCGCTCAATTGCCATCGTAGTCACCGTTCTCTCTCTCCTGCCTATCCTGGCGCCTTCGTTCCAGGGCGCCCCGCGCGACCGCTACCTGGCCTACGCCCGGGCCTCGGCCGCCTGGACGTACGACCACGCCGACGAGCTCCTCGCCCAGTGGAAGAAGACCTTCGACCCCCTCAACGTCTTCGGCTACCGCCCGCCGGGCGGACTCCTGGAGATGGCGGTGATCTACTCGTATCTCTACGAAAAAGAAAAAAAGCCCGAATACGCCGCCCGGGCCAAGGACGTCCTCCTGACCTACGGCGATTACCGCTCCGCCTATCCCGAATCGTCCATCAAACTCAGGCCCGACTACACCGACGGGGTGCCGGCCCTGCCCGACTTTTTCACGACCATGCGCTACATCCGGACCTACGACACGCTCCGGCGCCTCGGGCGCCTCTCCCCCGCCGAGGATAAGAAAGCGGCGGATCTCATCGCCGGAAGCATGCGCTACCTCCTCCGGACCCAGGAATGGGGACCGATGAACCGCTCCGCCCTCCGCGCTGAATCCTTGGCCTGGGCCGTCCGCGCCCTGCCGAAACACCCGGATGCGCCCAAATGGGATATGCAGAGCCGGGCCCTCGGCGACGACAACTGGGGGAACTGGCAGATCGAGGACGCCACGATCTACAACGGCGTCTGGCTTTACTCTCTCCTCGGCTACGCCGACGCCCTGGACAAGATCAAAGAGATGTTCAGGACGCCCGAGATGTTCTATTACGCCCAATACTACCTGAACCTCATGTGCCCGGCCGGCGTCGTCCCCGACCTGGGCGACGCCCACTGGACGTCCAACTGGACCCATTTTCTGGTCTTCTTCGAAGCGGCCGCGGCGGCCCTCCGGGACCCCGGGCTCAAATGGGCGGCGGAGACGATCGCCGCCAAATTCGTCGATTTCGACAAACCGACGAGCTCCGGCCTCGGATACATGCTCCTCGACTGCTACCGTTGGGGAACGGACGAAGTCAAAGCCGCGGTACCCACCGCCTCGTCCATGGAAGTCATGGAGGACGTCCAGGGTAAAAAAATAGTTTTCCGGAACGGCTGGTCTCCCCTCTCGAGCTACCTCCTCCTCAATTACCGGGACGAGGGCGACGGCGGCCTGAACTTCCGCGACTACCTGCGGGACACGATCCCGGTCGAGGAAGAGAAAATGACCCACGGCCACGCCGATGAGAACAGCCTCGTTCTGCTGATGTCGGGCGGCTCGGTCCTGCTCCACGACGGCGGCTACCGCGATTACATGCCGTCCGGACCCTACGGGGCCTACCGCCAGGACTACTTCCACAACCGCCTCTGCGTCCGGCCGGAGAAGATCTTCTGGGGCCAGCAGGCCGGCGAGTCGCGCTACAGCGTCCGAGACGCCGTCCCCGGCCAGACGCTTCTCGAGTTCATGCGCAATGCCGGCTCGTACCGACCGGTCCGGACGAGGAAAGTCGACTTCCTGTCCTTCGACGACTTCGATTACAGCCGGACGCGCGTCATCGACGACGGGTGGGGCTACCAGGCGGACCGGGTCGTGGTCTACATTAAGGACCCGGAGTGCTATGTCGTCTTCGACATCTTCAAGGCCCTTCGCGAAGATTACTTCACGATGGGCGCTCTCTGGCACACCCGGAAGATCTTCGACCGGGGCGAACACTGGTACGACACGGGTTACGACCAGATCCAGAACGCCGTTCTTCCCCAGGACAAGCGTCTGCTCATCATGTTCCCCCTGACGGAGTTCCGGATGGAGGGCGTCGAGGCCGAGAAGAGGCACTACCAGGACGAATGGCTCATCCATCAGTCCTGGGCCCAGCATTTCGAGCTCGGGGAGACATGCGCCTTCGTCACCGTCCTCGTCCCCCACGGGGCGCAGGATGATCCCAAGGCCTGGCTCGACCGGGTTTCCATAATCCCCTCTCAACCTGAGCGCGGCGCCGTCGGCGTCGTCATCAAGGCCGGGGACAAGGACCTCGTCGTCGGCGTCAAGAACGACCTGCGCATGGACATGAGCCGCGATTTCCGCCGTCCCCGGTACACGTTCGACGCCGGACGAATAGCGCTCGGCGCGATCGAGACCGACGGCGACTTCGTTTTCGCTGCGTCGCGGCCCGGGTACCTCGATTACACCATCGTCAACCTGACCCGGGCCCTGTACAAGGGCCAGACGCTCGTCGAGGCCGGCAAAGCCCTCTTCGGACTAGGTTACGACGCCAAGCCGGACCGGGGCGGACTGGGGAAACTCAGGTATTGGCGGGATAAGGGGGTCGTCCGCCAGGACGATAATCCAGGCTAGATCGGAAGGCCTTGCTGTTTGCGCTGGGCCGTTTTCTGGAGCTCCTGGCCCTCGGCCACGAGCGAGGCCAGCTTATCGAGGACCATCCGGATCTTGATGTTGGCCAGCTTTCTCTTGCCGGATTTCTGCTCATCGTAGTGAGTCTTGAGGTAGGTTTCAACCTCCTCGGCGTTCATAATGGTTTTAACGAAATCGTCGACCGTCAGCTCGGCGCGGAGTTCCTCGAGCGTCTCTCCCGTGACGACGATCTTGTTCTTGATGAGGGCTTGGGACCGCCACCCTTCGAAATCCTTGGCGGCGTAAATCGGTATCGGCCCGAGGAGCTTCTTGGCGTTCTGGATGGTCTGGTCGTAAAAGGCTTTCCCTTCCTTGAGGAAGTTCCGGGCGCGGTAATACTCGGGGGCCGTCGGCAAGGTCGTGGGCTCGAGATAGCTCCGGAATATCTGGATGGCCTGGGTGAGGACGGCCGACGAACGGGACGCCCGGATATGAATTTCGCGTTCGATCTGGACCTGCATGTCCATCGACTCCTGCCCGAACCTTAGCACATGGCCCCGACCGTGTCAAAAGCTTTATTTTGCGCGTATGGCCGCTGCGACGACGTTGGCCACCTTGCTGCGCAGGGCGATGATGTCCCCCTTGTCGTCGGGGTGGACGCGGTTGGTCAGGAAAACGACGGCCGTCTGTGTCTCCGGATCGATCCAGATCGAGGTCCCCGTGTAGCCCGAATGACCGTAGGACGCCGGGCCGAAGAGGTCGCCGCGGACGGTGGCGTAGTCCGAATCGAGGTCCCAGCCGAGGCCCCGGCCGGACTCGCCGACCTTGGGGTAGATCTCGGTCATACGCTCGACGCTGAGCGGACTGAGGACGCGCACGCCCTTTCCCTCACCCTTGTTGAGAAGCATCTGGGCGAAGACGGCCAGGTCGTCGGCGGTCGAAAAGAGGCCGGCGTTGCCCGACACGCCCCCCTGCAGACGGGCCAGGGGGTCGTGGACGACGCCGCGCAGGGGCTTCCCGTCGATGACCTCCGTCGGGACGCAGAGGCTCAAGAAGGCCTCCGGCGGCCGGTAAAAGGTCCTTGTCATTCCCAGCGGCTTGAAGATCGTCTCTTCGGCGAACTCGGCGATCGTCTTCCCGGTGACCTTTTGGACGATATGGGCCAGGGTGATGTAATTGAGACAGCTGTAGACGAATCTCGTCCCGACCGGGGATTCCTTGGGGATCTCGGCGATGAGCCGAGCGAGGTCGGCCGTCGAGCAGGGGTCGCCGAGCTTTTTCCCAGCTTCCTTGGCGTCCGTATAGGGCGGCAGGCCCGAGGTGTGCGTCAAGAGATGATAGAGGCGGACCTCATCCCCGGCGATCCCCTTTTCCCCGTAATAGGGCGTGAATTCGGGGACGTAGGTCTTGACTCGGTCCCACAGCCGGATCTGCCCGCGCTCGACGAGGATCATGACCGACGTCGCCGTGGCCACGGGTTTCGTAATCGAGGCCAGGTCGAAGATCATGTCGGCGGCCATCGGTCTCGATTCGGGAACTCGCTGGGAGTCGCCGTAAGCCTTCCGGAAAACGACCTTGCCCCTCCGAGCGACGAGCAGAACGGCACCCGGAAAGTCCTTCCGGACGACCGCGGCGCCGATGATCTCGTCGAGATAGGCTAGGTGTTTCGACGACATGCCCACGTCTTCCGGCTTGGCCGAGGGCAGAGCCTGGCCGAACGCGGCCGTCAGGCCGCCGAAAACGAGAAGTGCGAGGACGGTCGAACTCAGGATTCTGCGCATGGCTTCCCCCTTAATTGGCGCCGGGCTTGGACGGCGTTTCTCTCCAGACCAGGCCGTCCTGGCGGATGTGCCAACTCTCCCCGGATCTCGCCGTGTAGGCCGCCTCGAAAAGGCTCTCGGTCGTCTGGATGGCCGGCGGATAGGACCAGCCCTTGACCCTCAGGACGTTCTCACCCTCGAGGCCCAGCGCCCCTACGCCGGCGCCGAAGGCCTTGGTTTTGTCGTAGTGCGCCCACTCGGCGTAGTAAACCTTACGGAGGGCCCATTTGACCTTTTCCTCGGGCCGCCGCTCGAATTTCTCTTTCCCCTTGCCGGGAGATTTCGACGAGAACTGGACGGTACCCCACATCTCCGGATAGTGAATGTTGATGACGCCCTGCGGTGTCCAGGTCCAATTGTCCTCGGGCAAGGACCGGCCCGTGCCGGCGTCCTTCGCTTTGACGTACTTCCCGTTCTCGACGTCGAGAGAATACTCGACCCGGGAGAAATTGACCCGCCATTGGTCGCCCGCCGACGGGCGCTCGGGCTTCCCGGGGATACATTCCTTGAGAACCACGAACGGCAGGGCGATTTCCAGGGTCCAGGCCTTGTCCCTGTCCGAGGGGTCGTTCAGCGTCCCCATGACGTTGACGGCCGTCCGGAGGCCCTGGATGTCCCAGGAATGGACGGCCGGGCCGCCGTCCCGGTAAGGCCTGATGAGCAGAAGGTCCCAGACGGTGTTCAGGGCGTTCATCTCCAGCTCGTAATAATTATGGGTGTCGCCGTCGGGGTCGATGAAAACTTCGAAATCGTTGTCCTGGAAGATGATGGAATCCCTTTCGGTCAGGGTGGCCCAGACATGAGGCTCCTCGAGGTAGGCCCCGATGTAAAGATATTGATCGTCCCAGAGGATCTGGACCCTGGTCCTGTAACGAGGCGCCGGTTTCGCGGCGCCCTCGATGTCGCCGAAAACTTCGGTCCAGTCCGCGTCCCGCCAAGCGGGGTCGTCGAGACGGCCGTCTATCCGGATGGGGCTTACGGCCCGCCGGCAGACGTACTCGAACGGCGCGAAACCGACCTTGGGCTCGGGGATCCTCTGAGGGGGCACGGCCGGAGCCGCCAGCGGTCCGATGAGGAGCGCGGCCAGAACGGCGATTCGGGGACGCATCGGTGTCACCTCTTCTAGAGCTTCAGCCAGCGGACGGTGTTGCCGCAGGAAGCCAGGAATTTTTCGAAATCGGCGAGGGTGATCTCCAGGGTCGCCGTGTTGACGTTCGGATGGAAGCCCAACGCGGGGCTCGACTTCAGCGTTTCGTCGCAGACGACCTCGACCCCGCGGGTCGCGTCGTTGATCAGGCCGAAGGGCGAAACCGATCCCGGCTCAAGGCCCAGCCAGCGTTTGAGCCTTTCCGGGGAGGCAAAGCTCAGCCTGTCCTCCCCGAGCATGGCGTTGAGCCGCTTGAGGTCGACGGCCTTGTCGACGGCGGCGATGAGCAGGTAATGACGGTTGCCGCGGTTGTTCCGGAGAAAGAGGTTCTTGCAATGCGTCCCCTTGATCGGACCCCATTGTTTTTCTGCTTCCTCGACGGTGGCGACGGGCGGATGCTCGTGGCGTATGGTGGCTATCCCAAGCCTCTCCAGGGCCTCGAGGACCTTTTGTTCGACTTCGGCCACCGGCATGTCGTGTTTTCTCCGTTCGTCTCCGGCGATTCAACAAACACAATAAACGAAAGGGCTGACGCGCGCAAGGGTATTCGGCTAGAATGGATCCATGAGTATCCTCTTCACGCCCGTCAAGATCGGTCCCATCACTATACCCAACCGATTCGCCCGCTCGGCGACCCATGATTTCATGGCCGACGACGAAGGGCATGTCACGGACGCCAACATCGAGCTCTATCGCCGCTTAGCCGAAGGCGAAGTCGGGCTCATCATCACCGGCCACGCCCACGTCCAGCCCTCCGGCAAGGCCAGTCCGCGTCAGACGGCCGTTTTCGACGACCGCTTCGTCGAGGGCCTGGCGCGAATCCCTGAGATCGTTCATCGTTTCCCATCCCGCGTCTTCCTTCAGATCGCCCACGCCGGACGGCAAACGAAGGAAAAGCTCTGCGGCTGCGTTCCCGTCTCCCCCTCCGCCGTCTACGACCCCGTGTCCAAGGTCATGCCGCGGGAACTCACCGCCGAAGAGATCGGGACCCTCATCGCCGCTTTCATTTCGGCCGGGGCGCGGGCGAAAAAGGCCGGGTTCGACGGCGTCCAGCTCCACGCCGCCCACGGTTACCTTTTGTCGAGCTTCCTCTCCCCCCACACGAACCGCCGACAGGACGAGTGGGGCGGATCGCTCGAAAACAGGGCGCGAGTCCTCGTCGAAGTCCTCCGCGGCGTCAAATCCGCCTGCGGCCGCGACTTCCCGGTCATCGTCAAGCTCAACTCGACCGACTTCCTGGAGGGCGGGCTCGTCATCGAGGACGCCATCCGCGTCGCCCGCATCATCGAAGGCGAGGGCATCGACGGCATCGAGGCGAGCGGTGGCATGGCCGAGGCCGGCCGCGGGTCGGTCTGGGCGGGCCTCCGCGTCGAGGACGACGAGGGGTATTTCGTGGAAAACGCCGCCCGGATCAAACAGGCGGTTCATGTCCCCGTCTTCGGGCTCGGCGGCATCCGCACCTTGGCCGCAGCCGAAAGGATCGTCCGGGAAGGCCGGGCCGATCTCGTTTCCCTCAGCCGTCCGCTCATCCGCGACCCCTTCCTCGTCAAGCACTTCCGGGAAGGCCTCGCGGCGAAGTCCGAGTGCATCTCCTGCAACAAGTGTTTCAACCCGCGCGGCATCCGCTGCGCGGAGCTCACGAAAAAGCGCTGAGCGTCAGGCCTCGAGGTCCCGCACCGCCGCCTCCATGAGGATGAAGAAGGCCTGGCCCTCGGTGGCCGTGCCCGGTTTTTCGAAAGTCGGCGAGCCGCAGACGTCGCGGACATAGCCGAGGTCGTCGACCTTGCTCCGGGCGGCCTTCCGCATGACCTCGGCGTCCTTGAGGTAGGACTTCGGAACCCAACCTCCCTTGACCCCCCGGAAAATCGTGTACGACAGGATCTGGGAGAGGTTCGTCTCGACGAACGTGTCCGCCTTGTCGACGACGTCGTGGAAGAGGCCGTCGGGACGCCGGTGTTTCAGACAGCCGTCGAGGACCTCTCGGATGTAGCCGGCCAGCCGCTTCCGTTCGGCTTTCATGCTCTCGGGCAGGGCCCGGAGGACGCGGGTCATCCCGGCCGCCGCCCAGCCGTTGCCGACGCCCCAGAAAGCCTTCCGTTCGAAGGCCTTCCTGCCGTCGTCCCAGATGTGGGAGAAGAGCCTGCCGGACTTGTTCCAGAGGAGACGCCGCATGCCCTCGACCTGCTTGACCGCCTCGGCGGGAGCCCCGGCCACGGCCAGGAAGGGCGGAGCCATGTACATCGAATCGATCCAGACCTGGGGCTTGTCGTCGATGTGATGATACGTCCCGTCCTCGGTTCGGGGCGCGGTCTTCAGGAAGTATTCGAGCATCCGGTCGGCCCCGGCCTTGAGAGCCGGGTCGCCGGTGGCTTTCGCGGCGAAGAGGACGCCCTCGCCGTTCGATCCCGGATCGGTGACGCCGTGGTTGTCCCAGACCTGGCCCAGCCGTCCGTCCGGTGAGATGCGCAGGACCGCCTCGCGGGCCATCATGATGACCATGTCGCGGTCGCCCCACTCGAGCAGGGCCTGCATGGCCACGCCCTGCTCCCAAGCGTGTCTCTGCATGGAGAGCATGGCCATTTTGGCTTTTTCGACGACGGGACCGCTTCCGGCCTGGACTCCGGCGACGGCCGGCCTTTGTCCGAGCGTCGCCAGCGCGCCCGACGCCGCTCCTGCGGCCAGCAGGTCCTTCAAGACTTGTCTTCTGTTCATGGCCTATTCTCCTTTCCGAGATCGAACGCCGCTTATCCGAGGCGACGTCAAAGAGATTCTATTCCAGGAGCCGGGAGGCTGGCAACCCGGGAACATCGCGCCGGCCGCTGTCGAATCGTTTGATAAATGGCTCGGCCTCGTGTTAATGTCCCGCTCGAGGGAGGACCACATGTCGAAAAAAACGTTCTTCACGATCGCCCTCGGCGGGTTTTTCGTCCTGGCTCATTTCGGGTGCCGAGCCCCCGCCTCGCGAACCTCGGGGTCCGGCGCAGTTTTCAATATCAAGGACTTCGGCGCCACGGGGATGAAGGACGATTTGGCCCAGGAGGCCATTCAGGCGGCCTTCGACGCCTGCGCCGGGGCCGGCGGGGGTACGGTCCTCGTCCCGCCCGGAAAATACACGACGGGGACGATCCACCTCCGCAGTCACGTCCGGCTCCACGTCGAGGCCGGCGCCACCGTCTATTCCCTCCATGACAAGTCGCGCTTCGACAAGGACGCCCTCCTCTACGGCGAGGACCTCGTCGGCGTCACCATCGAAGGCCGCGGCGTCTTCGACGGCGAGGCCGGCTACGACAGGCGCCTGAAGGGCGACCACGAGGACGACTTCATCCGCCCGAACCAGGTCGAGATGGAGGCGCTCGGCCTGCCGCTCCTCCGCTCCTTCCCGAAGCCCGACCAGACGGGCAAAATGGTCCTTCTCGTCCGCTGTACGGACGTCAGGATCTCCGACGTCTCGTTCCTGAATTCCCCGTCCTGGACGATCCACCCCGTCGCCTGCGAGCGCCTGGTCATCGACGGCGTTTTCATCTATTCGAGCCTCAAGGACGCCGTCTGGGCGGACGGCATCGACCCCGACGGCTGCAAGGACGTCCGCATCTCGAACTGCACCATCGAGACGGGCGACGACGCCCTCGTCTTCTACTCCATGGACTGGTTCGGCCCGGCCCGGCCGTGCGAGAACATCACGGTGACGAACTGCCGGCTGAGCTCGGCCTCGAGCGCCGTCAAGTTCTGCGACGGCAACATCGGCGGCATCCGCAACGTCACCATCGACAACTGCGTCATCACCGGGTCGAACCGCGGCATCGCCTTCATGACCTTCGACGGCGGAGCGGTCGAGAACGTCGTCCTGTCCAACCTGACCATCGAAACCGTCCGCCACGAGTGGTTCTGGTGGGGCGACGGCGAGCCGTTCCACTTCAACATCAAGAAACGGAGCGAGGTCCACGCCAACTGGCCGAAGGAAAAGGACAGGCCGGCAGGGGCCATTCGCAACGTCAAGATCCAGAACGTCATCGCCCGGGGCTACGGCTCGAGCGTCTGCAACGGCCACCCCGAATCGTGGCTGGACGGGATCTCCTTCGAGAACGTCAAGCTCACCGTCGCCCACGACCCGAGGGCGCCCTACGACAAGGCCGTCCACGGCCTCGTCTTCAAGCAAGTCCGGAATCTGAGGCTGAGGGACGTCGAAGTCGTCTGGGAGGAGCCCGGTTCGGCGAAATGGGAGAGCGGCCTGGCTTTCGAGGAGGTCAAGGGTTTGACGCTCGACGGCGTCACGGCCGTCCAAGCCCCCGGCGCGGATTCGGCGCCGGCCATAGTCCTTTGTCAGATCGAGGACGCACTCATCCGCGACTGCCGGGCGGCGGAAGGGACGGGGACGTTCCTTCTTTTCTCGGGTGAAGGAACGAAAAACATCCTCCTCGAGAGGAACGATTTTCGGAAAGCCCGCCTCCCCTACTCCTTCGCCGGGGGCGCCTCGGCCCAAGCCCTCAAGATGGGGTACTAAGTCCGCCGGCCGCCTCGGCTGTAAGCTTCTCCTACCTCCGCCCGAGGAGAAAGAGCACGATGACCACGGCGAGGCCGAGGAGCAACAGGAGAAAAGCCCTTTTCCTTCTCGACGCGATGAAATCCTCGGCGGCATTCGTATCCATGTAATGGGTTTCCGGGTCCCGGCCGGGCAGGAAAATGGCCTTGTCTTGCATGCTCCGGAAGATCCGGCTCGGCTTGATGCCAAGATCGGCGAGAGATTTCGCCCGCATGGGATCCGTCGCCTCGGCCCGCCGGAACCTCCTCATGTATTCGTTCTGTTTGATGATGATATAGGCGTTGCTCATCGAAATTCTCCTCCGGCTGCCGTCCCGGGTTTCTGGCCCTCATTATAACTCATTTGAAGGCACCGGCCGGGATCGGGGTCTTCTCGAATCCCGGCCCCCGCCACGATACCTCCAGGCCGAGTCCGCCGGTTCCCTGAAAATAGACGAGTTCGAAAGGATGCCAGCCCCCTTCGAGGGCGATCTCGGCCTTCTCCTCGGCCATGCCGTGGACGCCGTCGTTGACGATGATCTCTTTCCCAGCGACCGACAACTTCGACCCGTCGTCTGAGCTGACGTAGAAGACATAGACGCCCGTTTCGGGGGCGTGGATATACCCCTTGAACCTCAAAGCGAATTCGTCCTTGTCCTCTGCCGCCGCGAGGTCAGGCCGCAGGGCCGTCCCCGACCTCGCCGCCTTCAGCGCGGCAAAGTCCGGAAGCTTATCGAACCGGCCCTCGAAATACTCGTAGGCAAGTCCTTTTTTCGCGAGGGATTTCGCCGAGGCGGGAACCGGTACGGCCGGCCTGAACGTCCGGCTCTCGACGAGGCTCGAGACGCCGTCCGGCCAGAAAGCACGCGCCTTGACGGTCGTCTCGCCCGAGATCGTGAGCGATCCCTCGTAAATGGGCGCATTCGGGCCCGGCTCCGAGCCGTCGCGCGTGTATCGGATGGAGGCCCCGGCGCGGGCCGCAAGCTCGACCGCAAAAGACGGACCGACGAACTGCGTCTGGTCGGCGACGAAGCGCGGCGGCAGGTAGCCCCGGTTGAGCGCGGCGAACCGGTCCGGTTCGAGCTTGGTGACCTCGCGGTCGTAGGTCATGAGTCCGTTGACCTCGACCTCGCAGTCGGAGGTCTGAGTGTAGACCGCCGCGGCCAGTCCCATGTCCACGAGCGGATAGAGGTTCTTGATGAGGTCGGCATATCGAATTTCATAGGTTTTAATGTCGTCGAAGTTCCTGTAGCCCCAGTTGCCCTCGGCCTGCCAGAGATGTCCGCTGAGGGGCAGCCCCAGGCCGCCGAACTCCCCGAGGACGGCGGCCCGTTTCTCCTCGACGGGCGGCATGGCCGGGCCGGGGTAGCTGTGGATGTCGCTCACGTCCCCGGCGCCCTTGTCGGTCCAACCACTGGCGTTGTTGACCAGGCGCGTCGGGTCGTACTGTTTCGTCCAGGCCGTGATCCGCTCCGTATCGTACTGGCCCCAGCCCTCGTTGAACGGCACCCACATGACGATCGAGGGATGGTCCGAGAGCGCGTCCATGATCGCTTTCCACTCCCCCTCCCACTGGGCGTCTCTCCGGGCGAGGACGTCCGCAGACCAGGCTTCCCGTTCATAAAGGGCGCTGGGCATGTCCTGCCAGACGAGGAGGCCGAGCTTGTCGCACCAGTAATAGAGCCGGTCCGGCTCGACCTTGACGTGCTTTCGGAGCATGTTCATGCCCAGGGCCTTGATCGTCTCCAGGTCGTAGCGGAGGGCGGCGTCCGTCGGCGCGGTGTAGAGGCCGTCGGGCCACCAGCCCTGGTCGAGAGGCCCGAATTGGAAGAGCGGCTTGTCGTTCAGGAAAAGCCTGAGATAGCCCTGGTCATCTTTCCCCAGGGCGATTTTCCGCATCCCGGCATAGCTCGCGAC
The DNA here is from genome assembly GCA_041479905.1 of Candidatus Aminicenantia bacterium. GTDB lineage: Bacteria > Acidobacteriota > Aminicenantia > Aminicenantales > Saccharicenantaceae > RBG-16-66-30. Next base: position 47,779 of record JBGOYY010000001.1, read on the forward strand.
CTCATCCAGGACCTTGCCGTTTTTCTTGAGGACGGCCTTGATGTCGTAAAGGACGGGATTATCTGGAGACCAGAGCTCCGGTTGGGGGATATCCACGGCCGCCGGGGCGCCCGCAGGAGCCTCGGACGCAGCCACGACCGTCTGCCCCCGGCTGACCGTGACCGCCATTGATGCCCCTTCGGTGTCCCCGACAACCGCGGGTTCGAAGGTGAAAGTTTTCTGCTCGATGTCGGGTGTCACCTTTAGCTTGCCGAAATAAGTCTTCGGCACGGGCTCGATCCACACAGTCTGCCAGATGCCCGTCACCGCCGTGTAGAAAATGCTGTGGGGCTTCATGACCTGTTTTCCTCGGGCGATCGGGCTGTTCGCCGCGTCGGTCGGGTCGAGGACGCGCAGGACGATCTCCTGTTTCGTCCCGGCCGCGAGCGCGTCAGTGATGTCGTAGGTGAACGGGTCGTAGCCGCCGCGGTGTGTCCCAACTTCGCGGCCGTTGATCCAGACCGTGCTCTCCCAGTCGACGGCCCCGAAGTGAACGAGAACCTTCCTGCCGCGCCACTTCTTGGGGACCGCGACCGTCCGGCGGTACCAGAGCTCCTTCTCCGCCCCGACGGGCTTGCCGATGCCAGAGAGCGCCGACTCGACGGCGAAGGGCACGAGGATCTTCCCATCCCAACCGGTCGGCCGGCCCGCGTCCTTGGCCACGATCGCGTAATCCCAAAGCCCATTGAGGTTGAGCCACTCTTCGCGGACCATCTGCGGCCGCGGGTATTCGGGAAGGACCAGGTCGGGCTTGACCTCGGCCGCCCATCGGGTCATGATCCGGCCCTCTACGGGCTTCCATTCCGACGTCTTCTCCGTTTTGCAAGCGACGAATCCGCCGCACACGGCGAAAGCGACTACAAAAACGATGGCCGATCTTTTCATGGCAACACTCCTCAACGGAAAGTAGTAATGCACCAATGGAAATATGTCAATAACGTTGAATTTTTAGGCCGCTTTTTATAAAGTGTGCTGTCCGAGGAGGCGACGAATCATGAGCACTCAGGACCGGGTCCATCCTCTCGAAATGCTGAACCCGAGAATCCGCGCCCGTTTTCCTATGATCGACCGGGATTCCCAGGGAAACCCGCGCGTCTATCTGAACACCGGGGCGGGAAGCCTGACCGTCGATACGGCCTCGGAAGCCGCTTTCGACGCCCAACGCCGGCTCAACCCTATGCCGGGCGTCGTCGCCGCAGGTGAAGCCGAGACGGCCGGACTCCACGAGCGCGTCCGCAGCCTTACCGCCGATTTCCTGCACGCCGCAAGCGGCCGCGAAATAAGCTTTCACCAGTCGGCCACGGCCGCCCTGTTCAACCTCGCCTTCGCCCTGCGCGGCGTCCTAAGACCCGATGATAACCTGGTCGTCACCGACCTCGACCACATGGCTAACATTTCGCCCTGGGAAGCCGTCTGGGGACGGGAGCACGGCCTCGATGTCAGGCGGGCCCGGGTCACGTCCGAAGGGACCCTTGAGGTCTCCCACCTCCTTTCGCTCGTGGACGCTCGGACCGGTCTTCTGGCCGTGACGTCCGCTTCCAACGGAACGGGCTCCCTCGTCCCCCTGCGCGAAACGGTCGCCGCCGTCCGCGAAAGGGCCCCCCGCTGCCTCGTCGCCGTCGACGCCGTCCACCACGCCCCCCACGGCGTCATCGACGTCCGGGAGGCCGATTGCGATTTCCTCGTCTTCTCCGGCTACAAGGTCTTCGGCCCCATGCAGGGTGTCCTTTGGGGCAAGGCGGCCCTGCTCGAGAAGCTCCGTCCCTACCGCGTCGAGACGAACAAGAACGACCCCCCCTGGAAATTCGAGATGGGCATGCTGAACAACACGTCCCTCGCCGCCCTCGGAGCCGGCCTGGAGTACCTCCTCTGGTTGGCCGAACTCGCGGCCGGTCCGGCGGCCGCGTTCCAGGACAGGGCCTCGAAATTCCGTTCGGCCATGACCGCCATCGCCGAATACGAAGCGGGACTCACGTGCCGTGTCCTCGAAGGCTTCCGGAAGCTCGACGCCGCGCGTTTCCGATGCTTCGGCATCTCGGATCCGTCCCGCGCCGGCGAGCGCGTTCCCACGTTTGCTTTCGACGTCGACGGCCTTGGCGCCACGGAAACAAAGAAGAGGCTCTGGGAGGATTTCGGAGTCCAAATCGCCGACGGCAACCACTATTCGGCCGCCGTCGTCCGCCACCTCGGCCGGCCGGAGGGAATTTGCCGGGCGAGCTTCGCCCACTACGACAATCCCGGTACGGTCGACCGCTTCCTCGAAGTTCTCGGCCGTCTGACGAAAAAATAGTATAGAATGGGACTTCCGAGAGGAAAAGAACCTAGATGAGAACACGTCTTTTGCCCGCGGGACTCCCGGCAGCGCTACGTCGAGCTTCTTCGTCTGTATCAACGACCAGCCCGAGCTCGACCTCGGCGGCAAGAGAAACCCCGATGGACAGGGCTTCGCCGCGTTCGGCCGGGTCGTCGGCGGGATGGACGTCGTCAAGGCCATCCACGTCCTGCCGGCCGAAGGGCAGTCGCTCAAGCCGCCGGTCAAGATCATCTCCGTCCGCAGGATCGATAGATAAACACGACTAAGGAGAAAGACCATGCGCAAGAATTCTAAAACGGCCGCCCTCCTCGGGCTCCTGCTCGTCGTTCTCATCGCCGGGCAGGCCTTCGCCCAGGACAAGATCGTCGGCAAAGCCCTCTACGACAAGCTCCGACGCGAGGCGCGGACCCTGGTTAAGATGGAGGGCCAGCCAGGGCTCACATGGACGCCCGACGGCAAGGCCTCCTACATCTCCGAGGACGGGACCTTCAAACGGGTCGATATCCTCACCGGCGAGAAAACGCCCCTCTTCGACGACGCCAAGCTCCTGGCGGCGGTGAACGCCATGACGGGCCGGCAGGAAGCCAAGCTCTTTTTCAACCGCTTCGAATACCTTGACGAAGGAAAGAAGATCCAGTTTTCGGCCTTCAACAAAGTGTTCGTCTACGACCTCGCTTCATCGAAGCTCGTCTTCTACGAACCGGAACGGGCCATCACCGGCGTCCGCGGCCGGGCCTACGGCGATATCCTCTCGCCCGACCTCAAGTATCGGGCCTATACCCGGAACTACAATCTCTATATCAAGGACATGGACGGCAGCGAGACGGTCCTGACGACGGACGGGACAGAAGACCTCCGCAACGCCTTCCCCGACTGGGTCTATCCCGAAGAGCTCGGGCAGTATCAGGCCTTCTGGTGGTCTCCCGACTCGAAGAAAATCGCCTTCATGCAGTTCGACGAGAAACCGGTCACGAAGTACCCGATCGTCCACGACGTCCAGCCCATCCCGCGCTACGAACTTCTGGGCTATCCCAAGCCGGGCGGCGATAATCCGATCATCCGGTTCTTCATCGCCGACATCGCCTCGAAAAAGCTCGTCCGCCTGGAAACGGGGGACGACATCGACGTCTATCTCTACCGCGGACAATGGACGAACGACGGCAAGGAATTCACTTACCATCGTCTCAACCGCCTGCAGAACAAGCTCGAGCTCTTCGCCGCCGACCCGGCCACCGGGAAAACGCGTCTCTTCCTTGCCGACACGGATCCCTGCTACATCGACGAACAGACCGACCTCGTCTTCCTCAAGGACAACCTCCGGTTCCTGTGGACCTCGGAGCGAAGCGGCTGGCGCGAGATCTACCTCTATGACTTGACGGGCACGCTCCTCAAGCAATTGACGAATGCCAAGCTTCCGGTCCGTTCGATCCAGGGCGTCGACGAGGCCCGCGGCTGGGTCTATTTCAGCGGCTTCGAAGCGAACGGCACCGAGAGCCACGCTTACAAGGTCAAGCTCGACGGCACCGCGTTCTCTAAAATGACCAAGGAAACCGGCTCCCATAATGTCGGTTTCTCTCCCAACTTCGACTACTACACGGACGCCTTCTCGAGCTTCGACCAGCCCATGAAGTCGACGCTCTACCAAGCGGACGGGAAAGAGGTCAAGGTCCTCGCAACCTCCGTTCTGACCAAGGAATTCCTCGACCTCAAACTGGTCAAGCCGGAGCGCTTCACCTTCAAGTCCGCCGACGGCAAGTACGATCTCGACGGCCTTATCTATTTCCCGGCCCATTTCGACGCCAAGGACAAGTATCCGCTCCTCCTCTCGGTCTACGGCGGGCCGGGTTCGAAGGGCGTCAACAACTCGTACAAGATGACGGACGGCAATCAGGCCCTGGCCCAGCTCGGCTTCCTCGTCGCCGTCTGCGATTACCGGGGTGTTTCCGGACGGGGCAAGGCCTTCCAGAACCTCCACTACATGAAGCTCGGCCAGGTCGAGCTCGAGGACCACGTCGCCTTCGTCAAGGCTCTCGGCCAGCGGCCTTACGTCGACACGAAACGGGTCGGCGTCACCGGCCATTCCTACGGCGGCTATTTCACCTGCCTCGCCTTGCTCAAGGAGCCCGACGTTTTCCACGTCGGCGTCGCCGGCGCGCCCGTCACCGATTGGCGGAACTACGATTCCATCTACACCGAGCGCTACATGCGGCGGCCCCAGGACAACCCCGACGGCTACGAGAAGGGCTCCTGCCTGACCTACGCCAAGAACCTCAAAGGCAAGCTCTTCATCCACCATGGCGCCGTCGACGATAACGTCCATCCCGGCAATACCCTCCAGCTCGTCCAGGCCCTGCTCAAGGAAAACAAGAAGTTCGACATGATGATCTATCCCGAGCAGCAGCACGGCATCTCGTTCGCGCGCTACGGGGAATCCCGGGTGGAATATTTCATCGAGCACCTGAAGCCCGTCGTCAAGTAGGGCGGACGTCGATCAAGGAGGGATCTCATGGCCAAATTCGAAGGCGTGAAATGGGCCCCGCGGCAGATGCGCTATCTTCTTCCCGAAAAACAGTTCGACATTCTCGAATCCGACGCCAAGGTCTACGCCGTGTCCCGTTCTATTTTCTATTCCTCATTCCTCTGCTTCGAGGGCATCCGATTTTTCTGTAAAAAGAATCCGGCCGGGCGGCTCGAAGTCAACTTCCTCAATTGGCACAAGAATCTGGAAAGGATGAGGCGCGGCATCGCGTTCAACTTGAGCCGGACCCAAGCGGGCATCATCCCCACGGTCGAGGAGATGGAGAACATCATCGTCCACCAGTATTTCAAGGAACCATCCATCCGGGCCTTCCTCGAGGAGATGGCCGGCCAGGAAGCCCAGGGTTACTTGAGGCCGTTCACCGTGGACGAGGAGCAGTCGATGGGGGTCACCTTCCCGACCCAGCCGGCCATCCGGGCCCTCTTCTGCCGCTACGACAACTACCTCGGCGAGCCGTTCACGGGCGTCGTCATCCCTCACCTGGTCCGGGCCACGGGCGCGAACAAGACCGGCTGGCTCAAGCTGGGCATCAACTACCTCATCAGCCTGAAGGCCATCGACGCCGCCAAGGACGTCGACCCGCAGGCCGCGGCCGCGCTCTTCCTCGACGATAAAACCCACCTCCCGCTCGAGGAACGGTGCGTCACCGAGTGGGACTCTTCGTGCTGTCTCTTCGGCTTCCGTGATGGGACGGTGGTCAAGATCCCCGAGAGCGAGCTCATCCTGCCCTCGATCACGATCCAGGGCATGGTGACCATCCTGAGGGACATGGACGTCAAGGTCGAGGAGCGGCACGTCACGTACGGCGAGCTCGTCCGGAGGGTCCGGTCTCAGGAGCTCGTCGTGGCCGCGAGCATCGGCACGGCCGGGATCATGAACCGCTGTCAGAAACTCCTCTGCGTGGATAAGAACAACGCGGTCACGGCCACCCATCTCCCCGACACGGGGCACCCGGTCTACACGAAACTGGCCGAGGCCAAGGCTTATTACTGGAACATCTACAAGGAGAAGGCGAAGCTCCCGGCCGGGATGAACCTGTTCAAGTACGTGCTGTAGCCTACAAGCTCATGGCGATGAGCATCCAGAACTTGTCGCCGAGTTCCAGGTATTTCTGGATGGCGGCGCGGGCCGTATCGTTCGTGTACTTCGTCAGGTATTGTTCGACCGTGAACGGCTCCTTGTCCGGTGTCTTACTGGCCAGGATCTCCTGAATCTTCTTCTCGAGGAAGGGCAGGTCGGCGAAGGCCTTGTTCTCGAATTCGGCAATGGTGTCGTCGATCGTCTTTCGGGTCACCCCCCACTTCAGGGTTGCCAGCCGGTTGGCCCGGCGGAAGGCCCAGGCTGCGGAATCGAGGCGGAACTGATGCTGGGCGCAGATCTCGAAGCTCGGCGGCAGCTCCAGGGTGCCGGCGAAGATCGGAATGCGGGCGCTCATGGCCGGATTGTCGAACGCGAACCAGCAGATCGCGCCGACCGCGGGCGGAAGCCAGCCCCTGACCTGGATGACGGTGGCGTAGGAGCAGCCCGATATCGGGATCGTCCGCTGGGGCATGACCGTCCCGGGCTTCAGGCTGTTCGCGAGGCTGATGATATCGCGGGGCATCCAGGCGCTGGCGATCGGGCTCGGCGTCATCTGAGGCGCGGCCGGCGGAGCGGTGGGCGTTTCTCCGGGTTTCGGTCGCGGCTGGGGCCGCGCGACGAGCAGATTCTTGGTCATGTCGAGGTCGGTCCCCGAGTAGGGATCGCGGTACATGGCCAGGACGTCGCGGACCGAGAGCTTCTTCTCGGGCTTGACCGAGAACGGCAGTTCCACCATGTCCATGGTCAGCTTGAGCGAAGGCGCGAGGGTGCTGAGGACGAAGAATTCGCGCGTCGAGAACGGCTTACGGCCGTTGTAGGCTTCCCAGAACTTGAACGGCTTGCCGCTCTTGGCATCCCACCAGCCCATGTCCTGGGCCAGCTGAAAGACGTTGTCCGAGGCCATGTAGTGGTCGGGGTCTTTGAGGTTGATCTCGGCGATGCGGGGGATATTGGCCGAGATGCCGACGTGGTCGTCGGGGATGCGGACGGCCGCCCAAACGGCGCCTTTTTCGAGCGGCCCGGCGCCCATGATCTCGAAATGCCAGACCTCCTTGCCGTCGGCGATGGTGATGCACTCGCCGTAATCACCGTAGCCGTACTGCTTGACGAGCTCGCCGGCCAGCTTGATGGCTTCGCGGGCCGTCTTGCAGCGCTCGAGGACGAGGCGCTCGATCTCCTCGATCATGAACATGCCCTCGTTGTTGACGAGCTCCCGCCGGCCGCCGATCGTCGTCTCACCGATGGCTAAGCCGTACTCGTTGAGGCATGGATAGGCGGTATTCATGAAGCGGTAGGTCTCCGGGACCTGCGGGATCTCGCCCGTCTGGATGATGCCGATAAGGTCCTTCGGCGTCTCCGTGTGCATCTTGCCGGAATAGACCTTGTTCATCGATTTTTCCGCCCATTTCTGATGCGGGACGATGTTGACCCATTGACGGTAAGGGCCGTCGCAGGTGTGGCAAGTGATGACCGAACCGTCCACCGTGGCCAGGCGTCCGACCTGGATCGACGTACAGCTTTCGGGGTCGTCGACCCAAGCCTTGGCGGCCGCGCCGAGCGGGGCCTCGGGCTTCTGCGCCGAGACGAACGAAAAGATGGCGAGCAGGACGACCGAAAGGACGATCCCGCGGCCGACGATCTTTTTGAATCGGGATTTGTTCAAGATAGTCTCCTCTCCGAATGGTCTCAGGAATATGAATGTATGCAATCCGCGGCGGGCCTGTCAACAGGATTCTCGAAGTCCTTCTCCAGCCGCTCGCAGGGCATGTATTCCCAGTAAACGGCTTTCGGCCTCCACATGCCCGATCACGGGTCACAGGCCAGGCGTCTGACTAGAGCTTGATAGGCTTCCGCTGCGGTCATGGACGCCGTCACGGGGATCTCGACGATAAGAGCCCGCTGCACGAGAAGCCACGACGGCCACGGCCGGCCGGCCAAACGAACCATCCCCCCGGGAGGCTAGCCCCGAGGCCGATTTTTCACCCCTGATAACCCCCTGGGAGATGATGGACCCTCGGAGCGGGTGGACTATATTGGAAGGCGACCGATACACTTCTTGGAGGCTTACATGAAAAGACTTATGATCGTAGCTCTGGCCGTCCTGTTCGTGGCGGCGCTCGTCCCCCAGAATCTCGCCGCAGGCGTGGGTATCAAAGGGGGATTCAATTTCTCCAATATCGCCGTCAACCCCCCTAGCGTCGATATGCCCGATTTCCAGAACATAAGAGGGCTGACCGGCGGTCTGTTCTTCTCCCTGAGCCTGGGCTTCATCGGCATCCAGCCGGAGATCCTGTATTCCCGGCGGGGAATGATGTATGACATCGATGCGACGAGCAAGGTCGAGTACATGGCCGATTACATCGAGGGCCTGGTTCTCCTCAAGCTCAGCGTCCTGCCCGTCGGCCCGATCCGCCCCGTCATCTTCGGCGGACCCTCGTACGGCTACCTCCTGAGAGCCAAGGGGCGCATGACGACCCCGGAAGGGACGGAGGTCGCGGATATGGCCGATATGTTCGAAAAGACCGAATGGGCCGCCGTTTTCGGGGCAGGCCTTGACTTCAAACTCATTGGTATCCTCTTGACGGTGGACGGCCGCTACCATATGGGCCTGACGAACGTTTCGACGGATGTCGAAGTAGGCCAGACGGTCAAGAACAAGGGCTTCTCCGTCTTGGTCGGCATCGGATTCTAATCAGTAAAGCGCGAGCTTCCATTACCTCCTGTGCCTCACCCCCCGCGGGGTGAGGCTTTTTTTTGCCTCGCGGCGCCTTCTTTGCCAAATGGCCCCCCGATGGTTTATGCTGTCCCAAGAACGGAGGGACACATGAAGACGATCAAGGTCGGGCTCATCGGAACAGGCTTCATCGGGATGGTCCATCTGGAGATGCTCAGGCGCCTCGGCGGCGTCGAGGTCGCGGCCGTCGCCGACACGAACGCGGACTTGGTCAAGGTCGCGGCGGAAAAGTTCGGGATCTCTCGGGTCTATGAAAGCGCCGACGAACTGATCGCCGATCCGGTGATAGATGTCGTCCATAACTGCGCCCCGAACAACGTCCATTTCGACATCAACGCCAAAGCCATTCGGGCCGGGAAAGAGGTGCTGTCCGAGAAACCCCTGGCCCTCGATTCCCGGGAATCCGGTGAGCTCCTGGCACTTGCCGAAAAGCATAAAACCCTGACCGCGATCAACTTCTGCTACCGCTATTACCCTGTCGTCCAGGAGGCGGCGGCACGAGCGCGGCGGGGCGATTTGGGGGATGTCCGGGCCTTCGTCGGGCATTTCCTCCAGGACTGGCTCTTCTTCGAGACGGACTACTCCTGGCGACTGGATCCTAAGGTCGCGGGGAAAGCCAACGTCGTCGCCGACCTTGGGAGTCACTGGTGCGACCTCGTCCAGTTCATCACCGGGCAGAAGATCGTCGAGGTCATGGCCGAGCTCCACACGTGCCTGCCCAAGCGCCGCAAGCCGAAGGCGGGCTCCCTGTCCTTCGGGGCCGGGGAGGCCGGTGAATCTGAGGAGGTCGGCATCGAGCTCGACGACTACGCCTCGCTCTTTCTCAAGCTTGCGAACGGAGCAAGGGGTAATTTCACGACCTGCCAGGCCGCGGCCGGCCGTAAGGTCGATATCGAGCTCCAGGTCTTCGGCTCGAAAGAGTCCTATGCCTGGAGCCACGTCCATCCTAACGCCCTCTGGATCGGCCACCGCGAAAAGGCCAATGAGATCTTCTACGAATCCTCGCTCCAGCAGGCCGAGGGAACGCGGAAATACGCCGCCCTGCCCACCGGCCATCCCATGGGCTACCACGACGCCGTGTTCAACCTGTTTCGGGATTATTACGACGCCGTGGCGGCGAAACGGGCGGGAAAACCGGACCGCGCGACCTTCCCCGATTTCCGGACCGGCCACGAGATGATGTGCGTCATCGACGCCGCCGTCGAATCGAATAAATCCGGCCGGTGGGTCAAGGTCGGGAAATAGTGGAAAAGTATTCGCTGGTCGTGATCGGCGGCGGGCCGGCCGGACTCTTCTGCGCCTTTAGGGCGGCGGGAAACGGACGAAAAATCCTGATCGTGGAAAAAAAGCCCCAGCCGGGCCGGAAGCTCCTCCTTTCCGGCTTGGGGCAGTGCAATATCACCCATGATGAGGAGATCGGATCATTCCTTTCCCATTATGGAGACAACGGCCGGTTTCTCAAACCCGCCCTGATGAATTTCCAAAATCGGGATTTGATTTCGTTCTTCACCGAACGGGGACTGCCGCTCATGACGGAACCCGGCGGAAAAGTGTTCCCTCTGTCCCGGAAGGCATCCGAGATCTTGGATATTCTGGTCAAGGAATGTACGGCCGCCCATGTGGAGATCCGATGCGGGGACCCGGTCCTCGAAGTCTCCGTACGGGACGATGGATTTTCGATCCGGGCAGAACAAAGGACGTATCGCGCCGATCAGTTGGCTATAGCGACCGGAGGCATCACCTATCCGGCCACGGGCTCGACGGGAGACGGGTATGCTTTCGCTCGAAGCCTGGGGCATAGCGTGATGGAAGTGAGCCCGGCGCTGGCCGCGGTGACCATCGAGGACTACCGATTCTCGGACCTGGCCGGGATTTCTTTTGCAGATGTCATCATCTCTCTTGCCCGCCCCGGCCAAAAGATAAGACGGCACACCGGAGACCTGCTTTTAACCCATTCCGGATTATCCGGGCCGGGGATCCTCGATCTTTCGCGGTTTATCCGCCCGGGCGATACTCTCAGGATATCTTTCCTCCCGAGTGTCGAACATCAGAAAGTGAAAGAGACCCTGTTGAACCGCATTTCCGCCGCCGGAAATGCGCGGGTCCGCACGGTCCTGACGGCTTATGATCTGCCGGAACGGTTCGTCAACAAACTCCTGACTCTGGCCGGGATCGACAAAGATCTGACCGGGGCCCATCTCTCCAGGAAAGGCCGCTCCGCTCTTATCGAGCTTCTGACCCGATGCCCGTTCGTGGTCGACCGACTCGGGGGAATTAATGAGGCGATGGTGACCCGCGGCGGGGTATCGCTGGCCGAGATCGATCCGAAGACGATGGAGTCCAGGCTCGTTCCCGGCCTCTTCTTCGTCGGCGAGGTCCTGGACATCGACGGGGATACCGGGGGATACAATCTGCAGGCCGTGTTCTCGACCGCGGCCCTGGCCGCCCGAAGGATCGTGGAGCGTACTTCGGGATCAGCCTGATCGACCGGCTGATTCAATTCATCAAGACGCCCGCGAGAGCAAAGATGATAAAACAAATGAACTGGATGAGATATTTCGTGTAACTCTGTTTCTTGTAGTAATTGACCAGGGTCTTGCCCAGTGAGACAGCCGCCATAATAGGTGCCAGGATAAAGAAAAGAAGTGTATGGAGTGTCATCGATCCCTCCTGCTTTACATGGAAACAGCTTGTCTCCAGCTTTGATTACCCCCACGGAAATTGTATCTAAATGCTTGGGATAAATATAATCTAATCTGAGCGGATTTTCCATCATAAATATCCAATAAGCTTTCGTCCGCTTGGACGTCGGAAGTATCAATATTTATATAAAAAATGAATGATTGCAAGTTACTGCTATGCCTGATGTTGCGGCTATCTGCGAGGGCCAATCATTGAGATATTAATGATCAGAGGGGCCTATCAGGCGAGCATGGTCGTCAGGGGTGGGGCGGGCAGGCGGGTCGTTGCCCCATGGGCGGATTCCTCTCCGCTACGATTCCCGCCTATTTACCGCTATCAGATTCTCTCTACACACGGTTGTCAGCCCAGCAGGCACTCTGGTGTCTTTGCTTCTGATTATCCCATAGTGCCCGTCTGATAATTGAGTCCTTCTTTGCTGGCCCAATTATCGTTCTAATTAAATTGACATATGAGATATTGGATAATGACTTCTACATCATTGACTATACTATCGATGTTCATCTTTTGGCAGAAATAAAACCGGTCATGAGCACACATGTCACCCAATCTCAGTATATTCCGTTTTTGGTTAAGTGCCTTTCTGTCGTTTCTAGATAGGTTGCCAAACGGGTTTTTTAGAAGTTCATTCTTAATCTCGTCTGCTGTTTTATAATCCTCACCCGTCCTGATCTGATCAGCAAGGCCTTTTTTTTCGAAGGCCTCAATCATACATGTCTCCACAAGACGTCGCATTAGTATAGCGGAGGCAGTGTAGTATCCATTTTTATAGGTTCCGTTAATCTCATTAACAATTCGGACGATATATGCTGGACATTCCTTAAAGAGGCTCTCCGGGATCACAGGAACGGAGGGAGGCGTCTGATCAATACTTGCTACAACTTTATTGGCCTTGCTTATCGGCAGAGGCACTTTATAGTGAAGCGCCTCATTGACCGTGTTAAGGATTTCTATCCACCCTCGCTTTCCGTATTCAAAATCCTGCATATTGCTGGCAATACTTCCAAATCCATACGGTATTTGGAATTTAACATTGAGTAAATCCGTAACGTAAGTTTCGCTTACGTTCATTTTCCTAAGCAGATCTATGATATCTCTGCATAGTAAGTCCTTTTCGATTCCACCAGAGACCCATTGTAGCTTCTCTATTCTATCAATATAGTACGAAAAGATATTATCTTCCTTCTCCATAATGCCTCCCCACTCAGACTCCTACGCCTCCCCGAGCGTCTATCCCCTATGAGGCGCGAGCTTGCCTTTACTTCTTCCGCTTCGTGATCGTCTCCACTACTGATGTTCGGCGCTACCTCCTTGCTTGTCTAGCCGATTTGATTCTCCTGGCCGCGCTCTTCTTAAAAGGTGTTTAGCTATCCATATTATGGAAGAAGCCATTAGCGTAGCAACAACACCAATGAGAATCCCCCAGGCTCGTTCTCGGACAAGTATCCTTTTTGTCCTGTTCTCCTGTAATGCAAAAATTGCGTTAATTTCCTCCCTCCTAGCCGATAGAACGGGTTCTATACTACCGACTTCCCCTTTCATTTTGGCTAGAGTGTCTTCAGCATCTTTTAGCTTGACCCTCTGTGAGTTAACGAATTCAATTAGGTTCCTTAGGCTCGCCTCAACTCTATTTAGTTCGTTGACCTGGCTGGTATACGAGAGATTTGCCGTTCTTAATTCCGCGTTCCTTTTACCAGTTTTTATCGCCTCTACAATAAACACTGTCATGAGTATTGTTAGGAATGTAAGACCAAGAATTCTGCGAATCAAGAGATTATCGATAAGGTTTTTTCGCAAGAAAAATAAGATTTCCCCAAAAATTGTTTTTAGCATGTCCCTGATCACTCCCCACCTGATAGTTAGGTATAACAGACTATTCTCTAATCCTAGCAAAAGCAGCTATGGCAATTCAAATTCCACTTTCCCTCCCCCTACGCCTCCTCGAACGTCTCTCCCTATGAGGCGCGATCATCCGCCTTCACCGGCGTCTCTATGATCAACCGGGGAGCTACGCCTCTCAGAGCCTCCGGCTCTCTCCGGCTATGCCGCCGACCTAAATTGAGCCCTTTAGTACGTTTAGAATATATACCGTGGGGATAAAGCCTTTGAAAATGCGACTATCATCATAGGGATCAGCGAATAAGCCTGCCGCGACAAGCTCTCTATTCGCCAGGCCGAAAATATAGTGCCACGGCCACCAAAAGCCCTCGGCGAAAGGTACGCCACATCGTGCAGGGGCGAGATCGCTGAGCTGTTTGCTTAGGGCTACATAATGTTCATCGAACCATTTCACAATGACATCCCGCCCTAAGCGCCGCAGTTCTTTGACCATCGGCTCATCGCCCTCATCAAAAACTGGGATAAGGGCTCGATAGCGGCCGTTAACTGCGCTGATATAGTTTAGCTCGAGTAAGAGGTTAATCAATGCTCGAGCTTCCACATCCGTGATACCCGAAGCTTCAGCGAGTTGTTCTAAGGTCTTTTCGCCTTTCCTAAGCGAGAGCATCATCATTCCACCGCGCCGCCGGCCGAGAGCAAAGGTGGCGTCAAACAATTTGGATATTAAGGGTTTCGGCCCTTGCATTTGGCCGATCAAATTAAATATTTCATTGAGGGAATTCCTGGGCAAAGAATAATGGTCTCCAAAAGTGGTTAATGCAATTGTCTCATGAAAGCTATGGCTCCCCCAATAGACCCCGCGAAGAGAACCGCCGCCGCCTATCTGCTTTGCTATAGGCACATACGTCCCTATTTCCGGGACGGCTAAGTATCCCTTTTTCCTGGCGAAATCTAAGCCATCCCAATCGAGGGAAGCACAACCAAGAACGATAAAAGCCTTGGCCTTCCAATCAACCCCCAGCTGAGGGTTGCTTGCCAATATGTTCTCGATTTCAGAGCGCCGAGCAAGAAGAGCAGCAGCGAGATTCCTCCCCTCTACCTCGGCAACTGCCCTAATCTTATCCAGGTCAGCATTTGTGAAGAGTGAGAATGCCAGTACATACTTGTCACCCTCACGGCGTATCAATCGCAGCGTCTTTAGATCGTCTGAAGTCACGCCAGTGCCTTTCAATTTCTCTTCAAGATACGCTGCCTTTCTTGGTTCGTTGGCAACATCCAGCAAGACCTTCTGAACCTCCTTATGCGCCATGACCGACATGAATTCATGACCGGAGGCCCCGGGTTTGCCAGAACCACTGTAATCGTAGTCCAGAAGTGGGGTTTCGTTCGATTGTCCGAAAACGGCATTCTGAACGAAGGTCAGTAAACAGAAGACAATAAAGAATGTCCGCACGTACGTTGACATGATCTTTCAAACCTCCCTAAAGAGAATTTCTCCAACGCCCTTTGGACGCCATATACTACTCAGCAGAACTTCTTCTCGATATCGGCCAGCAGGGTTGCCGTAAAAGTCTTGGTCACCGAACCTATCTCGAACACGCTGTCACCGTCGACGTTTCGACCGTCGCGGGCGGTCTTGCCGTCGCCGAATATTTTGTTCCCATCCGCGTCGACGATCCCCACAACTATCCCCACGGTCCACCTGTTATCTATGGCCTCTTTGAGGATTTGTTGGATCTCCTTGGGGTCAACAGCCAAGACTGCAGGCCATGCCCTTGCGAATAGGAGCGTGCCCAGTAAAGGAAGAAGGACCCGCATTTTCATAGCTCTTCTCTCGCGGATAGAAAGGACGGCCCGCAATTCCTTGTTGCCATAATCTGCCACGAAGTCCTCCTGATTATCGCTCGATAATTTTCCTGATTGTATCAATACGGCTCTTCCAGGGCGCGAGAATCAGGCTGACGGCTGGGTCTGAAGTCTTCCCGAGATCCGCGAGGCCCCAGGCCCTCAGGATCGTCTTGAGCAGGGAATAATGCGAGTACGGGGTCGGGTCCTCAAAGCCCGCCTGGACCAGGGGCGAGATGAGGATGGTCGCGATCCGGCCGCCGCCGTCCTGCCGCGGCCGCCCGCAGCACCCCTCGGAGGTCCGCCCCTCGTCGAACGTCAAGACCAGCAGGCTGGCCGGGTCGAAGGCCGGCGACCCGAGGATTGAGTCCACGAGCTTGACCAGCCACCGGTCTGTCACAGCGAGACCGCAGTCATGGGCGGAATTGCACATGTCGGGCATGATGAAACTGTAGTCGGGAAGCGTCTTCTTTTCCAGGTCGGAGGCCAGCTCGGTTATGGGGACGACCCCTCGGCTGAGCCGCCCCGGGTCCTTGCGGATGGGTTCAAAATAGACGAACGGATTGTGTTTCATGGCGTATCGGCCGGACGAACTCCCCAGGAAACCCGCCTTAGGAAGTCCCTCGAGGTAGGCTTTCCAGGTGCGGCCGTCGGCCTCCAGAAGGTCGGGGAGGCTCCTGGCGTTGACGAAGCAGTCCGTACAATCGCTTTGAATGCCAAAAAAATCGCCGCCGATGAGGGCCAGGTAATTCGGCAGGCTGGGATGAGTGACGCCGTAATAACGTGTGAGGAGCGCGTATTGACGGGCCCAACGGTTGAAATTCGGCATCCGCGCGTTCCCGATGACGTCCCCGAATTCCTTGTTCTCGATCACCACGATGATGACGTGCGAGAACTTGGGCACGGATCCGGCTTGAGCCCCCGTCCCGTCCTGCGGCTCGGCCGCTAAGGCGGCCGCGACAATCCAGCACACGAGGACCGCAAGAATGATCCGCCTGAGTTCGGACGGTTTCATGACGGTTCACCTCCCCCTAATCTTGGAATTCCAACAATGCGTTGAAACCAACCTTCCCTTCTAAAATCTATAAACCGAACCTAGGGATTCTGTCAAGCCGTAACGCGCGTATTTTCACGGCATATCTTGGGGGAAAGAGAGCGCGCCCGGGGTGACTCGAACACCCGACCTGCTGATTCGGATTCGGGATTGACAAAACTCCTCCCCGTTCCTATTATATAAACGGAAGGGGTAATCTTTAAGAAAAGGAGAAAGGACTTGAAGAAGTCCAAAGGGAGGATGTCTGTGTTGGCTCTTTGCCTGCTCGCCGCATCCTGCCAGAGTCCGGTTACCCCGTCGCTTCCCATGAATGATCTTCTCACGGCGCCTCTGGCGGTTGAAATCAACGGCCGCCAATACAAGCTTGAGACTTATCTTTGGCGCGATTTTATGCCGCCGACCACTCCCGACGGTTCCCTACTTGGCGCGGTCGCCTATCTTACGGCCGTCGACGGCCAGCCCTTCCCGGCTGAAATCGATGGCAACCGCATATGGGTGGTCAACGGTGAAGAGGTATGGGAGACGATCTTCCTGAGTGAGGCGAGACCTCGAGATTCCGTACACCTCTACCAGCTCCAAAAAAACGCGAGCGGCGGCCCAAGGTGGGATGTCGGGGCTCAGGTGGAGGTCGTCGTCAGAGTCACGGTGTCGACGGCGGCCCCCTGTCTCCTCAGGGCTACGAAGCAGGTGATCGGCCGGACCGATTGAAGCTGTCCGGGTTTATTCACCCGGCCGGATCTCTACCCCTTGCGTCTTGGTCCGGATCAGCGGGATATTCCGGAAGGTAGCGGTCGCTCTCCGTTATGAGAGAGACGCTGTGGTTAAGCGGAAATCGGACTCAACACGACAAAAAGTTGACACCCCCCCCAGGTTCCGTCACGGTCAGAGGGCCCGCGGTCTCCTCTGCAATTATCAGAAATCGCGAGAATTAAGAGGAAGCGCGCCCGGGGTGACTCGAACACCCGACCTGCTGATTCGTAGTCAGACGCTCTATCCAACTGAGCTACGGGCGCGCAAGGCGGAAAAACGGCCATAATATAGCGTATCGGGCCATTTATTGCAACGAATGCCCGTCGGAATTCGGGGGCGCATACCGTAAAACTGGGACACGCCCTAAAGGGCCTTTACCGGGCCCTTTAGGACATGTCCCCGGATCAACTGATCTTGAGGACGGCGGCGCCGTTGACCTTGCCCGCCTTGAGCAGGCGCAGGACATCGTTCGCGGCATCGAGTGGGAAGGTCTGGACGGCCGTCCGGACGGGGATTTCGGCGGCGATCTTCAGCAATTCCTCCCCGTCCTTGCGCGTGGCGTTGGCGACACTGAGCATCTTCCTCTCGTGGTACAGGTACTTGTCGTAATCCATCTCCGGGATGGGCGACATGTGGATGCCGGCCGAAGCCACCGTCCCTCCCCTATCCAGGACCCGAAGGGCATCGAGGAAGAGGCCGCCGACAGGGGCGAAAATGATCGCGTTCGTCAGTTTCGCGGGCGGTTCACCTTTCGCCGTCCCGGCCCAATCCGCGCCGAGCGTCTTGGCCAGCGCCCGATGCTCCACGCTCCGCGTAAAAACAAAGACCCGGGCGCCCCGATGCTTGGCGATCTGGACGGCGATATGGGCCGAGGCGCCGAAGCCATAGAGCCCGAGAGTGCCCCCTGGCTGGATCCCGCTGAGCTCGAGCGCTCGGTAGCCGACGATGCCAGCGCACATCAGCGGCGCGGCTTCCTCATCGCTGAACTTGCCCGGTACGGCGTAGGCATATTTCTCGGGCAGGGCCATGTACTCGGCATATCCGCCGTCGGCATGATATCCGTTGAACAGGGCTTTTTCGCAGAGGTTTTCCCGGCCGCTCAGGCAGAACCGGCAGTCCCCGCAAGCCCACCTGAGCCAGGCCGCGCCGACTCGATCGCCCACCCTGAACCTCACCGCCTTCTCCCCCACCCTCTCCACGATGCCGATCACTTCATGACCGGGGATCAAGGGCAGCTTCGCCTCCGGGAGTTCACCTTCGACCGCGTGCAGGTCCGTGTGGCAGACGCCGCAACAGCGCACTTTGATTAGAATGTCCTCCGGCCCGACCTTCGGCACGGGCACGTCCATCATTTCGAGAGGTTTCTCGGCCGCCGGCCGGAAGGCGCCGAGGACCATGGCCTTCATTGTCCCGCTGTCCCCTTCCCTTTTGCCATCTTGCCCTTGATGCGGGCGATCCGTTTCTCGAAATCCTTGTCCGCCGCCAACGACTTGCTTTTGGACAGGGCCAAACCCTCCGTCGCAACGCGGATGGCCTCTCCGTAGTCCTTGGCCGTATGCTCGAAGTACATGGAGAGCTCGCGGAAGCAATCGACCTCGTCGCCCGCGGCCATCTGCTGCCAGAAGGCCAGCGCTTTTTCCCAGTCCTTGTTCTTCTTGAAATGGTGGGAGAGTTTCTTCCGGGCATGGTGCGAAACTTCGGCCGTGAGGCCTCGCCCCCCGGCCAGGGCCTTCTCGAAGAGGGCCGCTGAGGTCGTGGTGTCGCCCGCTCTCTCGAAGAGTCGGGCCACTCCGTAGAGGTCCATGGCGTCGGCCTCTCCCCCCTCCGCGGCCTCGCGGTTCTTTTCGACGAGCACGGCCCCGGCCACGACGACCCCCAGGAGCGAAAGCAGATCCTCCTGATTGTGGTAGAGGATGGGATCGATGAGCGAAAAATCGCCGCTGCGGATGTACTGGAAATAACGGAGCGGGATCTCCGCCCCCGGGATGTCCTCGGACCGCTCGGCCTGGACGATCTGCTGGGCCAGGTTGAAGAGCCGGCAGCTGTCATACTTGTGCTTCCACAGGCTCCTGGCCGAGAAGAGAAAGTCGAGGTGAGGCAGGCCCCGGAGCGGGCAGGGCGTCCGGTGCATGGCGAACCGCGTTTCGACGAGCGGCATATCGAAGGCCTTGCCGTTGTAGGTCACGATGGACTTGAAATCCATGTCGCGGATGAACTGGGTGAGCTCGCGGACGAGGCGATCCTCCTCGGCCATCTCGTTGAGGAAGAACTGGGTTACTTTAAAGCGCTCGTCCCGGTAGTAGCCCAAGCCGACGAGGAACGGGACCGTGCCCGTTCCGCCGGCGAGGCCCGTCGTCTCGAGGTCGAGGAAGACGGCCGACGAAAGGTCGAGGCCTTCGAACTCCGGGTCGCGGCTGAGGAAGCCGAGGATATTGCCCGGGATCTGAAGGCCCATCGAGATGGGGATCTGGCCGTAGCAGGTGCCGAGCATGTAGGAGTTCTCGAAGATCTGGACCGGTTCGCCGCGCTTCTTCTCGACGGGCCGCGGCTCATGCCCGCCGGCCAGGCCCTGTCCCTTGTCGGTCAGGGTGATCAGGCGCTCGAGCTTCTGCTTGACCGTCAGGCCGGCGTCCTCGTCGATCGTCTCCCACGTCGTCCGGATTTTCTGGGCGCGGTTCCGGGCCTCCCGCTCGCGCCTCAACTGCTTGAGCTTGTCCTCGAGATCCATTTGTCCTCTTCGCGGCCGGTCGTGATCGTCGGCTAATATATTAGGCCAAACGGAGGCGCTTGGCAAAATATCCAGGACTTGAAAACGGCCGCCGTTCAGAATATATAAGGAACGCGAGTCTGGAGAATGACGCGAACAACGAACCCGGCCCATTTCCTGGCCTTCGATTTGGGGGCCGAAAGCGGCCGGGCCGTCCTTGGGAAGCTCGACGGCCGCCGGCTCTCCGTCCATGAGGTCCGCCGCTTCCCCAACACACCGCTTAATCTCTCCGGACACATCCACTGGAACGTCTACGCCCTTTTCGACGAGATGAAAACGGCCATGCGGGAAGGGGCGGCGGCCATGGGCGCCAGGCCGGAGAGCGTCGGCGTCGAGACCTGGGGGGTCGACTTCGGGTTGCTGGCCCGGGATGGGAATCTTCTCGGCCTGCCTTTCTGCTACCGCGACCACAGGACCATCGGGGCCATGGAGGATTATTTCAAGCTCGTGCCACGCTCGACCCTCTACGAGGCGACGGGCATCCAGTTCATGCCCTTCAACACCCTTTTCCAGGTCTACGCCATGGTCCGCGAGAGGTCGCCCCTGCTCGACGCCGCCGCCGACCTCCTGTTCATGCCGGACCTCTTCAATTACCTGCTCACCGGCAAAAAAACGGCCGAGTTAACGATCGCCACGACCTCTCAGCTCCTGGACCCCAGGACCAAGGCCTGGATCCCCGGCCTCTTCCAGGCGATGGGGCTGTCGAAGAAGATCCTCCAGAATATCATCGAGCCGGGAACGGTCCTCGGGCCGCTCACCGAAGAGGTTGCCCGGGAAACCGGATTCTTCGGGGTCCCCGTCGTCGCCACGGCCGGTCACGACACGGCGGCGGCCGTCGCGGCAGTCCCGGCCGAGGGCCGCAATTGGGCTTACATCTCGTCGGGGACCTGGTCCCTCGTCGGCGTCGAAGAGAACGCCCCGGTCATCTCCGCAAAATCGCTGGAATCGAACTTCACCAATGAGGGCGGGGTCGGCGGGACCATCCGCTTCCTCAAGAACGTCGCCGGCCTCTGGCTCGTCCAGGGCTGCCGCAAAGCCTGGGCCAAGGACGGCCTGCTTTCCTACGAGGAGCTCGTCAAAGCGGCGGCCGACGCCCCGGGCTTTGCCGCCTTCATCGATCCCGACAGCCCGGACTTCCTCAATCCGCCGGACATGCCCGAAGCCTTGACCGACTACTGCCGCAGGACCGGCCAGAAAGCGCCTGAATCGAGGGCAGCCATGGTCCGCTCTCTTTTCGAGAGCCTGGCCCTTAAATATCGCTGCGTCATCGACCAGCTCCGCTTCGTCCTCGGCCACCCCATTGAAAAAATCCACGTCATCGGCGGCGGCTCGCGGAACGAGCTCCTTTGTCAGTTCACGGCGGACGCGACTGGCCTCCCCGTCGTCGCCGGCCCGGCCGAGGCGACGGCCGTCGGCAATATCCTTGTCCAGGCCATGGCCATGGGACGCGTTTCTTCTCCCGCGGAAATAAGGGCCATCATCCGCGAATCCTTCGAGCTTCGGACCTACGAGCCGGAGGACACGGCGGCCTGGGACGCGGCGTATGTGCGTTTCCGCGAAATCCTCGAGACTTGACAGACCATGGAACTGGAGCTATAACCATGACGTTTCTTCGTGGAGGGTTGAGAATGGATTCGACGGCTATCGAAAAGACCTATGCGTCGGCGCGGGATCGGTACGCCCAATCGGGCGTCGACACGGACAAAGCCCTGGCCCGCCTTCAGGCGATCTCCATTTCGCTCCACTGCTGGCAGGGCGACGACGTCGGCGGCTTCGAGAAAAACGCCGAAGGGCTGGCAGGAAGCGGCCTGCAGGTCACGGGCGCCTACCCGGGCAAGGCCCGCACCGTCGACGAGCTCCGGGCCGACATGGCCCAGGCTTTCGCCCTCCTCCCCGGCCGCCACCGGGTCAACCTCCATGCCATGTACGGTGAATTCGGCGGGAAAACCGTCGACCGTAACGAGATCGAGCCCGAGCACTTCCGCGGCTGGGAGGAATGGGCCCGCCGCCTCAACCTGAAAACCGACTTCAACGCCACGTGCTTCGCCCATCCCAAGGCCGTCTCCGGGCTCACCCTCAGCAGTAAGGAGAACGGCATCCGTAAGTTCTGGGTGGACCACGTCAAGTGCTGCCGGAAGATCGCCGCCTCCATCGGCCGCGAACAGCAAACCCCCTGTCTCCACAACCTCTGGATCCCCGACGGGTCGAAGGACGTCCCGACCGACCGCTGGGGGGCCCGGGCCATGCTCCTCAAGTCTCTCGACGAGATCTTCGAGGTCGAGTACAGCCCCCAGCAGATGAAGGATTCCCTCGAAAGCAAGCTCTTCGGCATCGGCAGCGAGTCGTTCGTCGTCGGCTCGCACGAATTCTACATGGGCTACGCCTTCACCCGGGGGAAGATCATCTGCCTCGACCTCGGCCACTTCCACCCGACCGAATCCGTGGCCGACAAGATCTCGGCGATCCTCCCCTTCTCCGGGGAGATCCTGCTCCACGTCAGCCGCGGCGTCCGCTGGGACAGCGACCATGTCGTCATCCTCAACGACGAGGTCCGCGAGCTGGCCGCCGAAATCGTCCGCAGCCGGGCTCTCGACCGGATCCACATCGCCCTCGATTACTTCGACGCCAGCTTCAACCGCGTCGGGGCCTGGGTCCTGGGGGCCCGTTCCCTGCTCAAGGGGCTCCTCATCGCCCTGCTCGAACCCCAGGAGAAGGTCAAGGAGCTCGACGCCGGACTCAAAACCCTCGCCCGCCTCTCCCTTCTCGAGGAGTTCAAGTCCCTGCCGTTCGGTGCAATCTGGGACTACCATTGCCTCCGGGCCGGCGTCCCGCCGGCCGACGAGTGGCTTCGAGAGGTCGAGGCCTACGAGCGCCGGGTCCTCAGCAAGCGCTGACGGGCCCAGCCCGCCTAACTCCATCGCCCGCCAAGAAGGCGGGTCCGGCGGCGGGAGTTTTATGTTGACGAACTCTCGGATTTGTTTAAACTGAGGAGTTAGAGGGTTTCTCGTAGGAGGAAAACGACCATGCCCCCCGTCGATGGCGTCCAGCCGGCCGGCCCCGCGGCAGGCGCTGCGGTCGACACGGCCCGCGTCGAAAAGGCCCGGGACCTCCTGCATTACCTGGCCAACACCGTCTCGGCCATGAAGATCTTCCCCTCCGAGCACGCCACGGTCAAGAACTTCGTCGACCTGCTCACCCAGAAGTTCACGGATTTCCTGGCCGCCGACCAGAAGCTGCAGGTCGGCATCGAGGAATATTCCTTTACCTACGAGGGCAAGCCCGTTTATTCCGATGAGCTGACCATCAAGAGCCTGCCTTTTTTCTTTTTCAGGGACGGCCTTCAGATCTTCTACTTCTACCAGGGGTTGGACCGGCAGGAGATCCTGGAATTCCTCGAGCTGATCACGGCGGAAGCCCAGAAGCCGGCCGAGGACAGCGACATCGTCGCCGCCCTCTGGGAGCGCGACTTCCCGAATATCCAGTACTACGCCCCGGACGAGTTCCTCGAGAACCGCATCCTGGCCGAGAGCAGCGACTCCCAGGCCCGCCAGGAGATGCCCGAACTGCCCGAGGACTTCGCCCACGAGACGATCGAAGTCCGGATCGATTCTTCGAAATTTTCGCAGGGCAAGATCGAGCTGACATCTGAAGACCAGGAAGAGGTCCAGAAAGGTCAGGCCCAGGCTGAACGGGATGACGTCCCGGACGGGACCACGGCGGGCGCAGAGGGCGCCGTCCCGGAGACGCCCGCCGAGAAAGACGCCGGGGGGAAAAGCCCCGCGGCGACCATGGACCCGACACTGACCGAAGACGAGCTCCATTCCCTGGAAACCATGGTCCGCGTCAACCGAACGATCTCCCCCGAGGAGGAGTACATCAACCTGATGCTGGAGATCATCTTCCTCGAGGAAAACATGGCCAGCTGCCAGGCCAGCCTCGACACGCTCCTGGAATACCATTTCGACCAGCTCCAGCGCGGCAATTTCCACGTGGCCATGCTCATCATCCATAAAACCCACGAGCTCGGGCAACACCTGGACGAGGCTCCCGAAAAAGCCGCGCTCCTCACATCATTCCGCAAACGGATGGTCAGCCCCAAGACCGTCGAGGCGGTCCAGGCCCTTCTGGCCAAGAAAAAAACCATGGACTGGGAGTCCCTGCTGGGCTTTTTCGGACTGCTCGGGCCCCCGGCCCTCAGCCTCGCGGCGGACCTCTTCGACATCGTCCCCGGCGGCGAAGCCAGGCACAAGATCCTCGGCTTCATCGCCGACGTCGGGACCCCCAACCCGGGACTCCTGCCGAGCCTCGCCGACAACGCCAGGCCCGACCTGGCCCGCGAGATCATCGGCATCCTGTCCCGGATCCCCGAGAACCGTGGCATCCCCCACCTCTCGGCCTTCCTGAGCTTCCAGAACAAGGAGGTCAAGATCGAAGCCATCCACGCCCTGGGCCGGACCCGGGGCGAGATGGCCAACAGGATCCTTCTCGGCTTCCTGAAGGACCCGGACGAGGAGGTCAGGATCCAGGCGGCCATGAAGCTCAATCCTACTGAGGGGGGGTCGCGCATCCAACAACTCGTGCGCGAGGCTTCGGAGCGCGAGTTCCTGGAAAAAAGCCTCAAAGAAAAAGAGGCCATCCTGTCATTCCTGGGCCGGACCCGGTCCCTCGAGGCGCTCGAGTTCCTGCGCCGGACGCTCGAACGGGCCCCCCTCTTCGCCCCGAAGCGGGTCCTGGAGATGCGCCTGGCCGCCGTCGTCGGACTGGAAAACATGGGGACCGAGGAGGCTCTGGGCGTCCTCCAGAAGGGGGCGATCGGACGGACGAAAAAAGTCCGGGAGGCCTGCACGGCGGCGCTCGTCCGCTTGCCGCCGGCGGGCGGGACGAAAAAAGAGTAGGGGACGCGGATGGGCGAGAAAGACATCACGATACCGGCGTCCGGAGCGCGGACCGCCCCGCCGCGGGGGGCCGAGTCCAAGGCCTTCCAGAAAGCCGGCGTCGACCTCCTCATCCGCTTCCACATCGTCGACAAGATCGCCAAGATCTACGACACCAAGAACGACGCCTTCCAGGAGCAGGGTAAGCTCCTGTTCGACTCCCTGACGGCCAGGCTGAAGGAGAAAGACGAGGCGTCCTTCCGCGTCCGTCACGGCGCCCTGCTCCTCAACGGCGTGCGCCTGAAGTTCGGCGTGGGGACCTACGGCATTTTCAAGTCCGTCCTGGAGGAGCTCCGGACGCGGGATGTCGAGGCCCTCACATTCCTTCCCGGACTCGGTCTGGACGAGCTCTGCCGCTTCATGTCCCTCTTCGCTAAGCGGGACAAGAAAGACAAAGCCGTCTACGCTCAGCTCGTGGCCGACCTCGACGCCGCGGGGGTGGAGCACGTCGAGCTCGAGAAGATCTCGGCCGAGGAGGTCGCCCTGGGGCTCCACAAAAACACGGCCCGGATGTTCTTCCTCAGCATCGTCCATCTCAAGGAGTCGTTCGCCCGGGACCAGAGGAAGGAACCCATCAAGATCAACACGACCCGCCGGCTCATGCAATCGATCTACAACCATATCGTCGAGGACGAGGGCTTCGTCCACGGCCTGACGAACATCAAGAACCACGACGAGTACACGCTCAACCATTCCGTCAACGTCTGCTTGCTGGCCACCTCCCTGGGCCGCAGGCTCGGGCTGAGCCGGTCCGAGATCGTCGACCTGGGCATGGCCGCCTTCTTCCACGACCTCGGCAAGACCGATACCCCGCTCAACATCTTGAACAAACCGGGCAGGCTGACCGACGCGGAGCGGGTGGTCATGGAACAGCACCCCTTCCATGGCGCCGAGAAGCTCGTCCTGCTCAAGGAGTTCCGTCACCTCCCCCTCCGGGCCATCCACGTCGCCCTGGAGCACCACATCAAGGAGGACCTCTCCGGCTATCCGCGCTACTACAAGAAGGACGACATCAACCTCTTCAGCAAGATCGTCAAGGTCGTCGACGTCTTCGACGCCATCACCACGAAGCGGGTCTACCGGACGACGGACTTCACGAGGGCCGAAGCCATGAGCCTCATGCTCGAGCAGAGGGGCACCGAGTTCAACCCGGTCATCCTCAAGGCTTTCGTCAACATGATGGGCGTCTTCCCCATCGGCTCGCTCGTCGCCCTGACCTCGGGCGAGGTCGGCATCGTCCATGACATCAACCCGGACCCCAAGCTCCTCCTTCGCCCGTCCGTCAAGCTCATTACCGACGCCGAAGGCAACAAGGTCGACGGCGAGGTCGTGGACCTGGCCGAGCGCCTCCCGGAAACAGGCCGATTCCGCAGGACGATCGCCGCTCCCCTCGACCCGGCCAAGTACGGGGTCGAGGTCGCCGACTACTTCCTGGCCCAGGCCCAATAACGACTTGATGGGAGGTTCGCTATGACGCCCCGCCCGCCGGTTCGTCTGCGCTGCGAGTATCTCACCGCGCCGCTCGGCGTGGACACTCCGACGCCCCGCTTTTCGTGGCTCGTCGAAAGCCCGGCGCGGGGGGGCCGCTTAAAGGCCTGCCAGGTCCTCGTCTCATCCGCCCGCGAGCTTCTCCAGAGCGACATCGGTGATTTCTGGGACACGGGGATGATCGACGCGGAACGGACGCCGAGCCTCGAGTACCGCGGGGAAGCGCTCCTGAGCTGCGCCCGCTACTTCTGGAAGGTCCGCTGGTGGGACTGGGACGGAGCCGCCAGCCCCTGGAGCGAGCCAACGTCCTTCGTCACGGGATTCCTCTATGAGGGAGACTGGAAGCCCAAGTGGATCGGTGCGCGTCAGGTCCGGGAGTTCCGGTCCAAGGGCACGGTCCTCCTCGGACACCCCGGCGCCGACGACACCCAGGCTTGCGCCATCTACTTGAGGCGGGAATTCTCCCTCAAGGAAAAAGCCTCCCTGGCCATGATCTTCATCTCCGGCCTGGGCCACTACGAGTTGCGCCTGAACGGCGAAAAGGTCGGTTCGAGCGTCCTTGACCCGGGCTGGACGGACTACAAGAAAAAAGCCCTCTACGCCTCCTACGACGTGACCACCCTCGTCCGGGACAATAACACCGTTGGGGTCATCCTCGGAAACGGCCGCCACATCAGGAGCTACGGGTACGAAGCCCCCAAGCTCACCTGCCGCATCGAGGTCGAGCATGAGAGCGGCGGGCGGACGATCCTCTTCTCAGACGATGACTGGACAACGTCTTCCGGTCCCCTCCAGGAAAACGGCCTGTATTTCGGCGAACGGCTCGATGCGCGCGTTCTCGTCGACGGCTGGGACAAGCCGGGTTTCGACGACTCGGCCTGGGACAGGGCCCTGGCCGTCGCCGGATATCCCCTCGCTTCCCAGATGATGCCGCCCATCCGCGTGACCGAACGCCTCGCCCCGAGATCCGTCACCCGTCTCGCCTCCGGCGCCTTCGTCTTCGACTTCGGGCAGAATTTCACGGGCTGGGTCCGCCTTCAGGTCGAGGGGCCGAAAGGCACCGAGGTCAGGCTCCGGCACGCCGAGCTCCTCAATGACGACGGGACGCTCAACTTCGGGCCCAACGAAAACGCCGAGGCCACGGACGTCTATATCCTCAGAGGCGGCGGGCCCGAAATCTACGAGCCGCGCTTCACCTACCACGGTTTCCGTTACGCCGAGATGACCGGGTTCCCGGGCGAGCCCGGGCCCGGCGCTCTCGGGGGATGTTTCGCCCACTCCGACGTCGAGAGAACCGGGACGTTCAACTGTTCGAACGAGCTGCTCAACCGCGTCCACCGGAACATCGTCTGGGGCCAGCTCTCCAACCTCATGAGCATCCCGACCGACTGCCCCCAGCGGGACGAACGTCACGGCTGGCTCGGCGACGCCCACCTCTCGGCCGAGGAGGCCGTCTTCAACTTCGACATGGCGGCTTTTTACGCCAAGTTCCTCGACGACATCCGGCTGGCCCAGAAGGAAGACGGAAGCCTGCCCGACGTCGTCCCCCCTTACCTCCCCCGCCTCTACCCCGCCGACCCGGCCTGGAGCTCGGCCTACCCGACGCTGGTCTGGCTTCTCTGGGAGCACTACGCGGACGGCCGGCTCGTCGCCAAGCACTACGCCAACCTTAAGAAATATATCGACTTTCTCGGCCAGAACGCCGACCGGCTGATCGTCCGGAAGCTCGGCAAGTACGGCGACTGGTGTCCGCCCGGAAGCATCGTCCCCAAGAAGACGCCGGTAGACTTGACCTCGACCTGGTACTACTATCACGATGTCCTCATCGTCGCGCGCCTGGCCGCGGTCCTCGGCCGCAACGAAGATGTCCTGCAGTACGCGAAGCTCGCCGAGTCCATCGCGGCCGCTTTCAACGACACGTTCCTCGGCGAGACGCAGTACGCCGCGATCCGCGTCAGTCCTGTCGACAACTACCCCAACCAGACCTCCAACGCCCTGCCGCTTTACTTGAACATGGTCCCGGCCGAGAAAAAGGACAAGATCCTGGCCAGCCTCCTCCAGAGCGTCATCCGCCAGCAGGATTACCATGTCGACACGGGAATCCTGGGCACGCGCTACATCCTGGACGTCCTGACCGACAACGACCAGGCCGAGGTCGCCTATCGCATGGCGACCCAGAAGAGCTACCCGGGCTGGGGTTACATGCTCGCCGAGGGCGCCACGACTCTCTGGGAAAGATGGGAGAAACTCACCGGCCACGCCATGAATTCCCAGAACCACATCATGCTGGGCAGCATCGACGCCTGGTTCTACCGGGTGATCGCCGGCCTGAGCCCGGTCCTCCCGGGCTGGAAGGCCGTCCGGGTCCGGCCGCACATCCTCGGCGACCTCACGTTCGCCGAAGCGAAGCTAGAAACCGTCGCCGGCATGGTCCGCTCGGCTTGGCGCAAAGCCGAGGATTCGTTTTCCATGGAAGTTTCTATCCCCGTCGGCGCCGTCGGGGAGGTCCATATCCCCCTGCTCTGGCACGGGGCCCACATCTTCGAATCAGGCAAGCTTCTCTGGAGGGCGGGACACGCCGTCGAATCCGCCCTCGAGGTGGTCCTGGCCGGCGACGACGGGAAACGCGCCGTCTTCAAGACAGGGAGCGGCGACTACAGATTCAAGCTGAAGAAGAGCGGGTGAACGGGCCCGGCCGCGTCAGTAGAGATATTTCTTGAAGAGCCGGGCCGTCTCCCTGTAGGCGTCGATCGTCCGGTCGATATCCCTATCGCCGTGCGCGACCGAGACGGAACCGCCGCCGTGGACGGCGTTGACGCCGTTGACAAGCAGGGCGAGTTTCAGGATCTCCTCCCTCAAGGCGACATTCGTCCGACGGTCGTCGTAGATCTCCTCGGGGTATTTGTAGGTCAAGCCCGCCTCGCGGGGGAAATGGACCATGAAGAGAGAGCTCCCCGGAACGACGTCGTTCCCGTAACCGGTGCACCGGGCCGGAACACCTTCATCGGCGAAGGCGCGCTCGATCCCCCGGCGGAGTTTCTCCCCCGAGCGGGCGAGCTTGGGGTAGATCGTCGAAGCGCCGCGGACGAGGTGGCCGAGCATGATCAACCCGGCTTTCATGTATTCCGAGTGCGCGGAGAACGTCCCCCCCTCGAAAAGGACTCTGCCGCCGGGGCCCCGGGCGCGCCCGCATCCCTCCATGACCTCACGGGAACCGACGACCGCGGACACGGCATGTCCCCCGCCGATGATCTTCCCGAAGGTCGTCAGGTCCGGCCGGACGCCGTAGAGCGTCTGGACGCCCGACGGACAGAAGCGGAACCCGGAGATGATCTCGTCGAAGACGAGGAGGATGCCGTTTTGCGCGGTCAGTCGCCGGGCCAGCTCGAGGTAGTCTTTCGAAGCCGGAAGGAAGCCGCCCACGCCGAGGAACGGCTCGACGATGAAGCAGGCGATCCGGTCGCCGTTTTCCTTGATGATCCTTTGGAGGTCCTCGCAGTCGTTGAACCGCGTCACGAGCGTCCGCCGGACGATGTCGTCGAGCAGGCCGGCCGACTCCCGGCCTTCAAAACCCACGTCGGCATGGAACTTGACACCTTTGAGGAGGTAGGGCGATGAACCGTGCCAGCCGCCGCCGATCTTCAGGACGTGGTCCCGGCCCGTCAGCCCCTGGGCGAGCATGACGGCGTACATCGTGGCCAGCGTCCCGGAGGTGGTAAAACGGACCTTGGCCTCCTTCCCTCCGAGCTTCCGGACGAGCGTCTCGGCCAGTTCGATCTGGTGGCTTGCTTCGAAACCCGTGTGGAGGGCGCCGCGGCCGAGGCAGGCCGCGATCTCGCGGCGGATGAGCTTGGGGTTGTGGCCGAGGATGTTGGCGTAATGCCCCTGCCAATAGTCGAGATAGGTGTTGCCGTCGACGTCCCGGACGACGGGCCCCTCGGCGGCCGCGGCAAAAAAGGGATAGGGCCGCCACAGCCGGTTCGAATGGCTTCCCCCCTCGACCATGACCTTTTCGGCCCGGTGGAAGATCGCCCGGCTCTTGGCCGTTTTTTTCCTGTACTCCTTGACCAGATGGCCGCGGAGCCTGTCCATTCCTGTCATGTTTCCTCTCTCAAGAGCATCCATTTAACAACTGCTGTGGGGCAAAGTCAAATTCCCTTGTTTGACGCCCCCCCCCGGCTTGGGTTAGAATGATTGCTTCAAGGTCGAAAAAAGCCTGAGCATGGCCGTCCCGAACCGCAAGAAAACAAACCGGGCCTGCGTCATCGGCCTGGACGGCGTCCCCCACGGCATGGTCGTCGAGCTGGCCCGCCGGGGCGTCATGTCGACGATGGCCCGACTCATGGACCTCGGCCACCTTCACAAAATGAAGGCCAGCCTCCCCGAAATCTCGGCCGTATCCTGGACGAACTTCATGACCGGGACCAATTCGGGGACGCACGGCATCTTCGGCTTCACCGACTTCAAGCCCCATTCCTACGACATCCGTTTTCCCAACTCCCTCGACCTCAAGGCGCCGACCCTCTGGGACAAGCTCGGCGCCAAGGGCAAGAGAAGCATCGTCATCAACCAGCCCTCGACCTACCCCGCCCGCAAGATCGAGGGCGTCCTCATCTCCGGCTTCGTCGCCCTCGAACTGGCCAAGGCGGTCTGGCCGATGACCTACCGGGCCGCACTCGAGCAGATGGGCTATCAGATCGACGTCGACACGACCAAGGTCCGGGAGAGCCCGGAAGTCCTCTGGCAGGAACTGAGCAAGACTATGACCGGCCGCCAAAAGGCCCTCAATCTCCTCTGGGAGGAAGAGTGGGACTACTTCGAGTTCATCGTCACCGGGACCGACCGGCTCCACCACTTCCTCTGGAAGGCCTACGAGGACCCCGGCCATCCGTCCCACCAGGCCTTCCTCGATTATTACCGCCACATCGACCGACTCATCGGCAAGATCGTGGCCGCGTACCGCAAGCTCACCAACACCTATGACGGGTTCTATATCCTCTCCGACCACGGCTTCACCGGCATCGTTCAGGAGGTCTACCTCAACGTCTGGCTGGAACGGAACGGCTACCTGAAGTTCGCCAGGCCCGAGCCCGAGGGCCTCGGGGACATCGCGGCCCGGACGCGGGCCTTCGCCCTGGATCCCAACAGGATCTACCTCAACCTGAAAACCAAGTTCCCCAAAGGGACCGTCGAACGGCCGGCCAAGAAAGCCCTCAAGGAGGAGATCGCCGGCAAGCTCGAGAAGCTCGAATACCAGGGCCACAAGGTCGTCCGCAAGGTCTTCTTCGCCGAGGACGTCTATTCCGGACCGCTCGCCGGCAAGGGACCCGACCTCCTCGTCGTCGGCGAGCCCGGCTTCGACATGAAGGGCTCTGTCAAGAAGAAGGAGATCTTCGGCCGCCCGAGCCTCCAAGGCATGCATACCTGGGACGACGCCTTCTGTTGGGCCTCGGACGATCTCGGAGAGGACCTGGCCATCGAGGACGTGGCCCCGTTCATCCTGAAGAATTTCTGATATGAAGAAAAAGGTCGCTCTTTTCGCGGCTGGAGCCCTGCTCGCCCTGGCCGCTCCTCTCGCCGCCTACATCGGCCCCGGCGCCGGATTCGCCTTCCTCTCGTCGTTCCTCGTCCTCTTCCTGACGTTCCTCATGGCCCTATTCTCATTCCTCTCCTGGCCCTTCCGCTTTCTCTGGAAGGCGGTCCGCGGCCAGCGGGCCTACAAAAAAAGCCCCGTCCATCGCCTGATCGTCCTCGGCCTCGACGGCATGGAGCCGACGCTGGCCGAGAAATTCATGGCCGAAGGCAAACTGCCGAACCTCGCCCGCCTGAAAAAAGAAGGAACGTACGCCCGGCTGAAGACGACGACGCCGGCCATATCGCCCGTCGCCTGGTCATCGTTCATGACCGGTTCCGAGCCCTCGAAGCACAACATTTTCGACTTCCTCAGCCGCGACCCCCGGACCTACCTTCCCGACCTGTCCTCGGCCCGGATCGGGAAACCCAAGCGGACCGTCGCCTTGGGAAAATACCTCATCCCCATCTCCAAGCCCGAGATCAGGGGCATGCGAAAGAGCGTGCCGTTCTGGAAGATCCTCGGCGAGAAGGGCATCTTCAGCACCGTCCTCAGGGTCCCCATCACCTTCCCGCCCGAAAAATTCAAGGGGCACCTCCTTTCCGGCATGTGCGCCCCCGACCTCAAGGGCAGTCAGGGGACGTTCGCGTTTTTCACCGAGGACGCGGACAAGGTCCGCAAACACGAGGGCGGCGTCGCCGTCCTCGTCGCCCGGGAGGGAAACCGTATCCGGACGGAGATCTCGGGCCCCGAAAACACCCTGCTCAAGAAGCCCGAGGAGATCCGCCTGCCGTTGGCCATCACCATCGACGAAGAAGCGAAGGGGGCCTGGCTCGAGATCCGGGGGCAAAAGAAATTCCTCCTGAAAGAAAAGACATTCAGCCCTTGGGTCCAGGTCGCATTCCGGCCCGGGCTGGGGATGAAGATCCGGGCCATCTGTAAGTTCTATATCGTCGCGATCGAACCCAAGTTCGAAATGTACATGACGCCCCTCAACATCGACCCGGAAAAGCCGGCCCTGCCGATCTCCCACCCGTTCATCTACTCCGTCTACCTGTCGAAACTGCTCGGCCGTTTCATCACGCTCGGCGAAGCGAACGACACCTGGGCCCTCAACGAAGGGGCCCTCGACGAGAAAGCCTTCCTCGAGCTGACCTACGCCAACCACGCCGAGTGGGAAGCGATGTTCTGGAACGCTCTGTCCAAGACCCCCAGGGGCATGGTGGCCATCGTTTTCGAAACGACCGACAGCATCCAGCACATGTTTTTCCGTTACCTCGACAAAGCCCATCCGGCGCTCAAGGCCGCCCCCGCCCGGATGAGCGCCGCCGTCATCGAGGAGCTCTATAAGAAAATGGACGACCTCGTCGGCCGCGTCGCGGCCACCCTCGACGAAAAAAGCGTCCTCTTCGTCATGTCGGACCACGGCTTCAAGTCCTTCCGGCGGGGCGTCAACCTCAACTCCTGGCTCCACCAGAACGGTTACCTGACCCTGGTCGAAGGCAAAAAGGAAAGCGCCGAGTGGTTCAAGGACGTCGATTGGGACAGGACGAAAGCCTACGGCCTCGGCCTGGGCGGCATCTATCTCAACCTGAAAGGCCGCGAGGCCCGCGGGGTCGTCGCCCCGGGCGCCGAGTCCGGCGCCTTGAAGGCCGAGCTCATCCGCAAGCTCACCGCCCTCAAGGACGGCGCGGCCGGACCGGCGGCGGTCACCAACGTCTACGACCGCGATGCCGTCTACTCCGGTCCGTACAAGGAGAACGCGCCGGACCTCATCATCGGCTACAACGAAGGATACCGGGCGTCCTGGGACGGCGTCACCGGCATCGTCAACGCCGTCGTCATCGACGACAACACCAAGGCCTGGAGCGGAGACCACTGCATCGACCCGGCCCTCGTCCCCGGCGTTCTGTTCTCGAACCTCAAGATCAAGACGGCCAGTCCGTCGATCATGGACATCGCCCCGACGGCCCTGGAGCTTTTCGGGCTCACCCCGCCGGCCCACATGGACGGCCGCGGCCTCGTCGACGTCGCCGGTCTCCCCGGCGCGAAACAGAGGAAGGCATCATGAGCGAGCAAAAACGGGCATCCCTCAGCCGCAGGGAATTCATGAAGGCCGGTATCGCCGCCTCTGCCGCCGTCGGCCTGGGCGGCGCCGCACGGTTCACCCCCAAAGTCTACGGCCGGGCCCGGTCCGCGAAGAAGATGATCATCCTCGGCATGGACGGAATGGACCACGGCCTCATGACCGGCTGGCTTGCCGAGGGCCGCTTCCCGACGTTCCAGAAGCTCCTCCGGGAGGGGGGCGATTTCCGGCCGCTCCGGACGAGCCTGCCGCCGCAGAGCCCGGTCGCCTGGTCGAACTTCATCACCGGCATGGACCCCGGCGGCCACGCCATCTTCGATTTCATCCACCGAAATCCGAAGGCCACTGATCCGGTGAGTTTTTTTACCTTCTCCGCGGCGGAATCCCTGGCCGCCAAGAAGACGATCCGGATCGGCAAGACCATCATTCCTCTTTCGGGGGGGGAGGTGCGGAACCTCCGCAAAGGGAAAGCTTTCTGGCAGGTCCTCGAGGAGGCCGGCGTCCCGGCGACGGTCTTCAAGATCCCCTCCAACTACCCCCCGGTCCCCTCCCGGCAGAGGACGCTTTCGGGAATGAACACGCCCGACCTCAAGGGCTCCTACGGCATATTCAACTACTACACCAACGAAACAACGGCCGTCATCCAGGAGGCCGGCGGCGGCGGCCGCGTCCACGACGTCTTTGTGGTCGGCAACCGCGTCGAAGCCGAGCTCCCCGGGCCGACGAACAGCTTCCGGACGGACGCCCCGGAGACGACGGTCCCCTTCCAGGTATTCCTCGACCCGGCGAATGCGGCCGCCAAGATCGTCCTCCAGGGCCAGGAATTCATTCTCAAGGAGAAGGAGTGGAGCGGCTGGAAGAGGGTCCATTTCAACCTCATCCCGACGCAGAGCGTCGGCGGCATCTGCCTTTTCTACCTCAAGGAGGTTCGTCCCAAGTTCAAGCTCTACATCTCGCCCGTGCACATCGACCCGGCCCGGCCCGCCCTGCCCATCTCGACGCCCGAATCCTACTCCAGGGAACTCGAGCGGCGTTTCGGGCCGTTCTTCACCAAGGGCCTTCCGGCCGACACGAGCGCCCTGGACAACGGCGTCCTCGACGAAGAAGAGTTCCTGGAGCTCGACGACATGGTCCTCGAGGAGAGCCTGGCCATGCTGGAGTACGAGCTGGCCCGGTTCGACGAAGGCCTCCTCTTCTATTATTTCTCGAGCACCGACCAGCGCCAGCACATGTTCTGGCGGCTCACCGACCCGACGCATCCCGCCTACGACGCCAAACTCGCCGCCCGCTACGGGGGCGTCATCGCCGGGATCTACGGCGAGATGGACAAGGCCCTGGACATGGCCCTGCGGAAGGCCGACAAGGACACGGTCGTCGTCGTCATGTCGGACCATGGCTTCAACGCCTTCCGCCGCGGCGTCAACCTGAACACCTGGCTCCTTCAAGCGGGTTACCATAGGCTCTCGAAGCCCTGGAAGCAGGCGGAATCCGCCTTTTTCGACAACACCGACTGGTCGAAGACCCGGGCCTACGGCGCCGGGCTCAACGGGCTTTACATCAACGAGAGAGGTCGCGAACGTGACGGGATCGTCGCCGCGGGAGCGGACAAAGACAACCTCGTCCGGGAGATCGTCCAAAAACTCGAGGCCCTGACCGACCCCAAGACGGGCGAGCGGGCCATTCTCAAGGCCTTTGTCGCCAAGGACGTCTATCGCGGCCGTAACCTGGACATGGCCCCGGACATCGTCCTCGGGTTCAACCGCGGCTACCGCATCTCGTGGCAGTCGCCCCTGGGCGGGTTCCCCAAGGAGGTCTTAGAGGACAACACCCAGAAATGGAGCGGCGATCACATGTCGTCTCCGGAGGTCCTGCCGGGCATCGTTCTCGCCAACCGGAAGATCGCGGCCGAGACCCCAGCCCTTTACGACCTGACGGTTACGGCCCTCACCGTATTCGGCGTCGAAAAGCCCAAAGAGATGATCGGAGAGAACGTCCTCGAATAACGACCGGGAAAGGAGCGTCGAACATGCCCAGCGCGAAAATCAAGATCGACAAGGCCCTCCTCGACAAGATCAGGAAGTATGCCGAGATGTCGGGCTATTCCTCGGTCGAGGAATTCATCACCCATTGCCTCGAGAAAGAGGTCGCCAAGATCGAGGATGCGGACTCGGAAGAGGAGATCAAGAAGAAGCTCAAAGGGCTGGGTTATATTTCCTGAGGGCCATGGGAATCATCAACCTCGTCTTCGGCCGGGTCGTCGACGTCATCCTTCTGCCGTTCCGGGGAGTGTCCCCCTGGTTCGGAATGGCGGCCGTATCCTTCCTGACGTCCCTGCTGATGCTCGAGGTCTACAAGCTCACTTCGAACCAGGCGGCGATCCGCAGGGCCAAGGACAGGATCAAGGCCCACCTCCTCGAGCTCCGGCTGTTCAAGGACAGCATGCGGGTCACGCTTCGGGCCCAGGCGGCCATCCTCAAGGCCAACCTGAGCTACCTGGCCGCGAACCTCAAGCCTCTGCTGGTCATGATCGTTCCCCTCGTCCTCATCCTGGCCCAGCTCAGCCTCTGGTTCGACCGGGCACCCCTCGGACCGGGCCAAGAGACGCTGGTCAAGGTCGGCCTCGAAGAGAACGCGGACCCGGTATCGCTCCCGATGGAACTCGAGACTTCTCCCGGCCTGGAGATAACTTCCCCGGCCGTCCGCATCCCGGACGAGCACGAGGTCGCCTGGCGGCTCAAGGCGACCGCTGCGGGCCCTGGCCGTCTGACCCTGCGGGTCGGCGGCCTGATTCTCGTCAAATCCGTGGCCGTCGGAGGGAAACCCCTGACCAAGGTGTCCTCGCTGGCCTCCCGTGGGTCGCTCTGGAAACAGACCCTCTACCCCGGGGAACGGGCCCTCCCGGCCGGGACACCGGTTCGTTCGATAGAGATCCTCTATCCGGCGAAAAGTCTGAGCGTCTTCGGCCTTCGCATCCATTGGCTCGTCGCCTATCTCATCTTGTCCATCGCCTTCGGTTTCGCCTTCAAAGGCGTCTTCAAGGTCGAAATCTAATTCGCTGCATTTGAGAGGTTTTCCATGAACATCGACATTTTTAAGATGGAGCGCATGCAGTCCCTCTGGGAAAACGTCGTCGACTACAACCTGTCCGAAAGCGGCGTCCATCCCCTGAACCTCAAGGAGCTCCTGACCCCCGCCGAGCTCGACTCCCTGGCCGAAGTCGAGATCGGCTACACCCAGACGAACGGCACGGCCGGCCTGCGCGAGCGGATCGCAAGTCTCTACCCGGGAGTCGGCATCGAGCAGATCCTGACCACGGCCGGCTCGTCGGAGGCCAATTTCCTGCTCATGTGGAGCCTCATCGAGCCCGGCGACGAAGTCCTCTTCGAACTCCCGAACTACATGCAGATGGGCGGGCTTCTCCGCGCCTTCGGCGCCAAGGTCAAATCCTTCTATCTCCGCGAGAGCCTGGACTGGCAGCCCGACCTCGACGAGATAAAAAAGCTGGTCACCACGAAAACCAAACTCATCGTCCTGACCAATCCCAACAACCCGACCGGGTCCGTCCTCCACCCGGAGGTCATGAAGGGGATCGTCGACCTCGCGGCGGGCGCAGGAGCCTGGATCCTCGCCGACGAAGTCTACCAGGGGGCCGAACTCTCCGGCGTCCAGACGCCGAGCTTCTGGGGGGCCTGGGAGAAGACGCTCGTCGTCAACGGGCTGTCCAAGGCCTACGGCCTGCCGGGCCTGAGGATCGGCTGGATCGTCGGCCCGGAAGAGGTCATCAAGAAGACATGGCCCTATCACGATTACACGACGATCTCCCCCTCCGCCCTGAGCGACCGGCTGGCCACTCTCACCCTAGCCCCGGCGACGCGGGAGCGCGTCCTCCAGAGGACGCGGGGCATCCTCAACGCCAACTTCCCCGTCCTCGAAACGTGGCTCAAGGACCACGAGGAACTGTTCAGTTTCCGGCCGCCCCGGGCCGGAGCCATCTGTTTCGCCCGATACGACCTGAAAGTCAACTCGACCGAACTCGTCGAGCGGCTGATCAGGGAAAAAAGCGTCCTCCTCGTCCCCGGCGACCACTTCGAAATGGACGGCTACCTGCGCTTCGGCTACGGCCCCGAGAGAGGTTATCTCCTGCGGGCCCTGGGGCGGGTCGAAGAAATACTTAAAAAAATCCGCGAAACGTGGTAGAATCTTGAATCCGTTCCCCTGGGGAATGAGTTATAAGACATAGCACCAAAGGAGACTACTATGAACAGAGTCCGAACAATCGTCCCCCTCGTCATTCTTTTCATCCTGGTCGTCGCCGGCGTCTCTTACGCCCAGCAGGCGTCCAAGCTCGCCGTCATCAATTCCCAGAAAGCGTTCGAAACCTCCGTGGAAGGCAAGAGAGTCTTGGGCCAGATGCAGGACCGCGATACCAAGATCAAGACGGACATCCAGAAGCTCGACGACTCCATCCGTCTGCTCGAGAACAAGCTAAGCACGGGCCGGCTGACCATGACCAACGAAGCCCTCATGGGCATCCAGGCCGACATCGACAAGAAGACGACGGAACGGAAGAGGTACGAAGAGGACGCCACGCGCGACGCCCAGCAGTTCTCCGGCAACCTCGTCCAGAAGATCCGCGCCGAGATGGTCACGATCATCGATAACTTGGCCAAGGAGCGGGGCCTCGAGCTCGTCCTCGACGTGGCCACGAGCGGTGTCGTCACCTTCAGCCCGACGGTCGATATCACCGATGAGGTCATCCGCCGTTACGACCAGAGCAAGGCGGCCACCCCTCCCGTCAAGAAGTAAGTTCCCCGGCTCGAAACGAATCCCGGAGAGAAAGGGCCGGGCCCTTTCTCTCCGGTTTTTTACTTCAACTTCAACGTCACTTCCCCCCTACCGTAACCTTCGGGCCCCGATGGGAACTCGACGGTGAGGGTGTGCCCGTCGAACCGGGCAGCCATCGGCCGATCATGCCGTTGACCGTTGCTATCTTCAAACGCGAAGCTCGCCGAATCGACCCGCTCGCCGTTGAGGATTTCGATCGCGTAGGTTTCCCCCCACAGCCCTTCGAGGCTCAACCGGAGGTCGTGGCCGCTAAGGGTCGAGCGGACGAGCCGCAAGCCGCGGCTGAGCTCCCCCGTCGGCGCCGGGGCCTCGGGAAGCACGATCTCCGGGCCCGGCGTGGATCGTATCTCGACTATATCGTCCCCCGAGAGCAGGAACTCCACGCGGGGCCGCAGCGCCTGGGCGGCCGCGCGTTCGTCAGCCTTGAATTCGATCGGGGCGCCGTTCCGCGTCGCGGCCAGGACCTTGGTTCCGAGCCCGAAGGCCGGCTCGAAGACAAAACCGAAACCCGCCGCCTTCTCCGATTTGATCCGCAGCGTGACGCTGTCCTTCGCCCGGGTGTATTCCAACGAGAACCGCGCCTCGCCGACCTTTCCGTTCGATAGGGAGACCGACGTCCAGTCGGCCGGAAAGCCGGGCCGGAAGGATATTTTTCTATCCAGGGCGCTGCCATCGAGGCCGAGGAGACCGCGGACGAGCGGCAGGACAACGCCGGTGCTTGAGAAACCCTGGTGCGCGACTCCCTCCTGGGGCCAGGTGTTCTGGGCTCCCGAGAAAAGCTCCATGACCGTCCCCAGGGAGTTGTCGAAGGTATGCCGGGCGTTGGCCATGAGCACCTGATAGCCCTGGGGGAGATAATCAAAGTCGAACAGCGCCGCGGCAACCCAACCGGAGAGGAACGGCCAGCATGCGCCGTAATTATAGTTCAGTGGCTCGAAGAGCGGACTCCGGCTTGAGAGCATCCTGACTCCCCAATCGGTCGTCAGGTCGGCCCGGTTCATCCGGGCCAGGGTCCGGAGGCCGCGCTCGAAATCGCCCAGGCCCCAAGCCAAACCGACGGCGCTCCAAGGCGTCAGCTCCGCAACCAGGCGTCCGTCCTTGTTGAAAGCGTAGGAATACTGCCCGTTCGCCTCGTCCCAGAATTTTTCCTTCCAAGCCCGGGCGGAGCGGTCGGCGAAATCGCCGGCCTTCTTGGCGGCAGCCTTGTCCCCCATCGCCGCGGCCAGGGTTTTCATGGCCATGTTCGCCCGGACGCAGACCGCGCCGAGGTAGATGTCGGTCTGAATGCCGGTGAGCGATCCGAATTCGAGGGCGCCGAGTCCCGCCTTGCCGTTGTCCATGAGCCCGTCGCCGTCGCCGTCCGTCGCGAGCGACCATGCGTAGGCCTTTAGAATGCAAGGCCAGCTCGCCTTGAGGAACTCGAGATCGCCCGTCCGCCGGACGTAGTCCTCCATGGCCACGATGTAATAAGGCGACGTGTCGCCGTGGATGTACCCGTAGGGATAGTCCTCCCACCAGCGGAGATAGCCGGCGGCCTGGGACAACTCGTGGGCCATCTTGCCGTCCTTACGCTGCCATTTTTGGGTGAAGGCGAGCCCGTCGCGCGAAGCCGCCGTATTTCCGAAGCTGTTGAAAGATAACGAGTTAAGATAGGCGTCGGTGCCGAAAAACCAGCCGAAACCGGGCCGGCCGCCCGTTCCCGAAGACCCGAGCCCGGCGACGAGCCCCCGGCCCAGGTCGGGGTTGTCGACGATTAGGCCGTCCAGGGCGACCTTGGCCCACTCGAAGGCCAGGTCGAGCCGGCGCGCGGGTGTCCGGATGCCGAGCGTCGAGCGCCTCAACTCCTCATAATAATCGACCGCCCGCCGGTACCTTTTTTCCGGGTCGGCGGCCATGTCCTGATAGACCTTCTTGACATCGTCCCGGACGCCCTTGCCTCCGGCGACGACGACAGGGATGAAACGGCCGACGACGGATCTCGGGTCGGTGATCTCGACTTTGAACTGGTTCGGGACGTCCGATAGCATGTGGGCGGGCGTGTAGGAGATGCCCCGGGCCGCCGGCGAGCCCAGAAAGCCGTGGTTTTTCCTCGTCGGCTCCGAGATGAGGTAGGCCTTGAGGCCGTCGTCCCAGTAGGCGTACTGGCCGCCGAGGCCGGCCGGCCACATCGGCTGGAGGACGGGGATGAAGCTGCAGACGACGGTCAGTGGTTCCGTGGAATCGATGTCGAGGAGGATGACCGCACCCGACTCTTCGACCGGCGCGATGAAGTGGGCTTTCACGGTGAAGGATTGATACGTGTAGGTCAGGGTGGTCACGGCGGGCTGGACGGAGACGAAACGGACGATGTCCCGACCCTGGATGGGGACGGTGCTCGTACCCAATAAAAAAGAGAGCTCGAAATTGCGAATGAGCTTGAGGGGATAGGCCCAGGCCTCGAACGCGCCGCTCTCATAGCCGAGCAGGGCGAACTTGCGGCCGACCTTGTCGAAGGGCGTCTGGGGCTGGGCCGACCGGCTCAGTTCGAGATCTCCCCTCGCGATCCTGAACTCAGGGACCGTGCCTTCCGCCGGCTTGATTTCCTGAGAGACGGACGGGGCGGCGGAAAGGCCTCCGCTAATAAAAGCGATGAACATGGCCGCGGCGATAAGGACCCGCGTTCGCGCAGTGATCTTCATGTTGCCCTCCGCGCTTATCTTAACCCAACCCGGCGGAGAAGCAAGAACGTTCTTGGAGGGACGAAGGCGATGCGGGGCGTTTCAGTCGAAGGTCAGCCGGATGCGGACGATCTCGGGCCGGCTGCCGGTGCGCACGGGAGGGCCCCAGGTCCCGACACCGCTCGTCACGTAGTACTGGGTGTTTCCCTTTCGGAGATAGCCCCAGTTGAGCTCCCAGACTTTTCTGTTGACGATGTCGAGCGGGAAAAGCTGTCCGGCGTGGGTATGGCCCGAAAGCTGGAGGTCGACGCCGGCCCGGCTCGCCTCTTCGAGGTGGGTCGGCTGGTGGTCGAGGAGGATGACGGGCAGCCGGTCGTCGAAGCCGTGTTTGGCCAGGATATCCCGGATCGGGAGACGCGGCTCCTTGGGTGTGAGAGAGCTCGGGTCCCTTCTGCCGACAAGGACGAAGGCGCCGGCCACGCTGATGGCCTCGTCTTCGAGGACCTTGATGTCGCAGGCGCGGAGGCAGGCCAGGTTTCTCTCGAGACCGCTATAAAATTCATGGTTCCCGGGCACAGCGAAGACGCCCAGGGGGGCCCGGAGCCGCCTCATGATCACGCTGAATTCCGCCTCGTCCTTCGCCGTGACCGTCTCGTCGACGATGTCGCCGGGCAGGAAGATGATGTCCGGAGCAAGGGCGTTGATCCTCTCGACGACTTTTTCGAGTCTCGACCGGCCGACGAGCGTCCCTAGGTGCAGGTCCGAGGCCAGGACGATGGTCAAGCGTTCCATCCCCCCGGCCTTTTTTGGGATGTTCAAAGCGAGTTCGACGGTCCGGGGCCGGACGGCGTTATACGCTCCTGCGGCTATCGAGAGCGCCGTGATGCCGGCCACGGCGAGGAAGAGGACGAGCCCGGCGGGGCCAGGACGTGCGGAAAAAGATTTCGGAAGAAAATGGACGAACGCGTTCAAGAGGCGGACCAAGTCGATGATGACGGCGCCTAGGAAACCGTAGAGCATCACGACCATGTGGAAGGAACCGGCCATGATGAAGGGCGACGAGAGGGAATTCCTGCCGAGGGCCATGAGGACCCGGCCGATCGGATAGGCTAGGGCTAAGGCGATGAACGCGGCCATGAAGACAACTTTCGCCGTGGGGTATCCTCCGAGAGCCTGCGCACCGCGGCGGACGACGTAGAAATTGACCAGCCCGTAGATGGATATGGCCACGGCGAGAAAAACGAACATCTTCCGGCCCCTCACTCCCGTTCGATCCCGTTGAAGGTCACGACCTCCTCGAAAGTCTTTCGGGGCGGTTCGCGGCTCGGCCTTTTTTCGGCGTAGCCGATGGGCATCATGGCCACGACCTTATACTTCCGGGGGATCCCGAGGACCTTGCGGACCTTGCGGTAATTGAACCAGCCCATCCAGCATGTCGCCAGGCCGAGCTCTTCGGCTTGCAGGACGATGTGCTCCCCAGCGATGCCGATGTCAAGAAAATGGAAGGGAACGCCCTGAAGCTTGGAACCCAGACGGTCGGCGACGCGATCGAGCCTGGCCAGGAGAACGAGGAGAACCGGGGCCAGCGCGGCAAACTTTGACCCGGAGTAGATGCCGGAGAAGGCCGCGGCCGTGAGCCGGTCCTTGAGCTCGGGGTCGTCGACGACGACGAAGCGACAGGGCTGGGCGTTGTGGGCCGATGGCGCCAGCCGGGCCGCTTCGAGACAGACCCGGATTTTCTCCGGATCGACCGGCGCCGGGAGATAGCGGCGGATGCTCCTCCGCCCGCGCAGGATTTTCTGGAACGCCGTAACTTCGGCAGCAGCTCTTTCTTCGGTCATGTCGGTCACCTGATGAGATGGAGCTCCGTCTGGCGCTTGTCCAGGAAATAGGTCCCGGCCCCGGTGAAGGCCGCGTCCTGCTCGAGGGCGATTTGGACCTCCTGGTTGTCCCATTCGGGGACGGCCGC
Source organism: Candidatus Aminicenantia bacterium (assembly GCA_041479905.1). Lineage (GTDB taxonomy): Bacteria > Acidobacteriota > Aminicenantia > Aminicenantales > Saccharicenantaceae > RBG-16-66-30. Next base: position 90,991 of record JBGOYY010000001.1, read on the forward strand.
CCGGACGTTGAGCTCGATCGAATAAACCGTATCAAAATGGAGAGGATAATCGCCGGGCCCCGGCACACCTCCCTGCTGATCCCAGAGGCCGATCGTCGGCCCAGCCGCGTGGCCGTGGACGCCCAAGGGGTGCGTATAGATGCTCGGCTTCAGGCCCTCGTCCTTGGCTCGCTTGAGAGCCGCCGCGAGGACCTGGTTTCCGGTCAATCCCTCCTTCATTTCCCCGAGGAGGATGTCCTGGAGCCGGTTCCCCTGGGCCAAGGCGTTTTTCAGACCCTGGGGGGCGTCGGTTTCGCCGACCTGCAGGACATAGGCGTGCTGCTGGGTATCCGTGTTGAGCCGAAGGTAATTGATGCCGAAATCGCAATGCAGAAGGTCTCCCCGATGGATGACCGGGCTGTCTTTATAAGGGCTCGATTTGAGGCGCTCGATCGAGATGGAAGGGTCGAACCAGGTCGTCTGGCCAAGAGCGCGGAGCTTCTCCCACATCCACCACTCGACGTCGTTCGTGGTCGTGACCCCCGGCGTGATGACCTTCGAGGAGAACGCCTCGGCGATGATGGCGTGGGCGATCGCGACGATATGAGGGTAGACCTCGAGCTCCTCCGGAAGGCGCCGTTCGAGCCAGCCCACGGCCAGACGTTCCGCACCGACGAGTCTTTTCGCGTACTCCGGGCCGAGGGCCTGGAGGAGGAGTTTTTTCTTGGAGGCGGTGAGGCCGTCGCCGAACGCGAAAACATCCGCCTCGTTGATCCCGATCCGCTTTGGGTCGCGCTGTTTTACGGCGTTCGCCAGGGCCCACCATTGGTCTTCCTGACCGGCCTTCCACACGCTCGGATAGAGGCTGCCGATCCCGTACCGGCTGACGGAAAATCTCTCGATGCCCTTATCCCCGCCCTTATCGAAGAAAACGAGGATGCTCAGACGGCGGGCCGAGAGGCTGGTGAAGGGCACGAGAGAGAGGTAGACCGGGTCCTCGTTGTATTCTTCGCAGACGACGAGCCACATGTCGAGCTTCTCCCGTCTCATGAGCTCGGGAAGGATCTTTTCCAATCGGGCGGTCAGCCAGCCGTCATAGACCGCGGCCTGTTCCTTGAGGCTCAGGACGGCGGGGATTTCGCCCCCTCTTGCGAGGGGCCCTAGGCTCGCCAGAACGATGACTCCGATGAGGATGACATAGCTCTTTCGATTCTTCATCCTGTGCTCCTTAATTACTGCGCTACCCTCATTCGGGCGGCGCCGAGTCCCTAAAAGTATACCAAAACATGTCCCGCCGCAAGGACGAGGAGCCCGCCGGCGGCACGTTGCCTCCGTGCTCCCATTGGTGGTATAGTCCGGAGCAGGAACATTTCAAAGGAGGCTCGAACAATGAAAAAAGCGACATCCACCGGATTGATCGTTCTATTCGCCATGTTTCTCGCGTCCTGCGCTCCGCCTATGAGCATCAAGGCGGGCAGCGCGACGGCGGAGTCCTTGGTCCGGCTTCTGCCGAAGACGACCCTGGGCGTCCTCGCCATCGACATCCACCGGGGCATGGCTACGGCCTCCGTCTCCAAGATGCTCCAGAACCCCCAGGCCAAGGAGAAATACGACGAATTTGCCAAGTTGGCCGGCATCGACCCGATGAAGGACGTCTATTTCGTCGTCATGGGTCTCACGGCAACGCCGAACGCGACGGGCCAGGAGGGCGGGGTTATCGTCAACCTCAAGTACAACAAGGACACCTTCCTGGCGACCATGAAAGAAAAGGCCCCGGAATTCCAGAGCGAGTCCTATAACGGCGTGGCCATCTACTCCAACCTGGACGGCGCCGAGAAGAAGCAGACGACCCGGGCGGCCTTCCTCGACGACTCGAACATCCTCTTCGGCAGCGAGGCGGGAGTCAAGGGGATCATCGACGTCCACCAGAAGAAAGCCGAATCGGTCATGAAGAACGCGGCGATGGCCGGCATTCTGAAGTCCGTCGACAAGGCGGCCATGGCCTGGGGAGCATTCTCCATTCCGCCGAACCTGATCAAAAAAGGGGCCGAATCGATACCCCAGCTCAAGGTCCTCGAAGGCGTCACGGCAGTGACGATATCGTTCGATTACCGGCTCTCGAAATTCATCGCCGACATCCGGACGGCGGGCGGGACCAAGGAACAGAACACGAACCTGGCCTCGACCCTCAATGGTCTTAAGGGCCTGGGCGCCATGATGGGCGGCCAGGAACCGGCCCTGGCGGATCTCCTCAACGGGATCGAGATCAGCTCGGGCCAGGACTTCGTCAGGCTTTACGTCAGCGTTTCCGAGGACGTCATGGACAAGCTCGGGAAGGCCGCTCAAGCGAAAGCCGAAGATTTCATGAAAAAAAAGAAGGATGCGCCCGCTGAAGAGAAGCCGGAAGTAAAGAAATAAGACCTACTCTTCGTAGAGATATTCCTTCGTCCGGAAGAACCAGCAGGCCAGAGCCAGGAGCACGCCGGCGATCACGGCCAGCATCAGGACGGCGACGGCCGGCGCCGTCGGCTCGAGCTTGAAGAGGAGGAGCGCCAGGCGCCCTCCCCCGCCCCCCGCCGGCCGATAAGGCAGCAGCGATTTGAGATAGTGGACGATGGAGAATTTCTGGGTCGAGCCCGGAAAGTACTGGATGACGTTCTCCCAGCCGAAGCCGAAGACGAGCCCGACGAGAATGCCTCTCTTGAGGACCGCGCCGAGGAAGGTGAAGAAGGCCGTGTAGGCCAGGATCCCGAGCCCGAGCACCCCCAGGTAGCCGAGGAACGTCAGGTAAAGCGAAGGTTCGGCGAGGCGGGCGGCGTTCATGATGAAATAGGACGGGGTCAGGCTGACGGCCACCATGAGGAACATCAGGAGCGCGTAAGCGGCGTACTTGCCGAGGACGATGGCTGCCTTCGGGATAGGCCGGGTGATGAGGTAGGACAGCGTCCGCCCCTCGATCTCCTCGGCCACGACCGAGGTTCCGTAGAAAAGCGACAGGATGACGATGTAGAACTGCAGGAAGAAGACCATCAGGATCTCGGTGAAGACGGCGGCGATGTCGCCGGACCGGCCGTGGAGGACGATCCGGACGACGACGGCCAGGGCGACCGGGATCAACCCCAGAAGGGCGAAGACCCGGGTCTTGCCGGTCCGCCGGCCGAGGAAAAAGAAGAAGCCGAAGATTTCCCCGATGGATTTTCTCGCGTTCATGTCACTTCCCCACCAGGTACTCGAAGACGGCTTGAAGGTTGTCGTCCGGCGAGCTGATCTCCTCGACCTCGACCCCGCCCTCGAGGACCGCGCCGGTCAAGCGGCCGAAAAATGCGTCCCGGCTGTGGGTTTCGACGACGAGCGTCCGGCCGTCGGCCCCGAAGGTCATCTTCTGGATGGCCGGGTCGCCGACGAAGCGCGCGGCCAGCGCCCGCGGGTCGCTCGAGCGGACCGAGATCATGTGCGGATGGGCCTCGATGAGCTCGCGGATATAGGGGATGTCCCCCTGGGCCAGGATCTTACCCTGGTGGAGGAGGACGATCCTCGAGGTCAGGGCTTCGATCTCGGGCAGGACGTGGCTCGAGACGAGGACGGTCCGGCCCTCGCTCTTGAAGTCCTTGATGAGCTTGATGAGCTTCCTTTTGCCCAGCGGGTCGAGTCCGCTGAGGGGCTCGTCGAGGATGACGATCTCCGGGTCGTGGGCGATGGCCTGGGCGAACTTGACCCGCTGGCGCATGCCCCGGCTGTAGCCGCGGATGAGGCGGTCCTTGTCCTTGGTGAGCTCGACGATGTCCAGGGCCCGGGCCGCCCGCTCCTTGATATCGGAAGCCGAATAGCCGTAGAACCGGAGAAGCCCGGTGATGAATTCGAAGCCCGTCACGTCCTCGTAAAAGACGTCGTGTTCGGGGCAGAACCCGATGCCGGCGAAAAGGGCCGGGTTGTTCCAGACTTTTCGGCCGCGGATGGCCACCGTCCCGATGTTCGACTTCAATTGGCCGGTGATGAGCTTCATGAACGTCGACTTGCCGGCGCCGTTGGGCCCGAGAAGCCCGGTGACGCCGCTCTCGATCTCGAGGCTGACGTCGTTCAGGCCGAGGACGTTCCCGTACCACTTGGACAGGTTGGTCGCCGTGATGACGGCCGTCACTTGATGACCTCGACGCTGCGGATCTTGCGGTTGAGGACAGCCGCGGACAGGACGCATATCCCGGCCAGAATGAGGAACGACCAGACGGCAGGCACCGCGAAGGGGAGTTTCTGCCCGAAAATAAAGGCGCCGGCCTGCTGAAGGTTGGCCTTGATCGAAAAGAGGGCCACGCCGGGCTTGTGGAAGATCCCGGACAGGATGCCGAAAAGAATGTCGGAAAAAATATAGATCATGAAGACGAGGATGGTGACGTAACGCGTGTTTTTGCTCAGGGACGAGAGGAGCAGGACGTAGAAGGCGAAAAAGACGGTCAGGAGCGCGGAATAACCGAGGATGGACAGGGGCAGCCAGGGGTAGTCGAGGAAGAACTTGAAGCTCCCGGCGAATACCAGCTTGAAAACGAGCAGGACGAGCCCGGGCAGGGCCGTCAGGACAAGGACGAAAAAGAAGATGACCGACATTTTGCCGAAAAGGTAATCCTTCTTGCCGAGCGGCCGTGAGAAATAAAGCTGAAGGGAGTTGTGCTTGAGGTCGTCGGCGATGAGCCCGGCAGCGGCGAAGCCGAGGACGAAGACGATCAGGAAGAGGAGGGAATCGTTCGTGAAATAGGTCTTGAAGTAGTTCGGGTTGATGTTGAGAAGCCGGTCGCTGCCCTGGAGGAACGACTTGAAGTCCTCGAGCCGCTCGGAGATGTAGAGCCCGACGAGGAAGACCACGGCCGGGACGAAGGAACCGGCGAAGACGAATTTGAAGCGCTTCTTGCGGAAGGCGAGCTGGATCCCCGTCCGGGTGATAGGCCACCAAGGGAAGCGGCGCTGGCCCAGCTTGCCGTCCCAGTGGCTGTAGCCTTTCTCGCGGATGGTGGCCATCAATCGACTCCCACGACGCCGGCGAAGAGGTCTTCGAGCGAGGTTTGGCTTTTGACGAAATAGCGCATTTGGATGCCCGTCCGCGAGGCGGCCCGAAAGATGTCCATCCGGTCGCTCGCTTCGGGCATGTAGACCTTGATCAGCCGGTCCTCGGTTTCGTCGACACGGCAGCCCAGGGATTCGAGGTCGCGGCGGAAGGGCCCGCCGTCGCCCTTGATCCGGAGCTCGTACAGCTGGTAGTGGATGGCCCGGAGGTCCTCCATCCGGCCCTCGGCCGCGAGCCGGCCCTTGTTGAGGATGACGACCGAGGCGCAGAGCGACTCGATGTCGGCCAGGATATGGGAGGACAGCAGGACTTGGATCGACTTGTTCGTGGAGATGTCCCGGATGAGCTCGAGGATCTCGGTGCGGCCGTTCGGGTCGAGGTTCGAGGTCGGCTCGTCGAGGAAGAGGATCTTCGGGTCGTGGACGAGGGCCTGGGCCAGTTTGAGGCGCTGTTTCATCCCGGCCGAGTACGTGTCCAGGAGCCGGTAGCGAGCCTCCCCGAGGCCGACATAGAAGAGGACCTCGTGGGCCCTCTTCATGGCCTCCTGCCGGGGCATGCCCGAGAGCTCGCCGAAGTAGGCGGTGAAAGTCACGGCGTCCATGCCGGCGACGAAGCAGTCGCTTTCGGGCATGTAGCCGACGGCTTGGCGGATCATGGCCTGGTCGCGGCGGATGTCGTAGTCGAGGACTTTTCCCTCGCCGCGCTCAGGGACGAGGAAGCCGAGGAGGATGCGGAGGAGGGTGCTCTTGCCGGCCCCGTTGGGGCCGAGAAGGCCGACCGCGCCTTCGCCGAGCTTCATGGTCACACCGTCGAGGGCGACGATCTTGCCGTAGCGGAAACTCAGGTCCTTGACTTCGATGCTCATCGGAAGCGCTCAGTTTATTCTCAATGATATACGGGGGGCAAGCAAAATTAGTTCCGTCTCGACAAAAACTCGACACGTAGCTGGCACCAGTCTTCACCTGGCTTTGAGGCACGGTCGATCATGGGAGCCTTTTTGTGATACGAATCTAACGCGGCTCGCGAGTGAGGAAGGCACCAGCATTTTCCAACCGGCCCAATCCACGCTTCCAGCGCGGCGCTCGACAGCAGCCGTCTACCCGCCGGATCGCTGGCCGGCTCGCATCGGAAGCGTGGCCGGGGTTCGCCGGGATCCCTGGCCGGCACCCTTTGAATAAGCAGCTCCCTAGGCTCCTTCGGAATCCCACAGCCCAGAAGGGGGTATGGGGCGGCCGCCCCGGTCGCGTGCTGACGTGTGATCGTAAATCTCTACAGAAATTTACCATAGTTTTTACTAAAGGGGTCTCCGAAAAGAACCTGATCTCTGCCGCTGAGAGGCCTATTGACTTGGACCCGCGGCTGGGAATATCATCACTTTGTGATGGGGGGTATTAGCTACAAGCTTAATGGCGTCAAAGTTGCGCAGCTCAAAAATGTAATTTCCTATATTTTCATCTATCAGCGGAATGCGATCAAAAGGGAGGGAGGACATGAAAAAAACGTTGCTCATGATCTTGGGTTTTGGGATTGTGTGCTCGCAGCTATTATCACAAGAGTTGACGGTCCGCTTCCACTTCACGGACCAGCCTGAGCAGACGGAGGCAGCGCCCGAGGGGACCGCATTTGGAAGCCTCACAGGTCCAAATCAGTTCAATATGAGACCAAACGAGCCAGGCTTGCCGAGGTGGCTCAGTGTCCAGTCCCGTGATGATCTCAGCATATTTGGGGATGCATTTCGAAAAGCCTTGATATCCGATCTTGGAACATCTGAGGAAAACGATCCTGAACGAAAACTTATAAGGACGCGCCGCCTAGTCTCCGGATTAGGGTTGGCCATCAGCTGGATCGGGACGGTCGTCGTTGATCTTCTCTATCCTAGTGATAGCTATCGATCGACCACAGTGATCCCCGTGGCTGGACCTTGGATAACGCTAGCCAGATTGGCGAGCCATCACGATTCAGGTTGGCCTGGGGCAAAAGCACTCCTTATTCTCTCCGGTGTCGCTCAAACCGGCCTTGCGACCTATTTCATCATTTCGCTAACACGGCATCCCAAACCGAGAGAAACGAAGAGCGTGGCGATATCGGCAAGTTTCAATATGATCAACTTGAGAATTCAATTCTAATTGAACGGTGCAGACGGACCTCGAGGGCACGGTTCAGTAGCAGATGCCGACGTATCCGGCCGTGTTGGGGCGAGAACTAGGGTTGAAGCCGGGGAGGTCGGGACGTCCTCGGTCTGGCCGGCGATTCTTCCGGAGAGGTGCTGGACTTCGAATCCAAAGGTCGGGGGTTCAAATCCCTCCGGGCGCGCTTCTCTTTTCCCCCCCGAGAACCCCGAGAAAGTCAGCGATTTACATGTCCGGACTGTGAAAATCGGGACTAGCCTAATATAACCTGTTTAGCCTCGATTCTGCCCGCAAAGCGGACGCAAAAGCGGACAGGCACTTGGTTTACTCAAGGAAGCTACGGCCAGAGAAAAAAGGAGAGGGATACTCGTCCCTCTTAATGAGGCGTGATTCCATCCTCTATCAAGGGGCGTCTATCTCCGAATGGGGCCCGCGGCCTTCGGCCCGGCCCAGTCGCCTCATATATCAGCCGAGGCCACGAGGAGCTCATCCAGCATGATCCGGCAATTGCCGGCCATCACGGTGAGTGCCTCAATGTAAGTAATGAGCACGCTATTGAAAGTGAACTCTATAATGCTCAAAGCGATGGGGTTTGAGGACCACTCTTTGTAGCGTCGATATTTCGGTTCCTCAGTCTTCAGGTGGCCGCGAAATCCATAGAGAACAGTCCTGAGGACGTCATTGTTCGTTGGTAGATCATCGTCAATACGCATCATGCTTTGCTCACTCAGGAACTTATCCAGAAATTCCTTTTGTTTAAAAAATCGGACTTTTGGTTCCTTGCTGACTTCCAATGAACCTATCATGCTGCCCATTTTTTCAACCGAAATTGAATCTTTTTCCTGAATGAAAAGTCGAAGAGTGAACAAGAACGCGTCGACGTGCTCAGGATTGACGTCAGTATTTTTAAAGAGAAGCGTCTTCTCAGCCATGTTCCCGCTTATCGTCAATTTGAGGGGGGTTTCGTGGATCGCCCTAACATAAGACGAATTACGGAGCTTATCGACGCGCTCGATAAAAAGCTTCAGTAGCTCAATCTTGCTTTCCTTATCATCCAGGCTTGAGCCCTTGAGCATATCGGCTTCACTTATGCCCAAACATTCGGGGGGCTATCTCGCGCTTTCGATCTTGACTGATACTGAACTGGCCTGTCCCTTGGCACAGTCAATCGGTATCTTCACTGTCCCCTCGAAGCCCGGCCCTATCGGTCCGACCTCGAAAGCGAAAAAGGACCGCTCGCCCGTATCCACCACATTCTTTTGAGAGTCGTAGACGGTCGCCTGGATCGTAACGTTCTTAGTGAAGGTCCTCTGGGTCGTGTTCCGGTAGCTGACGATGGTGTAGGAACAGGTATATTGGCCGACCGTCTCCTCCCAAAACCTCTCGATCTTGAACGTGCCGACCTCTTGCGTCATGGGCCTGGCCACGGTCGCGGCCGGCCTGGCAGCTCCTTTGCCGAGGTAGACCAGGATGCTGGGCAGGGCGAAAAGGAAGCCGATGGCTCCAATGACCAGGAGCCCAAGGACCATGAGGCCGCATCCGGTCTGCTTCTTCTTCACTCGTTTGATTGAGGCGGTCTGTTGGGCCTCAATCCGGGCCTTCTCCTCCTCGTATATCCGCTGCCGTTCTTCCGGAGTTAGGTCAGCCATCTTCCCCTCCCCTACCAGCCCTTCCCCTTCTTCTTACCGATCAACTCGACCGGGACCTCCTTCCGCATGGTGAGGGTGTTGTTCCTCATGACGATCCCCTTCGCCCCAGGGCCGAGCCGGATCCCGCGGCCCGTCGCACCGACATTGTCGCGGTAGTATTGCTCGACCTCGCGCCGGAGGACGTCGTAGCTGACGACGCCTTCCAGGGCTTTCGGCATTGTGGCCTCAAGCGGGTCATTGGAGAACTCGGCCCCGGGGGTCAGCTTGACGTCCGAATAGATGCCTTTGATGTCCCCGTCCGGGGTTTCGAGGTAGTAGAAGACCCGGGAGCCGAGCTCCTCGTCCGGCCCGATCTCTTGGAAGTTCTGAAGGACGCTCTGGAAGATTAAAGCTCCTTTGGCCATGTTTTACCTCCCTTGCGCTGCCACGATAATCATAGGATTATCCATGCTCAGGTCTTTCCCTCAATAAGCTGTTTTGATTCTACTGCAGCCCTGCTGGCGAAGCAATAAGCGAGTTCCCAAGAGAGCCAGAGCCGCCATCTATTGCGAACCGGGGAGCGTGCGGGCGGCCGGCCTCCCCGCCAATTTAGTTGATCCAATGATCACTTGTGGCATTTTCTACGGTTAGATTTCTCAGTGACCAAAGACGCACTGTCCCGTCTCTGCTCCCAGAAATTGCGAAAGGACCTTCAGGCGCGAAAGCCACGCTCGCTACAAATTCAGTATGTCCCTCAAAGAGTATTGGCTGGAGAATATTTTGAACATCCCAGAGAAGAACCGCCATATCGTTGCCTCCGGATAATAGAAACCGCCCGCCCGGAGAGAAGGCCACGCTTAGGACCTCGGCCACATGGGCCTTGAAAATATTAATCTGACGGCCGGTCTTAGCATGCCATAGCCTGATTGTCTTATCGCTGCTCCCGGAAGCGATCATTTGTCCATCAGGCGAAAACGCAACACTTAAAACATCTTTCTTATGCCCCACAAAAGCACAAACAATATTTCTAACCTTCCCTGCCTGCAGAAAAGTGTAGACGGCGATTAATAAGGGATCGAGTTGGCCGGATAATGCCTCCCTGCATAAAGGAGCCTCCCCTCTCGAGGGGAAGGTCAACTGACTCGACAAAAAGTCGACAATCCCCTATTCCCCCCTGCCTGTTAATTGGCTTTTGCCGTATAATCCCGGTGTGCCTGCCAACGAAAGCAAAGGAGTCCCGGCGATGAAAAAAGTTCTCTTATCTTTCTGCCTGTTGTTCCTGGGTGTGCTTATCAGCGCCCCAATCGTCTTATCGGGCCAGAACGCCGCAGCCAGGCCCATCGCCTTCGACGACTTCATCCGCATCAAGCGGGTGACGGACCTCCAGCTCTCTCCCGACGGATCCTCCATCGCCTATGTCGTCACGGTCATGGACAAGGCCGCCAATCGCGGCGCGAGCGACATCTGGCTCGTCCCGGCGCGCGGCGGCGAGCCCAGGCGCTTGACCTCGAGCCCGGCAGCGGACATGAACCCGCGCTGGGCACCGGACGGCCGGACGATCGCTTTCATTTCGACACGCTCCGGCAGCCCGCAGGTGTGGAAGATCGATCCGAACGGCGGCGAGGCGGTCCAGCTCACCCGGATCTCGACCGGGGCCTCGGGAGTCATCTGGTCTCCTAGTGGAACGCACCTCGCTTTCGTCTCGTCGGTCTTCCCCGATTGTCTCGATGACGAGAGCAACCGGAAAAGAATGGAGGCCGTCGAGGCGAGCAAGGTCAAAGGCCGTCTCTTCGACCATCTCCTCATCCGCCACTGGAACGCCTGGTCGGACGGGACGCGCAGCCACGTCTTCGTCATCCCCGCGGCGGGCGGGACGGCCGTCGATATCACCCCCGGTGACTTCGACGTGCCGCCGATCGCCTTGGGCGGAGCGCAGGACTACGCCTTCTCCACCGACGGGAAGGAAATAGCTTTCGTCCGCAACGTCGACCCCGAGTTCCGGCTGGGGCTCGGCACGAACAATGATATTTTCGTCACCGGGATAGCCGGCGGCGGAGAGCCAAAAAAGCTGACGGCCAGCAAGGCCAACGACAATTCGCCGAGTTATTCGCCCGACGGACGCTTCCTCGCCTACCTGGCCATGGCCCGTCCCGGGTTCGAAGCCGACAAGCTCAGCTTGATGCTCTTCGACCGGAAAACGGGAACGGCGGACAACCTGACCGGGAGCTTGGATTATTCCGTCGGCGAGTTCTTCTGGACGCCGGGAAGCACGGCGCTATATTTCGACGCCGCAGAAAAGGGGCGGACGGCCGTCTTCCGGGTCACCTTGGCGACGAAGAAGGTCGAGAAGGTCTTCGAGGGCCACACGCTGAGCGCCCTCGCCCTCTCCCCCGACGGCCGGACGCTCTATTTCCTGAAACAGGCCTTGAACCGGCCGAACGACGTCTGGTCGCTCGACTTGAAAACGAAAACGCTAGCGCAGCTCACGAAAGTCAACGCCGACCTTCTGTCCGGTCTGGACATGAACCCGGCCGAGGAGTTCTGGTACGACGGCGCGGCCGGCGACAAGGTCCACGGTTTCCTTCTCAAGCCGCCGGCCTTCGATCCCTCGAAGAAATATCCCCTCCTCATGCTCATCCACGGCGGGCCCCAGGGCAGCTTCGGCGACGATTTCCATTACCGCTGGAACGCCCAGATGTTCGCCGCGGCCGGCTACGTCACGGCCATGGTCAACTTCCACGGCAGCACG
>JBGOYY010000002.1:0-95241 GCA_041479905.1 Candidatus Aminicenantia bacterium
CATAGCCCGCGAACTCCGTAAGAAAGGCTGGGCGGCCCACCTCGTTCTTGAGCCCGGCGGCGCTCTTCACCGGAAAGCGGCCGAGGAGGGATTATCGACGCTCCCCCTGCGCATGCACGGCCGGATGAAATGGGTCGTCCGCCAGGGCTTGATCCGGGCCATGCGGGCCTACGGCTGCCGGCTGGCCCATTTCCACGAGACCCTGGGTGCCGCGCTCGGGCTTCCCGCGGCGGCCTCGGCCCAGGTTCCTGTCCGCATCCTCTCCCGGCCGGCCGACTCTTCGCCGCTTGAAGGGCGGCTGCCGCTCTCGGCGGTCGACGCCGTAATCGCCGGCTCTGAAGGGGTCCGTTTGATCCTCATCCGCGGCGGCGTCGCCGAGGCGAACGTCGAGGTCGTCCCGCCGGGGCTGGACTTTTCGCCGTTCACCGCCCCCGGCCCGGACGATTCCGTCCGCAAAGAGCTCGGCTTGGGCCCGGAGGACTTCCTGGCCGGCGTCGTCATCCCGCTCGAGGACGAGCGGGGACACCATGCGCTTCTCGACGCGGCCGCGATCGTCGGCCAGTCAGCCCCGAAGGTCAAGATCGTCGTCCTCGGCGAGGGAAGCCTGCGCCTCGAATCCGGCGACTCCGCCGTCGGGTGCCCCATGGACAACGTCTTCTATTTCCTGGGCCGGCGGAACGAAGCGCCGCGGATCCTGGCATCCCTGAACATGTTCGCGGTCTTCTCCCATCTCGACGGGCTCGGCGGCTTCCTCATCGAGGCCATGGCTAGCGGCCTTCCCGTCGTCGCCGCGGACGTCGGGGCGGCCCGGGACATCATCACTCCCCGCGAGACCGGCCTCCTCGTCCCGGCCCGGAACGCCAAGGCCCTGGCCGACGCCATCCTCAAGATCTGCGTGGACAAGGTCCTGGCAGGCCGCCTGGCCGCGCACGGCCGGGAATCGGTTCTCGAGAAATATTCCGCCGAAGCCATGGCCCGCCGCATCATCGGCATCTACGAATGGCGGGCCCACCGGAAAGGAGTCAAGCTCGGCTAAGCACGTCCGCATCAAGACCCTAATTCAGGATCAGCCTGTTTTTTCCAAAAATTTCTTGAAGCGGGCCCGGTAGGTGCGGTAGGCCGCGGTGCCCGCGTCGGTCAGGCGGACGAGGGTCAGAGGGACACGGCCGCGGTAGGTCTTTTCGATGGCGATGTAGCCGGCCTCCTCGAGCTTGGCCAGGTGGGATGAGAGATTGCCCTTGGTCAGCCCGGTCTCGCGCTGGAGGTAGAGGAAGTCGGCGCTTTCGACGACCGAGAGGATGGCCGCGAGGGCCAGCCGGGCCGGCTCGTGGATGAGACGGTCGATGTCGGCCAGACCGTGCAGGTCAGACGGCATCGGGATTCTCCCGCTCGACACGCGCCGACTTCCGGAGGTAAATGGCAAGAAACGCCAGACCGGAGATGATCACGGCGGCGCCGAAAAGGCCGTAGTAGAGACTGACCCCTTTGATGTTGCCGACCCCAGCCGCGGTGACGGCGAAGCCGATGACGGCCGAGGCGGCGGCGAGGATGTAAAAACGGGTGAGGCCGACCTTGCTGGCGATGAGGAGGACGGCGACGGCGAACAGGATGCCGTTCAAGGCGGGGAAGAGCGTCTTGAGCGACGGCGAGAGGCCGTAGAGCGCGGCAAGAGATCCACCGATGATCCCGCCGATAATCATGGTCGCGACGCGGCGCTTGGGGCTTTGCTCCTTTTTTTTGAAGGCCACGTAGCCCGTCCGGGGGTAGGTGATGCGACGCTTGAGGAAGCGGAGGATCCGGCTGACGAGAAAGCCGGAGGAGACGATGACGAGGACGAACAGGACGCTAAGGGCCGAGCCGAGGGCGGACCCCTCCGGGACGACTGCTTGGGCGAAGAAATAGCCCCCGAGCAACAGGAAGATGAGGCCGATGGCGATCTCCGCCAGCCCGTCGCTGTAGAAGCTCTGGACCGTCCGTTTCTCGATCTTTTCGATGTCGACCATATCTTTTCTCCTTTATGGTTTGTATAACTAACTAGTTTGTATAATAGCACGGATTCCGGGCTTGTCAAGCGGATTCATAAAAAAACCTGGCGCGGATTTCCTTGAATTCGGCGGACGTCCTGGATTATGTTAGGCGGGAATCGAGAACGCGGAGGACAGCCCATGGCCATCGAACGGGTCGAGATCGACCTCCTCAAGCTTCCCTACGTCCACTTCTTCGAGACGAGCTTCGGACGGTCCTACGACCGGACCTTCAGCCTGATCAAGGTCTATGAGGGCGGCGTCTGCGGCTGGGGCGAGTGTGTGGCCGAGGAATCGCCCCTCTACAGCGGTGAGACGACGGAGACGGCCTGGCACGTCATGAAGGAGTTCCTCGTGCCGCTCGTTTTCCGCAAGGGCCTCGTCGAGCCCGAGGACTACGCCCGTGAAGCCGCCGTCTTCCGGGGCAACCGGATGGCCAAGGCCGGGATCGAGCTGGCCCTTTGGGACCTAAAAGCCAAGAAGGCGGGGCTGCCGCTCCACAAGCTCTACGGCGGCGTACGAACCGAGATCGCGGCCGGCGTGAGCTGCGGCATCGAGGATTCACTCCCGGACCTCGTTGCCCGGATCGGCCAGTACTTAGACCAGGGCTACAAAAGGATCAAGATCAAGATCAAGCCGGGCTGGGACGCCGCGGCCTGCGCCGCAGTCCGCGAGAAATACCCGGACATCATGCTCCAGGCCGACGCCAACGGCGCCTACGGCTTGGGAGATATGGAGACGCTCAAAGCCCTCGATGTCTATGACCTGCTCATGATCGAACAGCCCTTCGCCCCTTACGACCTCTGGGACCACGCCAAGTTGCAGCGGGAGATGAAGACGCCCCTCTGCCTCGACGAGAGCATCCTGTCGTTCGACACGACCCGGGCGGCCCTGGAGATGGACAGCTGCCGGGTCGTCAACATCAAGGTCGGCCGGGTCGGAGGGGTCGTCGAGACGCGCAAGATCCACGACTACTGCGAATCGCGCGGAGTTCCGGTGTGGTGCGGCGGCATGCTCGAATGCGGCATCGGACGGGCGCACAACCTCCACATCGCCACCCTGCCGAATTTCAAGTACCCAAACGACCTCAGCGCCAGCCGGCGCTATTACAAAGAGGACGTCATCGATCCCTTCATCGAGCTGAGCGGGCCGGGAACGATCCGCGTCCCGGACGGGCCGGGCATCGGCGTCAACCCGGTCGAGGCGCGCATCGCCCTGGCCTCGCTCCGCCGGGAAATATTTAAATAAGTAAGTATAAGAATTCAGACATTACGGGGCTGGCTGGGGTCGATGCCCGCGCCGCAGGCCGGGCACGCTTTCCAGCTCCCTTCGACGGCCTTGCCGCAGGCGGGGCAGGTCCGCTTCAGGTTTTTTCCGCAGTAGGGGCAAAAGGCATGCCCCGTCGCGACGGCGTTTCCGCAGCCGGGGCACTTTTCCGGCCCCGCACCTCCCCCCGCGCCCGTGACTCCGTTGGTTTTATGGACGGTGACCCATCTCATGACCGTATCATATCACCTTCGCCCTTCGGCTTGAACTCGGCGCGCAGCTGGGATATCTTTGGCCCGTGAAATACGGGGCCCATTGCTACCTCTTCACCCGGAGATGGTCGGACGCCGACCTGTCGTACCTCGACCTCGCCCGGGAGCTGGGCCTGGACATGTTCGAGCTCTCCGTCGGAGACGACGTCGTCTTCAGCCCGCGGCTGACCGGCCGGCGCGCCGCCGCGCTCGGCCTCGAGCTCATCGTCGGCCCGGGCGGTCTCTGGCCGCTCGACTGCGACCTTGCGGCCGACGACGCCGGGGACCGGGCTCGAGGCCTCTCCTGGCACAAGCGGCAGATCGACCTGGCCGCCGAGCTTGGCGCCTCCGCATACGCCGGTTGTCTCTATGGACATCCGGGCGTCGTCAAGCGCCGCCGCCCGCCCGCCGACGAGTTCCCCCGCGTCGCCGAAGGCCTCCACGCGCTGGCCGAATGCGCGGCCGCGCGCCGCGTCGCCGTCGTCCTCGAGCCGATGAGCCGGTTCCGGACCCATCTTGTCAACACCCCGGCCCAGCTCATGCGGCTCATCGCCCTCTCCGGCCACCCGAACATCAAGGCCACGTTCGATACCTATCACGCTATCACGGAAGTCCGCGACTACGCGGAGGGCCTGCGCGTCCTCGGCCCGCGCCTCACCCTCGTCCACGCCTGCGAGAACGACCGGGGTGTGCCCGGCGGCGGCCTCGTCCCCTGGGAGACGGTTTTCCGGACGCTCGCGGAGATCGGGTTCGACGGCACGATCGGGCTCGAGGCCTACAATTCGAGCCTCGGGGATTTCGCCTACGAACGGGGGATTTTCCAGGACCTCTGCCCGGACGGCCGGGCCTTCGTCGAAAAAGGGACGGCCTTCCTGCGGGCCATGGAAGCCCGCTTTTCCGGGGCTACTTCCCGGCGTCCTTGATGGACTTGAGGTAGTTCTCGACCTGGCCCTTCAACACCTGTTCCTTGATGCTGGGAAGGACCGCCTCGAAGACGGCCTTGGCCTTGGCCGGCTCGTTGGCGTTGATGAAGGCGATGCCCAGGTTGACCTGGAGGCCGATGTCCTCGGGGGCCAGGACGAGGCCGGCCTGGAAGCTCCCGGCGGCCTCGGCGTAGCGCCCCATCTGGTTCAGGATGACGCCCTTGAGGTTGTACGCCTTGGCGCTCCCGCCGTTTTTCTGGATGGACTTGAGGGCGTATTCCAGGGCCTCGTCGAATCTCTTTTCGACGTAGAACAGCCGCCCTAGATAATAAGCGGCCTCGGCATCTTCGCCGAGCTCAAAAGCCCTTTTCAAGGCGGCGCTGGCCTTTTCTGTCTCCTTGAGCTCGATCCAGGCCATGCCGAGGTTCCTCTGGACGTCCGCGGCGTCCGGCTTGAGGGCCGCCGCCTTGCCGTAGGCCTCGGCCGCCGGGCCGTACTCGCCCTTGGCGTAATAGGCCGCCCCCAGAAGGTTCCAGGAGTTGAAGTGCTCCGGGTCCAGGGAGATGCCCAGTTTTCCGTAACGGATGGCTTCGTCGGTGAGGCCGTAACGAAGGGCGATGACGCCCTTTTCGTACTGGTACTGGGGGCTCTTTTCGCCGGTCTGGCTTTTCTTCTTCTGGGGTTCCGTCGCGGCGTCGCCCGTCCGGACGGCGGCCGCGTTGGCGCATCCCGAGACCAGGGTGGTCAAGGTCAGAGCCATCAGTGCCGTGACGACGCTTCGGCGTGCTATCATATCGTCCTCGAAATTCTATGATGGCATAACCGCCGCGGGCGGTCAAACGGCCGGGCGTCCGGACCTTTACCTCGGGTCCCGGGGCGTGTTAGATTGAAACCCAAGGAGGGCCTCAAATGGGAAAAAGAACCAACGGGAAAGCCGCCCTTATCTGCGCGGGCCCCTTGCTCTTGGCCGCGCTTGTCTCTGGGCCGGTTATGTCCGCCCATGGAGAGACATCGTCCCAAACGGTGCCGGCGTCCGGGCCCTCCGTGAACCGGGTCATGAAACCCGCGCTCGACGTCGTCCCGACCGTTTTCCTGGTCAGGGACGGGGCGGTGGTCAAGCAGGTCGTCCAACTCATCATCGACCAGGCCGGTCCCGCGGGCGCGCCGGCCTCCGTCAAGGCTTGGATCGCCGGCAAGCCTCTCGGCCTGGACGTGACCTCGCTCGACCTCAAGCCCGGCCGCAATGTCGTCGAGACGCGCGTTCCCGAGGCTGTGAGGCCCGTCAAGGCGCGCTTCGAGGTCAGGATCGGAACGGCCGTCCTCAGCCGCGAGATCACCCTGGTCCCCCAGCGCCGCTGGTCCGTCTATCTTTTCCATCATTCCCACACCGATATCGGCTATACCGAGCTTCAGACGCGGGTCGCCCAAAACCACGTCGAATACCTCGACTCCGTCATCGAGTATTGCCGGCAAACCGACGCCTATCCCGACGACGCCAAATTCCGCTGGAACATCGAGATCTCCTGGGCCCTCCAGAATTTCATCCGGACCCGTCCCGAGGCCGATGTCCGAGCCCTGGCCGACCTCATCCGGGCCGGCCGCGTCGAGTTGTCCGGGCTCTACCTCAACCAATCTGACGGTTTCTCCCACGAAGAGATCATTCGCTCCGTCGACCTGGCCCGGGAGTACGCCCGGACCTACGGTTTCGAGGTCCGCTCGGCCATGAACAACGACGTCACCGGCTTTTCCTGGGCTCTGCCCCAGGTTTTCGCCCAGGCCGGCATCCGCTATTTCGCCACAGGCATCAACGAGACGCGCTCCCGCGCCCCGCTCCGCCGGCCGAACGCTTTTTGGTGGGAGTCGCCCGACGGCAGCCGCATCCTCCACTGGAACGGCGAACACTACCTGTTCGGGAACTACGAGCTCCTCCTCCATGAGCCGGTCGCGAAAAGCGCCCCGAAAGTCGGGGACTATCTGGCCAAGCTCGAGGCGCGCGGCGATTATCCCTACGACATCATCGCCTTCAACATCGGGGCCTGGACGACGGACAACTGCCCGCCCGGGCGCGGCCTCTCCGACCGGGTCAAGGAATGGAACGAGCGCTACGTCTCGCCGCGGCTGCGGCTGGCCACGATGAGCGAATTTTTCGGTCGCCTTGAGAAGAGCTACGGGAGTTCGCTCCCCGTCCACAAGCTCGGCTGGCCCGACTACTGGACTGACGGCGTCGCCTCGACGTCCTTCGAGACCGGGCTCAACCGTATGACCCACAGCGACCTCGCCTCGGCCGAAAAGATCTCGGCGCTGGCGGCGAAACTCGACCCGGCTAAGGCCTTCCGCTTCCCGGAGGACGCGATCCGGGAGGCCTACGAGCAGGCCATGCTCTACGACGAGCACACCTGGGGGGCCTACAATTCGATCGACGAACCGCAGTCGGAGCTCGCCCGCGGCCAGTGGACGGTCAAGTCGAGCTTCGCTTATAAGGCGCGCGAGGCCTCGCGGACGCTCCTCCGGCGCGGCGCCGAGGCGCTGGCCGGGCTCATCAGCGCCGACGGTGAATTCGAGTTCGCCGTCTTCAACCCTCTCTCCTGGCCGAGGACGGACGTCGTCCGCGTGACTCTTCCGGCCGGGCCGCTGCGCGAGGCGAGAGGGAAGCTCCGGGTCGTCGACCGGCGCCTCGGCAGCGGCGCGAAGTTCCAGATGCTGGGCGATGACGCCATGCTGGTCCTCGCGCAGAACGTCCCGTCGATGGGCTGCGCTGTGTTCGCGGTCACGGCGGGGGAGGCGTCCGGCGCGCCGGTTCAAGCGGCAGGGCCGGCCTCCGAGTTTCGCGGCAATACGATCGAAAATCGCTACTACCGTCTCACCGTGGACGCGAAGACGGGAGGCATCTCGAGTCTTTACGACAAGGAGCTCGGCCGCGACCTCGTCGACAAGACCTGCCCCTGGCCGCTCAACGCCTACATCTATGAGCAACCGGTCGGCGGCCGCAAGGCCGTGGACGACATGACCAAGCGGGCGGCGTTCAACCGCTGGTCGCCCGAATCGGCCAAGGTCGAGTCCGGCTGGCAGGGGCCGGTGGCCGCAAGCCTCATTATCAAGAGTTCGCCGAAGATGTGCCCGTCACTCGAGCAACGCATCATCCTCTACGACGACGTCAAGCGCGTCGACCTCGTCAACGTACTCGATAAAGAGGAAACGTTCGCGCCCGAGGCCGTCTATTTCGCCTTTCCGTTCGAAGTCGGGCCGGGGCTCCCCGGCGCGTTGAGCGCCAAACTCGGTCCGCTTTCCTCCCCGCTCCGAGAAAAGCGTCCGGCGGAGGGCGTGTCCGGGCAGGTCGGGCCGAACGTCCGGTTCGAGATCGCCGACGCCGACATGGCCCCGGGGGCCGAACAGCTCTCCGGCACGACCCTCGACTGGCACACTGTCCAAAACTGGGTCGAGTTTTCCGGAAAGGACGCCCGGGTCGTCTGGTCTCCCGTAGAGGCGCCGCTCGTCCAGTTCGGCGACATCAACACCGGGAAATGGCTCACGCGGCTCGACCTCGCGAACGCCTGGGTTTTTTCCTATGCCATGAACAACTACTGGATGACGAATTTCAAGGCGAGCCAGGAAGGCCGGGTGGAGTTCCGCTACAGCCTGACGAGCGCTCCGCCCGCCGATCCAGGTAACGGCGCGGCTCCCGCTTCGGACCGTGTCGCCGCCTCCCGATTCGGTTGGGATGTCCACACGCCGCTCGTCGCGACCTGGCTCCCGGCCCGGAACAAAGGCCGGATCAAGACGCCGGCGGAATCGTTCCTGTCGGTCGACCAGCCCAACGTCATCGTCCAGGCGCTCTGGCTAGACGCCGACGGGACGCCCGTCGCCCGCCTTCGGGAGATCGCCGGCAGGGCCACGGATGCGCGGCTGGCCAGTGGATTCTTCCTCGGCATAACGACCAGGCGGACGGGTGGCAGTGAAACCGTCGAGGTCGATTCGATCCCCGTCCGGCTCAAGCCCTTCGAGATCCAGACCGTCCGGCTCGTGAAATAAAAGGGTAAAAGAGGTTTGACCCCCTCTTGGCTTGCCCTGGCCGGCCGTTCGCTCTACAATAGAAACATCGTTAGGAACGACGCATGCCTGAATTCCCCTTGAATAAAGAAGAGATCGCCCGGCTGCGCCGGCGCGAGGCGGAGATCCTCACCCGGATCGACCGCTTGAAGAGCACCATGAACGAAACCAAGGCGCTCGACACCCTGGCCTACAAGGGGAAGCTGTTCAAAGAGGCCCAGGACGAACTGCGCCGCGTCCAGGACAAGCTGGCCGGCCTGCCCGACGATTGAGGCCTGCCTAGCCGCCCTTCCGGACCTCGGCCCCTTTTCCGGCGGGCTGTCCGCGTTCCTCCGGCTGCCCGCCCTCGGCCTTGACCGGTGTCGCCGTATCCACGGCGAAGTATCCTTCTCGATGGCTGACCCGCGACCCGCTCCGCTTGACCTTGACGGTTATCTTATGGAACTTCCCATCGGCTTGATAGCCCTGCGGCCGATAGTACAGGAGATAGTATTGCTCCGACGCCGCCGCGGCCTTGCGGAGGAGCGCCGCGGGGTTCGCCGACGCCTCCGAGGTCCCGCCCGTCGCGGTTGCGATTTCCTTGAACACCCTGTAGATCGGGGAGGACTGTTCGGCCATCTGGACGTCAATGAGAACGGCCGGGTTTTCGACGTCCATCTGCGGGTCGCGCCGGTTCCTGGTGACATATAGAAAATGAACGTCCACGGAGGCGTCCGAGAAAGCCCGTTGGATCGCCTCATGGTCGATCCGGGCCTCGCGGTTGTAGGCCGCCATGAGCTCCATGACCTTAAAGGCCTCTTCGGGGTCGGAGCTATTCAGGAACTGGATGAGCTTCCGGTTGTTGAATTGCGGGACTTTCTCCCTTTGATAGAAGAGGAAGACGTGCTTGGCCCCCGGCCGGCCCTTCAGCTCGGCCGCGAATGCGGACATGCTCTCGGAGTCGATCGTCCGCAGGGCTTCGAGCCTCTCCAGGTCCAGCCTGTAACCGTTGAGGTTGACCTCGGCCGTCTCCGGGTCGCCCGTGCCCAAGTCGGCGAGCATGTCCTCGATGATCGACCGGTAGGCCCCGCTGAGGGCGAGGACGTCCCTGCGGACCCTGGATTGGACTTCGGACTTGGCCTTCCGCACCTTGTCCCGGGAATCGATCCGGTCCCTCAGCCGGTAGGTCTTCTGGGGCGTGACGACGTCCACCGCGTCCCCCGGCAGATACACGCTCTCGAAGAACAGGTCGATCGCCTTGTCGATATCGGGCAGGTATTCGGCCATCTGGAAGAGAAGGACGAACGTCCGGCTGGTCGCCGGAGCGGGCGCCTTCGCCGGGCCTTCCTGTCTCCGGACCTCGCTCCCCCGGATCAGGTAGACGGCCTCGACGGGCTGGAGCTTCCCGTCCTCATAGACCTCGAAATCCTTGAGTTTTAGGGAATCGATGAACTTCTCCCCATTGAAAACCCGCACCGGGACGCTGATGTTGACGACGGACACTTCGTGCTGGATTTGGGCGAATCCCCAGGTTGCGGCCAACAGGGCGATAAGCATACGGCCCGATCTTTTCCCCATTTACCGGCGGGTTCGGATAAGCAAGATATTGCGGAAGGTCGCCACCGTACCGCGGAAGTCGAGCGTTTCCCCGTCGTAGGTGAAGAAAAGCCCGGGCAGGTACTCGCGGCAGCGCGTCCCGTTGAATGTCAGGTATCCGCCGGCCCCGGCGATATTGACCATGAAGCCGAACGTCCTTCCCCACGTCAGCGTCTTGTAGGTCCCGAGGAAGGGCTTCCATTCGGGCCTATTCGGTCCCGGCTTGTCCGCCGCGGGCTCCGGCTTATGGAAGTCGTAATTTTCGCAGGTACCCGTGAGCCTGTTCATGACGATGATCGCGCCGGGCTGGCCCTCCCCGAGCGGCGGCTTGGCGCGGAGCTCGGAGCACTTGCCGAACAGCCCGACGACCTCGCCCCCATCGGCGTAAAACGCCAGCGGATAGAACTGTTTGGCCAGGGTGATGCCGAAGGCGCCGTCCTTCGTCCCGAGGGCCGCGTCCCCCGCGTAGGAACCCGCGAGCCTTTGCACCCGCGCGTCCGTCGCCGGAACCGGGTTCTTCGTGTCCACCGTGGGTATTTCGAGCTCCCGGCCGGGCGGGGCGATCCCATCTTGGATGATCTTGTTGACGAAGTCGCTGACGGGACCGGTGACCGAGTTCTGATCCCCGTTGGTTAGGACCACGACCCCCAGCTTCAGCCCGGGATACATGGCCATGTAGCTGTTGAAGCCGTAACCGCCACCCCCGTGTGTAAGATAGACTTGCGGCCCGATATGACTCGAGACGAGGCCGAGGCCATAACCGAACCGCTCGTGTTTTTCGGGGAACTGGACGGTGTGCATGGCCTCGACAAGGTCCTTCTTCAGCAGTTGCGCCTCGCCGGCCCGCCCCTTGTTGATGTGGAACATGAGGTAGCGGGCCATGTCGACGATATTGGTGTAAATGCCCCCGGCCGGGACCATGGGGATCTCGACGGGGATGCCGCCGGCGACCTTCAGCGAAGGCGCGACATGCCCGACGGCCCGGTCTTCCGCCTTGAGGATGGCCACGACGTCAAGCGTGCTGTCGTTCATGCCCAGGGGTGCCAGCACCTTGTCCCGGACGTATTTCGCGAACGGCACGCCGCTCTTTTTTTCCAGGATCCAACCGGCCAGGTCGATGCCCAGGTTGGAGTAGCTGTAGCGGTAGCCGACCGGATAACGGAGCCACGTGTCGGAAATGCTGAGGATGTGCTCGGCGAAGGTGTGCGGGCGGCTGTCGAAGTTGCCGCCGACGGGCGCCTCTTGGGTGAATCCCGCCCGATGGGCAAGAAGATGGCGCAGGGTCATTTTCCTCTCGGGATTTTCCTCGAACCGGCTGTGGACCGTGAAGTCCGGGAGATACTCGGTGATGGGCCGGTCGAGGTCGAGGAGGCCGTCCTGGACGGCCATGAGGACGGCCAGCGCCGTGAAGCTCTTGGACATCGACTGGATGCTGAACAGGGTCTGCGGGGTTATCGGCTTCTCCTTGGCCCGGGTGGTATACCCATAGACACCTTGCCAGAGGATGTCCTTGTCGTCGACGACGGCGACGGCGACCCCGGGAACATCCTTCTCTTTAATCCAGGCGGGGAGGTTGGCCTGGAGCTCTTTGACGATCTGGGCGGCGACGGAATCCCGGGCGGGAGCCGCGGCCTGGCGCCGGGGCGATTCTCCGGCGGAAGATGGCGGGGAAGCGGCCACAGAGAATAGCAGGGCCGCTAACAGGATGAACCGCGATCGCTTCATGATGGAGTTCTCCTCAGCTTCCGTCATTTGATGTTCTGGGCGAGCGTCTCTTGCGTGGTGCCGATCTTCTTCATGATGTTGGAGAGGGTCTCGATGAACTTAGAGCGGCGGTCCATGGTCATCTGGAGGCGCAGAGAGGTCATCTCCGACATCTCGTTCAGGCCGTCGAGGTTCCCCTGGATGTCGCCCCGGAGGGAATTGAGACCGGATACCGTCAGGCCGGGGTCCCGCGGCGGGAGCGGCGGAATGACGGGCGTTTTGACGTATTCGAAATGGATCACGGGCGATACCCTGGTCTCCAGGGTCATCCGGCGGAGGGGCGGGGTTGTCGTCTTCGTGGAGAGCCGGGGGGCGCGGGCTATCGTCCCTGGAGCGTCCAGCTTTCCGCTGTCGATGTCCTCGGATCGAGGATGCTTGTCCATCTCCTGGGAGATCCAGCCGTTGAGCTCTTTGATCAATTCTCGCATCTTTTGTTTGGCGGCGTTCGTCGCCTTGATCTCGGCCATGATCATGCGGATGTCGTCGTCCATGTCCTTGGTGGCCATGGACAGGACGATGAAAGCGGCTTCCGAGATGTCCATGCGGGACAGCCCCTTGAAAGACGCGGTAACCTCCCGCTCGGCTTGGTCGCGGAGCGAAGGGAATCCGGTCCCGGCGGCGACGGCCGGCGCCAGCGTCCGTCCCATCTTCTCGAGACTCCGGAGCCCCGAGGGCCGGAGACGCCTCTGCGCCCAGACCAGCCGGGCCGAGACCTTCGGCGGCAGGACGAGTTGTTTTTCCCATGCGCCGAGACGCTTATCGGGGTTGGATCCGCCGGGGCCGGATTGGCCTTCCGCCGGCATCGCGATCGCGATCCAGGCGGATAAAGCCAGGAGTGAGACCGTGTGGTTCGCCGTCAGCATGCCTTCACCTCTTTCACCCGTGCCCACAAATCATACTCGCGTTGAGCCCTCCGAAACAAGGCGTGGTATAATCATCCACCGGACGTGAGATCGACATGAGCGGCATGGCCAAGCCTATAAAGCGGAGATCAAAGAAGGGTCCGGGTCCGGCCGCCGCCCTGCCCGGCGCGTCGGAGCCTTCCCCGCGCCCCACCAAGCGGTCGCTCTCGCGCCTGCGGCGGGCGGCCGATATCGCCCTCGTCGTCCTGGTCCTGGCCGCGATCGGCCTCTTCGTGGCCACAAAGATCATCGGCGGACGGGCCGGCGGGACCAACGGACCGAACGGCAAGAACGGGAACGGCGTCGGCGCGCCGTCCTCGTCCATCGGCCCCGAAGACGGCTCCGGTCCGACGGGAGCGTTCGCCGACCTCGAGGCCGGTCCCGACGAGTACGAGGGTGACGCCGGCGACGATCCGATGCTCGGTCCGGCCATTGTCTCCGATCCTGCCGCGGCGCGCCCGTTCTCGCCCGTCGACGACCCGCGCCTCGCCGCCCTCCTCGACCCCGAGATCGAGCGCCTGCTCAAGGTCGGCCGCATCCCGTCCATGGCCGTCGTCCTCGTCTCCGGCGAGCGTATCGTCTGGACGCGGTCGGCCGGCCTGGCCAACGTCCGGGTCAAGACCCCGGCCGCCTGCGACACCGTCTACATCATCGCCTCGACCTTCAAGACGATGTCGGCGACCGCGCTCCTCCAGCAGATGGAGCAGGGCAAGTTCAAGCTCGACGACCGGGTCAACGATTATCTCTCGGACATGAAGATCGAGGGCGAGAACAAGCGTTACCCCGTGACATTCCGCAACCTCCTGACCCACACGTCGGGCCTGCCGACCGATTTCGGCCGGCACGCCGTCTGGGAGGATCAGGCTCCGCTGTCGCTCGTCGATTACCTCCGCGGGCGGCTCCGGCTGGCCCGGCGGCCGGGGACGCGCGTCCTCTATTCCAACATCGCCTTCACCCTCGTCGCCCACCTCGTCGAGAAGTTCTCGGGCGTACCGTTCAAGGAGTACATGCGGAAGAACGTCTTCGCCCCCGTCGAGATGCGCGACACGGCCTTCGAGCCGCGGGCCGACATGGCCGAGCGGCTGGCCATCCCCTACATGCCCGTGCGGCGGCGCGGCGGCGTCTTCCGGCCCGTGGACTGGGTCAAGGCCGACGCATGGCCGGCGGGCGTCGTCTATGGAACGGCCATCGACCAGGCTCGCTGGCTCATGGCCAACCTCAACGGCGGAGTCTATAAGGGGCGCCGGCTCTTGAGCGAGGCGACCTTCCGGGAGATGATGAAGCGGCAGTACGACCGCTTTGCCGGCCCGATCAACGGCGGCTGGCTCAACGAGACGTCCGGCTATGGCCTGGCCTGGTGGATCTCGACCGTCAACGGCGAGACGATCATCGCCCACAGCGGCAGCGTCAACGGCTACACGGCCTTCCTGGCCGGGAACCTGAACAAGCGGACCGGCATCGCCATCCTGACCAACGGCAACAAGGCCCACCGCTGGCTCTACAGCCTGGCCCTCAAGGCCCTGGCCGCGCTTTAGCCTCCGGGCGTCAATTCCTCCGGCGGCCTCCGAGCCTGAATCCGAAATTCAGACCGAGGACGATATCATTGGTCCGGTTGAGGTAGTGATTTGTTCTCTTTCTCAGTTCGGGGGCCGGGTCCCGACGACGGTGATACTGAGGACGGCGGCGCCGGAGGCGCGGTAGGCGGCCAGCTCTTCGGCGCTGATGTATTTCAGGATGTATTCGTCAGGGAGGTCGAGCCGTTTCGCGACCTTGATGTCGATCCCGGTGAATCCCGTTTCGTGGACGATCGCCAGGTACTCCTCGGCGTCGAGCGCGCCGGCGACACAGCCGACGTAGAGCTCGGCCACCTCCTGGAGCTTGGCCGGGAGCTCGCCCCGGAGGACGATGTCCGAGACGCAGAACCGGCCGCCCGGCTTGAGGACGCGGAAGATCTCGGCGAAGGCCAGGCGCTTATCGGGGACGAGGTTGAGGACGCAGTTGCTGACGACGACGTCGGCCGCCGCGTCGTCGACGGGCAGGGCCTCGATGTCGCCGAGGCGGAACTCGACGTTCCGGAAGCCGCGGCGCTCGGCGTTGGCCTTGGCCTTGTCGATCATCTCGGGCGTCATGTCGACGCCGATGACCCGGCCCGTCTCGCCGACGACGGAGCGGGCGATGAAGACATCGTTCCCGGCGCCCGAGCCGAGGTCGACGACGGTCTGGCCGGGGGCGAGGCCGGCGTGCTCGGTCGGCAGGCCGCAGCCGAGGCCGAGATCGGCTTCGTCCATGTGGCCGTCGAGCTTCTCGTAGGCCTCCTTGATGCCGGCGACGTCCTCGCTGTAGTAGGTCGAGGCCGACGGCTCGGCCGCTGGAGCGCAACAGCAAGGGCTGGCGGCCGGGCTGCAGCAAGAGGACGAGGCCCGGACGGCGGGGGAGCTTCCGGGCTTGGGCGCCTCCCGGGCGATCTGGGCGTATTTCTCGCGGACGAGCTCCTTGAGGCGTTCGCTTTCTTTTTCCTTGTCGCTGGTCATAGTGTCTCCTTTTTATTTATGGTTTTCGGTAGTTCTTGGCCTTCGGTTTGGAGCGGGGGCCCGCCTTGCGGGATGGCTCCCGGGCGGCGGGCCGAGGACGGCATGAGTCCGGTGACAGGCCTTTTGCGGCGTCGCCGGGCGGCTCACAGAGGCGACGGAACACGTCCGCGAAGGCCGCCCCGGCCTCGGCCACGGTCTTCGGGTCGAGGCAGTAGCAGATGCGGGGCCCGTCGACATCCCCCCGGATGAGCCCGGCGTCCCGGAGCTCCCCGAGATGCCGGGAGACCGTCGACTGGGCGAGGGGAAGACGGTCGACGAGACAGCCGCAGATGCAGGCCCGGCGGGAAGCCAGGATCTCGAGGATGCGGATGCGGACGGGGTGGGCCAGGGCCTTGGCCAGCCCCGCCGTCCGGATGAGGGCGGGGTCGAACGAGCCGGTCTTCGCTTGGGCCATCGCCTCTCCTTTTGTTTTATCGTATATCGTAAATATACGATATATCGGTGGCTGCGTCAAGTTTTTTTAGTTTATTCTCCGACTATTGGGAAGTCCTCCGTGAGGCGGCGATGGATGTCACTCCGAAGACCCCCGTAGCGGAGGGGGGCCCGTTCCGCTTCGAGAGAAGCGGGACGGGGGGACCGTCGGGACAGGTCCCCGGGGGGCCGGGGGGTTAGGAGTGATATCCTGAGCCGAACCGAAAGGAGGATTCCCCGAATTCTGACGGAGAGCCGCTCAGCCGCCTTTCTTGTAGAGCACCTTGCCGCCGATAATCGTGTAGAGGACCCCGGTTCCCGGGATGTCGTCCTCGGGACAGGTCAGAATGTCGCGGTCGAGGACGGTGATGTCGGCGAGCTTGCCCACGGTGAGAGAGCCCTTGATCCCCTCTTCGAAGCCGGCGAAGGCGCCGTTGATGGTGCAGGAGCGGAGGGCTTCCTTGCGGGTCATTCTCTGGTCGGGGAAGAACGTCGTCCCGTCCTTGAGCTTGCGGGTCACCGCGGCGTAGAAACAGGACATGGGGTCGATGGGCTCGACCGGGACGTCAGTCCCGTTGGAGATGACGGCTCCCGTGTCCATGAGCTTCCGCCAGACGTAGGCGCCTTCCCCGGCCCGTTTCTCGCCGAGCCGCTTGGTAACCCAGGGCGCGTCGGAGGTGCAGTGGATGGCCTGCATGGCCGGGATGACGCCGAGTTTGCCGAAACGCGGGATGTCGTCGAGACTGAGATGCTGGGCGTGCTCGATCCGCCAGCGCAGGTCGGTTTTTTCCGGATGGGCCTTGAAGGCCGCCTCGTAGATATCGAGCGTTTCGCGGTTCGCCCGGTCGCCGATGGCGTGGGTCGCGAGCTGGAAGCCGTTGGCGATGGCGAAATTCGCCGTTTCCTTCATTTCCTCGATCGACTCCGTGTTGAGGCCGGTCGAGGTCGGGAGGTCGGCGTAGGGCTCGAGGAGCCAGGCGCCGTGAGCCCCGAGCGCGCCGTCGATGAGCCGCTTGATGGTCCGGACGGTCAGATGGTTGTCGACCGCCCCGATCATCCGGTAGGAAACGCCGCGCTCGGCCAGGGCCTTGTTGCCGGCGCCGAGCATGACGTAGAGACGGACGGGGAGGGCGCCCTCCCCGGCCATCTTCTTATAGAGGTCGATCGTCGAGAAGGAGGCGCCGGCGTCGTGAAATGTCGTGACGCCGTGAATGAGGCACTCTCGAGAAGCGAGCTCGATTTCCTTGCGCTCGCGGGCCCGGGCTTCCTCGGAGGTGTCATGGCCGGCCTGGTAGCGGACGAGGCCCTGGGCCGTTTCGAGGAAAGCGCCGATGGCGTTCCCCTTGGCGTCGCGGATGATCTCGCCCCCGGCGGGATTGCCCGTCGTGCTCGTGATCCTGGAAAGCTCCATGGCCTTGGCGTTGACGAGCGACGAATGGCCGCTGGCGTGGGTCAGGAGGACCGGATTGTCCGGGGTCGCTTTACTGAGGGCGTCGTGGAAGGGCAGGCCGTCGACGTTGGGCTCGGGCACGCGGTCCCACTTGTCCTGGTGCCAGCCGCGGCCGAGGATCCATTCGCCGGGCTTAGCCGTGGCGGCGGCCTCGGCGACCAGGGCCACGATATCGTCCCAGGAGCGGGCCTTGGTCAGGTCGAGGATCATCTTGGAAGAGCCTAGGCCCGTGAAATGGCCGTGGCTCTCGATGAGGCCGGGGATGGCGAGCGCGCCGCCGAGGTCGATGATCTCGGTCCCGTCGCCGACGTGGCGCTTGTAGTCCTTCGGCTCGGCGCCGAGGGCGGCGATGCGGCCGCCGCGGACCGCGATCCAGGAGGCCGCGGGGACGGCCGCGTCCACGGTCACGATCTTGCCGTTGATGAGGACGAGGTCGGCCGGCTTGGGCCTGGGGACGCAGGCGGAAGCCGAGAAAAGGGCCGCGGCCAGCGCGGCGATGAATAGAAACGCGGCGGCGGAAGCGACGGCCCGCAGCCCCGTCGATTTTGGGATTACTGATCCAGCCATGAGTTAGCCTCCTCCTGAATCGGCATCAGGCCAAAAAATATACCGGCTGACCGCCCCTGTCAAGAAAAAACGGGGTAAAAAGCGCCGCTCAGTATTAACCCTGAGCATACCCCGGGCTTCAGACCGGGGATCGAAAAGGTTGATTTCACGGTGTCCCCTGCATAAGATAGCCGCATGTCCAGTTACGATAAAAGTTTAACAGGCAGACCGACCGCGGCAGCTGACACCGCCTCCGTGCCCGGCCCTCAACTCTCCCGGGTACTCGGCAAGGGAAGCATTATCGGCATCGTCGTTGGCACGATGATCGGATCGGGCATCTTCATCGTGCCGGCCACCGTGGCCGCCGAGGTCAAGGCGCCGCTCATTATGCTCGCCGTGTGGATTGTGGGTGGCCTTTTGAGCGTTTTCGGTGCCCTCTCTCTGGCCGAGCTGGCCGCGGCCTATTCGGAGACCGGCGGCATCTACGTTTACTTGCGGGAGGCGTACGGTCCGCTGGCCGGCTTCCTCTTTGGCTGGACGCTGTTCCTCGTCATCGATTCGGGGAGCATCGCGGCGCTGTCCGTGGCTTTCGCCTCGAAATACCTGCCCCATTTCTTTCACGTGACGCCGGTCGTCCAGAAGGCGGTGGCCATCCTGTTCATCCTGATCCTGATGGGGATTAACTATCTTGGGGTCAAGCGTGGCGCTTTCTTCCAGAACCTGCTGACAACGTTGAAGTTCGCGGCGTTACTGGGCGTCAGTGTTGTCGTCTTCCTGTTCGCGCGCGGGGACTGGGCGAATTTTGTGACGCCTCCGGCTTCCGGCACGGGGGGAGACATCGTTGGGAAGTTCGGCCTGGCTTTGGTGGCCGCGCTCTGGGCCTACAAGGGCTTCGAGTCGTCCACGTACAATTCAGGCGAGACCCGGAATCCTTCCCGGACCCTGCCCGTCGGCATCATCGCCGGATGCGGCCTGGTCACGCTCCTCTATCTGATGGCGAACGCCGCCTACCTGTACGCGGTGCCGGCCGCCCGGATGGCCGGGTCGAGCCGGATCGCGGCCGACGCGATGAACGCCGCGGTCGGGCCGCTCGGCGCGTCCATCGTTTCGTTCATCATCCTGTTCTCGATCATGGGCGCGGCCAACGGCCACATCCTGACCGGACCGCGGGTATATTACGCGATGGCCAAGGACGGCCTTTTCTTCCGGAAGATGGCCTCCGTCCATCCGAAATACAAGACCCCGCACGTGTCCATTCTGGTTGTGGGGAGCTGGAGCATCCTCCTCAGCCTGAGCGGGACCTTCGAGCAGCTCCTTCGGTATGTCATCTTCGGCCACTGGATCTTCATGGGGCTGGCTGTGTCCGCGGTCATCGTCATGCGGAAGAAGCGTCCCGACCTGCCTCGTCCGTATAAAGCCCTGGGCTACCCGGTGACGCCGGGGCTCTTCGTCCTGGCGGCCCTTTTCGTTACGGTCAATGCCCTCATCGGAACGTTCTGGAACTCGTTCGCCGGACTCGCCATCATCGCCCTGGGCATCCCCGCCTATGTGTATTGGAACAGGAAGCGCTCGCGGGGAAAATAGCCGACCCCCGCGGATAACCTCAAGACTCGTTTCAGATATCTACCAGAAGTCCGGCTCCGAGCCACTCCGCCGTACTTCTGCCGGTCGCTCCTCAGAATCCGCTCCCTGCCGGCCACCAAGCCGCCCCTGGTCCGTTGTCGTAAAGCCGGGCCTACTTTTTCTTCCGGATATAGATGTCGCCGCTGAAAGTGTTGAAGCCGATCTCTTGACCGCCGCCGTTGACGATACCGTAGAGCGACTTGTCGAAGGTGATGCGGAACTTGCCCTGCTCGGTCTTCTCCGCCGCCTCGGACTTGGCCGGCTGCCGGGTCATGTTGATGTCGAAGTCGCTGTAGATCTCGCCCTGCTCGGACTTCATCTTGAGATTGGCCTTGACGTCGGCCGGGAGCGTGACGTCGATGTCGCCGTTCATGGTGCTGAACGACAGCGGCTTGTCGGCCGCGACCCGGGCCAGCACGACCTCGATATCGCCGTTGACGGTGTGGACGAGCGTGTTCCCCGAAACGTTCTTCAGCGTCACCGGCCCGTTGATGTTGTTGATATCGATCTCGCCGGTGACGCCCTCGACGACGACCGCCCCGTCCATGGTCGATCGGACCTCGAGCGAGGTCGAACGAGGCACCTGGATGACGAGGTCCGTGGCCGCCTTCCACGACTGGGTGCTGACCTGGACGACGTTATTCTCCTCCTGGATCTCGAGCCCCGACGCGGACCCGGAGAGGAGCTTCATGCCGGCCATCCTCTTCTCCTTCGCTTCGCGCTGGGCCTTGTTGTCCTGGAAGTATTCGTTGTACAGGTTGCGGGCCTTGTCGCTCTGGGTGAGTCGCTTGGCCAGAACTTCCTGCTCGGCCAGGCTCTGGGCGAGGGCCGCTTCGACCTGCCTTTGAACGCGCTCAGCCTCGACGCGTTGCCCGGCTTGGGCAGAGGGAGCCGGTGCCGTGGCGGGCGCCGGCTGTCCCGCCGGCGCCGGAGGCGCGACGACGGCGTATGGAGCGGCGGGATAATAACCGGTGTAGTTCGACAGCGCCTTTTCCCTGACCCGGGCCTCGACGATGACTTCCTTGCCCTCGTAGCCCTTGACCGTGATGCTGCCCCGGATGACCGAGACCTCGATCTTGGCCGGCTTGGCCGGGTTGCTGAGCGGGACGACGGCCCGGTCCGGCGGCTCTTCCTTGGTCTGGGCCAGGGCCCAGCCGCACGTCCCGGCGACGAGGAGCGCCAGGATGACGATGTTCGCGATTCTTTTTCTCATATTCTTCTCCTTGAGGATTTAGACGATTTGCTTCAGACCCTGTTCGGCTCGCTTCTTGACTTCCGGCGTGAGCTCGTTTTTCTCGATGAGGAGCTTGAGGGCCGCGACCGCCCGCGCCTCGCGGATCTCGACCAGGAAATCGATCAAGGCGACCTGGACGAGGGGATAGTTCTGGATGGCGAGTGACCGGACCAGGCTTTCCCGGACGCCCGGCTTGTTCCGGAAAAGGTAGAGCGCGTCCACGGCCGCGAGCCGGACGTTGGGGCTGGGGTCGTTGTCGAGCGCGTCGGTCAGTGCGGCCAGCGTCGTGCCGTTCGGATTTTCGACGGCGGCGCTGAAACCGATGCCCTGGATCCGCTCCGTGGCGGAGGATTTGCCCAGCAGCGAGAGGGCGACCTGCTGGCGCATGTCCTGGACCTCGCGCGACAGCGTGGTGAGGCGTTCGCCTCCCGCGCGGCCGCCGTTCAGGAGCCAGCCGGCGCCGAGGCCGACGAAAAGAAGGAAGGCCGAGAACGAGGCGGCGAAGGCGGGCCGCCGGAACGTGAACCATTCCCTCCAGCCGGCCAGGAACCCCGTCGCCCGGGCCGTCTTCCCCTTGGCCTTGAGCCCGTCTTTGTACTCCTCGAGCATGGCGTAAAAGCGGTGCCGGAGGCCGCTGCCCGGCTGTTCCTCGGGCAGGACGCCGAGCTTGGCCCAAACGACGGTCAGGTTCTCGAGGTCTTCGCGGCACGCCGCGCACGAGAGGATGTGTTCCCGGACCTGGCCGCGGCCTCCCTCGTCGAGGTCTTCCGTCAGGTAGTCGGCGAACTTTTCCTGTGTTTTTTCGCAGTTCATGACACGCTCCCTTTCTGGAGGTCCAGGTAGATGCGGCCGAGGTCCTTGAGGGCCCGGTGGACCTGGGCTTTGACCGTGCCCACCTGGCATCCCAGGAGCTCGGCGATCTCCCGGAGCTTGAGGTTCTGGAAGCGGAAGAGGACGAGGAGCTCCCGTTTCTGGACGGGCAGACGGTCGAGGGCGCGGCGGACGAGCTCGGCTTCCCGTTCAACCTCATAGGCCGCCTCGGGCAGGGGTTCGCGGCTGGGCGTTTCGACGTGCTGCCCGTCGAGGGGGAGCATGCTCTTCCGCTTCCTCAGGTAGTCGACGTGGGCGTTGCGGGCGATCTGGAAGAGCCAGACGTTGAACCGGCTGTCGCCCATGTAGCCGGCCCGGTATTTCAGAACGCGCATGAAGACCTCCTGGACGAGGTCTTCGCTCGCGGCCCTGTTTCCCGTCAGGCGAAGGAAAAAGTTGTAAAGCATCGTCTGGTATCTTTCGAAGAGGACGGCCAGCTTCTCGACCCGGCCGTCCCTGACGTTTTCCATCAGCTCGTTGTCCGTCGGTGACATGCGTCCGGTCTTCTCTCGCTCAGGATTATCAGCGTTCATGGATAATTACCGCCCTTTGGCAAAAAGGTTACACCGGAAACAAGAAGGGGTCAAAACCACGTAATGCCAATTTTCCGGATCTTCTCCCGATTTCGGGGGCACGCCGGGGACGCTGCCCGTTTTTGTCAGTGATGGGGGCCATGCATCTCCCCCGGCCCCCCCGGGAACCAGTCCCGGCGGTTCCCCCGCCGGCAAGCCGGCGGGTCCCCCTCCGCTACGGGGGCTATGCATGGCCCCCATCACTGCCCCGAGCAGCGTCCCCGGCGAATTTTGAGAAGAACCATTTTTTTCTGGCATTGCGTGGGTCTGACCCCTTCTCGTTTGACTTACCGGGGAGGGGAGTGCTATAAAAAGGACGAATTTTCCCTGGAGAGCGCTCATGGCCCGAGTGACCTACAAGAAAGCCGGCGTCGACATCGACGCGGCGGACCGCTTCATCCGGCTGATCAAGCCCCTCGTCCGGAAGACCGGCCGGCCGGAGGTCCTCGGGGGGATCGGCGGCTTCAGCGGGCTCTTCAAACCCCGCCTGGCCGGGATGAAAAGGCCCGTCCTCGTCTCCTCGACGGACGGCGTCGGCACGAAACTCCTCATCGCCGCCATGGTGGGCAAATACGATACGGTGGGCGTCGACCTCGTGGCCATGTCCGTCGACGACGTGGTCGTCCTCGGCGCCGAGCCGCTCTTCTTCCTCGATTACATCGCCGTTGGCAAGGTCGTGCCCCGTATGCTCGTCGACATCGTCCGAGGTGTCGCCCGAGGCTGCCGCGAGGCCCACTGCGCCCTTGTCGGCGGCGAGACGGCCGAGCTCCCCGGCCTTTACGGTCCCGGGAAATGGGACCTGGCCGGATTCTGCGTCGGCCTCGTCGACGAGTCGAAGATCATCGACGGTCGCGCCTGCCGGGCGGGGGACGCCGTCATCGGGCTGGCATCGAGCGGCCTCCACAGCAACGGATATTCCCTGGCCCGCAAGGTTTTTTCCGAAAAGGAGATCAAAGCGGGCCTCTGGCGGGAGCTCCTGCGGCCGACGAAGATTTACTGCACGGCCATCCTCGAGGTCCTCGAGAAGGTCCGGATCAAGTCCATGGCCCACATCACCGGGGGCGGCTTTTACGACAACATCCCCCGGGTCATCCCCGAGGGCTGCGGTGTCCGGGTCGAAAAGGGATCCTGGCCCATCCCGCCCATCTTCCGCAAGATCCAGCGGGCCGGGAACGTCGGCGAGCGGGAGATGTTCCGGACCCTGAACATGGGCATCGGCATGGCCCTGGCCGTCTCGGCCCGGGACGCCGACCGGGCGGTCGCCCTTTTCGCCGAACGGGGCCAAAAAGCCTGGATCATCGGCGAAATCGTCCGCGGCAAGCGCGAAGTCGCTCTCCTCTGAAGGACCCCGCCGAGGGTGTCCGCCCCTCCGGGATGTGACAAAGACTGACATCATCGGACATCCGGCCAAACTCTATTGACTTTGATAATAGCTGGGTTATTTTAAAATCTCGGGAACATCAAGGTGTGGCCAAGGATGCCATCAAGGTGAGAAAATGAGCAAAAGGGGGGTCTTTACGTTTTGGGGGCTGGGCGCCCTTCTCTTGGGAGCCCTGATTTTCAGCCTGTCCAAGCTCTCCGACCGGCACAAAGGCCCTTCTCTCCTGCGCTAGTTCACGCCTTTCCCGCCCTTATTCTCCCGTTCCATCCCCCGATTCAGGCTTGAGGAACGCCCCGGACCGGGGAGCCACGGAAATCCCCCCGATGACGGCCTCCCCGTCGGACAAATTGACGCCGAGGCGTACGTCACCCGATGGACCGCCTTGGGAGTGAATGACATAAGCATCCTCCCCGAGTAGCCCTGAAACCCGGCTCCTGCCGCCCCGGAGGGCAAGAGCGCGCAGAAAAAGGCTTTTCTCCTCGGGGCCGAGAAGCGAGAGCTTGTCGCTCGCGATGACCATGTTGTCGAGCGCGCCGGCTGCGAGGGCGTAGAGCTCCCGCTCGTTCCGGGTGAGCTCGGTTTCCCGGCCGCGAAGGAGCAGGCAGTCCGGGTCGTTGAGCCAGAAAGCCCGGTGCATGAACTGGCGGAGCAGGGCGTTCTTGAGGGCGAAGTAGGCGTTCGGGCCCTGGAAACCGGTGGGCTTGGTTTTCCAGTAGGGGGCGGTGTCCTCGCCGACGCGCATGCCGTCCACGAGCCCGGCCGAGGGCAGAAGGGGCGCGCCGCAGGCGAGGATAAAATCCCTTCCCGCCGCCCGGCGAATCACGCTCAGGCCCTCCCTATAGGCCTGGACGGGGGTGACGCGCTTTCGTCTTGTCCCGGGCATGGCCGCGGCGAAGAGAAAGTCGATCTTGAGGTATGAGAACCCGGCTTTTCTGAGGCCCGTGACCATCTCGTGAAGCCAGGTCTTCGCTTCCGGATGGGTCGTGTCGAGGGCGAAGATCGGTTTCCCCCAGCCCCGGTAGCAGAGCTTGGGCCGGCCGTCCTCCTGGACCATCCAGTCCGGGTGCTTGGCGAACAATTCGGAAGTCGCGGCCGCGCTGAACGGCGCCGTCCAGATCCCGGCTTTGAATTTCTTCCGGGCGATGGCCCGGGCCAGGCCGGGGAGGTCCGGATAGCCCGGCTTGGGCGACATCCAGTCGCCGATGTCGGTTTCGTAGCCGTCGTCGACTTGGAAAACGTCGAACGGGAAGGACTTCCGGTCGCGGGCCGCGATGTCGAGGTTCTCGAGGACGTCGTTCCAAACGAGCTTCCCGAAATAGTGATACCAGCTGCACCAGCCGATGGGGTTCCAGGCATTGATGCGGACGCGATTGGCCCGCTTGACGAGCGCGCCGTAGACGTCGAGGAGCCTTTCGGCCCGGCCGCCCGAAAGGACGGCCAGGGGCTCGAGCGCGACCGGTGCGTCGAATTCGGCGCCGAAATAATCGACCCAGCCGACGAGGTCCCTGCCTTCGACGGTAAAGAACGGGTGGCCGACGCGGGAGGTCAGGAAACCGGCGACCGTGCCCTCCCAGGCGGTGAAATAGTCGCTCACCGGGCCGCGCAGAAGGAGGCCCGGCAGCGGCGAGAAAAGATACGGACTGTAATCACGGACGATGGTCTCGAGCTCGGGGAACCTGGTCGAAGGGGTGACGCGCTCCATCGGGCCCCAGGACTGCCAGTTGTTGAGGAGGAATGCCGGCGGGGCGGGCGCCCGGAAGATTTCCAGGCGTCCAGGCCGGCCGGTGACCGTACCCTTGAGGATGTATCCGTGCGCCGATCTCTCGACGTCGGCCTCGATCCGCGCTTTCTCCAGCCGCCGGACCAGTCGCCCGGCGCGGACGGGTTTTCCGAGAAGTTGGGCTGTCAAGGCCGGATGATGTCGTTCTTCTTGCAGAAAGATTCGATCTTTTCCGCGAGCGCGGCGGCCTTGCCGATGGCCTTCTCTTCGGTCAGCGTCTTTCGAAGCTGGACCAGCTCGTCCCGGAGCTTGAGGACTTGGCCGACGGCGGGATCGGAGTCGGCGAGCGTGTCGAGTCCCAGCGCGCCTGCCCGGCCCGCGGCGCTCATGAACTTGTGGGCGACGACGGCGTAGCGGTCCTGGAAGGAAGCGACCATCTCCTCTTCTTCCGAAGGCGCCCGGCTGGTTTGCCGGTAGATGAAGAATGCGGCCAGGACGATCAGGAGCAGGACGAGCAGCGCTTTAGCCATGGTGGTTTTCCCGAGGGCATTGTAGGCCAGTCGGCGCGGGATTTCAATCCCCTTCGCGGGATCCCGCGGACGTATGCCCCTGGAGGAGTAGCGAATTCCCCGCTTCGGGGACGGGGCTCCAAGGCCCGGAGCCCATAAATCCACGGACGCTTACGCGCGGAGCCTCCGTCTTTCTGATCGGAATAGAAAAAATCGCCGAAACGTGCTAAATTTAGAGGGCTCTTAGGCCTTGAAGGCCGGGGTGTGGGCGGTTAGCTCAGTTGGGAGAGCGCGGCGTTCGCAACGCTGAGGCCGGGAGTTCGAGTCTCCTACCGTCCACCATTTTTTTTGCCCCCTTGCCGGGCGCGTGCCGCGAAGAGGAGTCGAGATGATCGAGCGCGAGATCTGGGTCCTGGCCGGAACGGCCGCGTCGCTCGGCCTCATCCACACCGTCATCGGTCCCGACCACTACCTCCCGTTCATCGTCATCAGCCGGGCCCGCAACTGGACTCTCCGTAAGACCCTCTTCGTCTCCTTTCTGGCCGGCCTCGGCCATATCCTGAGCTCGGTCGTCCTCGGCTTCGTCGGCATCGCCCTCGGCATCGCCGTGGCCCGGCTCGAGGGCGTGGAGTCGGCCCGGGGCGAGATCGCCGCCTGGCTCCTCATCGGCTTCGGGTTGGCCTATTTCATTTGGGGGACGCGCCGGGCCTGGAAGGGCAAGCCGCACACGCATGCCCACCTGCACGGCCACGACGGGGCCTACGAGCACCCGCACAGCCCGGAGCACAGCCTTCATGAACACGCCCATTCGCACGAGAAAGCCGAGCATGCCCACCTCCACGGCGAAGAGAAGAAGGCCAACATCACCCCCTGGGTCCTGTTCACCATTTTCGTCTTCGGCCCCTGCGAGCCGCTCATCCCCCTGGTCATGTACCCCGCGGCCCGCCACAGCACGGCCGGTGTCGTCCTGGTCGCCGGGGCCTTCGGCCTGGTCACCATCGCCACCATGCTCATTATCATCACGGCCGCTTCGTGGGGGGCGCGCTTCGTCCGGCTGGGCAAGCTCGAGCGGTACTCCCACGCCCTGGCCGGGCTGATGATCTTCGTCTCCGGCCTCGCCGTCCAGTTCCTAGGCCTTTGAGGCGCCGGCCATGACCTCCTTCGTCGCCGACTGCATGCTCGGCCGGCTGGCCAAGTGGCTCAGGATCCTCGGCTTCGACGTCCTCTATTTTTCCAGGGCGGAGGACAAAGACCTTGTCGACATCGCGCGGCGCGAAGGCCGGGTCCTCTTGACCCGGGACACCGGGCTTATCGAGAGGACGGCCAGGCGGCCGAACCGCCTCTTCGTCCGGAGCGACGATTGGGAGGACCAGGTCGCCCAGATCCTCGACGAGTTCGGGCTCTGGGACGAGGTCCGGCCGAACACGCGCTGTATCGAATGCAACCTCCCTCTCAAGCCCCTGGCCAGGGAACGGGCGCGGAACCTCGTTACGCCCTACGTCTTGGAGCACGCCTCGTCGTTCTCCATCTGCCCGGGCTGTGACCGCGTCTTCTGGCAGGGCACTCATACCGGCGATATGGAGCGAAAAATCGAGAGGCTTCTCGAGCGGAGAAGGAAAACGATAACCGGGTGAAGCGCTCGCCGGACACGTTTGACTTTACGGCTTTAATCCGTTAGAAAAAGAACGACATCGAATATCCTCTGATCCGAAGGAGGGCACGTCCATGCGAAAACTCCTGATCCTCGGCCTGATCTCTTCCCTCATCCTGCCGGCTGTCGCGGCGGCAGAGGATTCGAAAGCGTCCCAAGCCGCGTCCCCGGCTTACGGCCGCGACGAGCTCTTCCGGCCCGGGCCCGTGCGGACGTTCGAGGGTGCGGCCCTCCGTGAGGTCGCCTTCCCGCTCGGCGGCATCGGAACGGGGACGATCTCCCTCGGCGGCCGCGGCAACCTCCGCGACTGGGAGATCTTCAACCGGCCGGGAAAGGGCGTCAACCTGCCGTTCACGTTCTTCGCCCTTTATTTCGAGCAGGACGGCCGCAAGCTCGTCCGCGTCCTCGAAGGCCCGCTCGGACCTCCGTTCACGACCGGGTTCGGCTTCCGCCGCGAGGACGTGCCCGGCCTGCCGCGCATGGAGAAGGCCCGCTTCAAGGGCGAGTATCCGTTCGCCGCGATCGAGCTCTCAGATAGCCAGATCCCGCTCCAGATCACGCTCGAGGCCTTCAACCCGCTCGTCCCGCTCAAGCCCGAGGATTCCGGGATCTCCGCCTTCATCCTGCGCTACCGGGTGAAGAACACCGGCTCAGCTCCCGCAAAAATCACAATCGCCGGCTCTATCCTCAACCCGGTCGGCTTCGACGGCGAAGGCCAGGTCGGCGGCCTCGGCCATGACAAGTTCGGTCAGAACGTCAACGAGATCAAAAGAACACCGGCCCTCCGCGGCCTCGCCATGTCCTCTCGCAAAGTCAAGCCGGAGGCGGCGGCCTACGGAACGATGGCCCTCGCGACTCCCTGGCCCGACATTACCACCCTTACCCATTGGGTCCGGGGCGAGTGGTGGGACGACCTCCAGATCTTCTGGGACGACTTCGCTGCCGACGGCCGGCTCAAGGACCTGGCCGAAATCTCGCCCTCGCCCGACGGCCGTTCCGACGTCGGGACGCTCGGCCTCATGGCCACGGTCGCGCCCGGCGAGGAGGTCGTCCTGCCGTTCATCCTGTCCTGGCATTTCCCCAACGTCCTCAATTATTTCGACATCGTCCCGGAACAGCGCGGCCGGATCTTCAAGAACCACTACGCCGAGCGTTTCCCGGACGCCTGGGCCGCCGCGGATTATCTCCAGGCGAACCTCGGTCGCCTCGAGGCCGAGAGCCGCGTCTTCCACCAGGCCTTCTTCTCGACGACCCTGCCGCCCTACGTCCTCGACGCCGTCTCCAGCCAGGCCGCGATCATCCGGACGACGACGGGGCTCTGGCTCGAGGGCGGGAATTATTTCGGCTTCGAGGGTTGCGGCGATCAGGGCGGCTGTTGCCCGCTTAACTGCGCCCACGTCTGGAACTATGCCCAGAGCCTGGCCTTCCTCTTCCCGTCGCTCGAGCGTTCCATGCGCGAGACCGACTTCCTGGTCAACGTCAAGCCCGACGGGGCCATGGTTTTCCGGACTTCTCTGCCGCTCGGGAGCGGAGTCCTGTGGAACTTCAAGTCCGCGGCCGACGGTCAGATGGGCCGCATTATCAGCCTCTACCGCGACTGGCAGATCTCGGGTGACACGGGCTGGCTCCGCAGGCTCTGGCCGCAGGCCAAGAAGGCCCTCGACTACGCTTGGACATCGTGGGACGCCGACCGCGACGGGCTGATGGAGGGCGAACAGCACAACACCTACGACATCGAATTCTACGGCCCGAACAGCATGATGGGGGCCTTCTATCTCGGCGCGCTCAAGGCCGGCGCGGCCATGGCCACGGCCGTGGGCGACCGCGCCTCGGCCAAAGAATACCTGGCCGTCTTCGACAAGGGCCGGGCCGCCTACGACAAGCTCCTCTGGAACGGCGAGTTCTACGTCCAGAAGTACGCCCAGGTCATGGAGAAAAAAT
Organism: Candidatus Aminicenantia bacterium; assembly: GCA_041479905.1. Classification (GTDB taxonomy): domain Bacteria; phylum Acidobacteriota; class Aminicenantia; order Aminicenantales; family Saccharicenantaceae; genus RBG-16-66-30. The sequence continues at coordinate 29,252 of JBGOYY010000002.1, forward strand.
ACCAGTACGGCGAGGGCTGCCTCTCCGACATGCTCCTCGGTCAATGGCTGGGCATGGTCTCGGGCCTCGGCCGGTTCCTCCCCGCCGAACGCATCCAGTCCTCGCTCCGGTCGATCTTCAAATATAATTTTCTGACCGACTTCCGGAACTTCTCCAACGTCCAGCGGACCTACGCCCTCGGTGACGAGAAAGGCCTGCTCCTCTGCTCCTGGCCCCGCGGCGGCCGGCCGCCCCTGCCTTTTCCCTACTCCGACGAGGTCTGGACCGGGATCGAGTATCAGGTCGCCTCCCATCTCATCTACGAGGGGCTCCTCGAGGAGGGGCTGAGCGTCGTCAAGGCCGTCCGCGACCGCTACGACGGCGTCCGGCGCAACCCGTGGGACGAGGTCGAGTGCGGACACCACTACGCCCGGGCCATGTCCTCTTGGGGCGTCCTGCTGGCGCTCTCGGGCTTTTCCTATTCGGGCCCGGAAATGAGGATGGGCTTCGACCCGAAGATGAACGCCGACGACTTCCGGACGGTCTGGACGGCCGGCTCCTGCTGGGGGGATTTCTCCCAGAAAGCGGATCCCGGCAAGGCCGTGATCCTGCGGCTTGAAGCCGGGTCCGGGACGCTCGACCTCAAGGAGCTCGCCGTCGTCCTCCCGCCCGCGGCGGCTGGGAAGCAAGTCCGTTCGGTCAAGGGAACTCTGGCCGGAGCCGCGACGAAATCCGCGTTCCGCCAGTCCGGGAACGTCGTCCGGATCCAATGGAGCAAGCCCATCCGGGTCGAGCCGGGAAAGCCTCTCGCGCTCGAGGTCACGTTCTAAAATAATAACGAAGACAAATGGGCCGCTTCCGGTTCCCCCCCGATTAGAGTATAGTCTTGATTTTAGCGGAGGATGAGTTGAGAAAAATTGCGTTCTTCGTTCCCATGGCCCTTATCCTTGCGGCCATGTCCCTCGCCTCGGCCTGTTCGCGCGCCGTACCGGCCGGACCCAAGGGGCACCTCTTCATCGTCGGAGGAGGCGACCGCGACGAGCCCCTGATGAAGCGCTATGTCGAGCTGGCCGGGGGATACGGCACGGGCCGGGTCGTTATTTTCACTATGGCCAGCAGCGTCCCCCTCGAAGTGGGTCCCGAGCTCGTCGCCGAATTCCAGAAGCTCGGCGTCAAGGACGTCGTCTTTTACCAGCTCACCCGGGAGGAGGCCATGAGGCCCGGCAGCGCCAAGATCCTCGACGGTGTGAGCGCCATCTGGTTCGCCGGCGGGGACCAAGCCAGGTTGACCGCCGCGCTCCTCGACACGCCCATCCACGCCCGGATGCTCGAGCTCTACGCGGCGGGGTGCCTCATCGGGGGCACGAGCGCCGGCGCGGCCGTGATGAGCGAGGTCATGATCACCGGCGACGAGAAACGGACCAAGAAAGAGGACGAGCTGTGGCAGACGGTCGAAGCCGATAACGTCGTCCGCGTCCGCGGCTTCGGTTTCGTCAAGAACGCCGTCATCGACCAGCATTTCCTCGTCCGGCGTCGGCACAACCGCCTCATCAGCCTCGTCCTGGAGAACCCGGCCCTCATCGGGGCCGGCATCGACGAATCGACGGCCATTCTGGTCCGTCCCGACGGCAAGTGGGAGGTCCTCGGCGAGAGCCAGGTCTTCGTGGTCGACGCCCGCAAGGCGGTCGTCTCCAAGGCCTCGTCCAACAAGCTGGGCGGCCATGGCCTGGCCCTGCACCTCCTCCTTCCCGGAGACGTCTTCGACCCGGTCGAGGGGCGTGCGGAGGGCCCGTCGAAATGAGCCTGAAGAAGCTGAAACTCCCCCACACGCTCATCCTCATCTACATCATGGTCGTCCTGACCGTGGTGGCCACCTGGATCATCCCCGGCGGCGCGTACCAGCGGGTGGAGAAGGACGGCCGGACTATCCCTGTGGCCGGCTCCTACCAGCGCATCGAGAACGAGCACCAGGGACTCGGCGGGCTCTTCGTCTCGCCGGTCAAGGGCTTCGTCGACGCCGCGGCCATTATCGTCATCGTCTTTATCTTCGGCGGTGCGTTCTCCATCATACAGAAGACAGGGGCCATTTCGACGGTCATCCACAACCTGGCCTTGAAGTTCGGACGAAGCAAGACCCTCCGGGTCCTTTTCATCCCCGTGACCATGATCATTTTTTCCCTGGGAGGCGCCATCTGGGGCATGTGCGAGGAGACCATGCCCTTCATCCTGATCTTCGTGCCGCTCTCCCTGTCGCTGGGATATGACACCATCGTTGGGGTTGCCCTGCCGTTCCTGGGCGCGGCGGCCGGCTTCGCCGGTGCCTTTTTCAACCCGTTTACGGTTGGGATCGCCCAGGGCATCGCTGGCCTGCCCCTCTATTCCGGGCTGGGCTACAGGCTCATCGTCTGGGCCGGCGGGACGGCCATCGTCATCGCCATCGTCATGCGCTACGCGGGCCGGATCCACAAAGACCCGACGAAGAGCCCGACCTACGAAGAGGACCTCGAGAAGCGGAAAAATCTCCAGGTCGGGAGTCAGATGATCGAGAAGCTCGTGCTGACGGCCGCCCACAAGCGGGTCATGGCGGTCTTCGGCCTGGGCTTCGGCGTCATGATCTTCGGCATCCTGAAATACCAATGGTTCATCTACGAGATCGGCGGTGTTTTCCTGGCCATGGGGATTTTCGCCGGGGTCGCGGGCAAGCTCAAGAACGAAGAGATAGGGAAATCGTTCGTCGAGGGGGCCAAGGACATGGTCAACGCGGCCCTGATCATCGGCACGGCCCGGGCCATCCTCATCGTGGCCCAGGACGGCCGGATCCTGGACACGATCCTGGCGGCCATGGCCGGGACGATCTCCCAGTTCCACCCACTCATCTCGGCCGAGCTCATGTTCGTTTCCCAGTGCGTCATTAACTTCTTCGTCCATTCGGGGACGGCCCAGGCGGCGCTGACCATCCCCATCATGGCCCCCTTGGGGGACCTCGTCGGCATCACTCGGCAGACGTCCGTCTTCGCCTTCCAGCTGGCCGAGTACATCAACCCCGTCCTGCCGACCTCCGGCGTGACCATGGGGGTCCTGGGCCTGGCCGGGCTGAAGTGGGAGAAATGGGCCAAGTGGCTCGTGCCGCTCCTCGTCCTCTGGGTCCTGTTCGCGGCCCTGACCCTCATCCCGCCTGTTCTGATGAAGTGGGGTCCGGCTTAAGGGGCTGCCCCCATTCCGGGGCTGCCCTCATTCAGGGGCTGCCCCTGAATGAGGACTGTCCCTCTTTTCCTGAAGCGCATTCCTCACGGAGTATGCCGGCGAGGTTTCTCGCCCCTATTGGATCTTCGGGCGCGGTTTTCGAGGCTATTGACATCGCCGCCCGGCCGGGGGTACAGTTCCACCATGGATTGGGGGGCAAATTCAATGCCGGGAGGGGGAATTCAGCTCGCTCAGAAAAAGCAAATTCTTATCCTTAACTGCGTGAGATGCGTAGGATCTCAGCTCGGGCCTTGGTTCTCAAAACAGGAAGGAAGGCACCATGATGTCAGCAGATCTGGCTCGGCTCCCACGATTCCACCCACGTCAGATGGAGATATGAAGAGGGAGGACCTAGATCAGCGCCGAGTGAACAAGGATGGGCTCTTCGTCGGTCGTCCACGCCACACAAAAGAACGCTGCTCACCGAGTTTTGCAAGATCCTCTTTTGTTCGGTTCATATTTAGCTTTAGACTGTAAAGGACGTGCAACCGCCATGAACAATAATCAAAAGGACATTATCGCTATCAAACAACTACGAGAAGATTATATGAAAGCGCAAGGCGCTGGAGATGTGGAAGGATGTTTGAGCTTCTGGACGGATGACGGAGTGTTGATGCCGCCAAATGCTCCTTCTGTCTCGGGTAAACAGGCGCTTCGTACCACGTATACGGATCTGTTTAATGCCTTTAAGTTGGAAAATAAGGTTTTTTACGATGTTATTGAGGCATTTGATGGAATTAGTTTTGCCAGGGGTAGATATCGTGGACAGAACGTACCAAAAGGCGGGGGCGCACCTATTCCAGAACAAGGCAAATTTCTGGAAATTCACAAGAAGCAAAAAGATGGAACCTGGAAGTTTGCTTATCATATGTGGTCGTTCGATGAATAGAAATACGCCCATAAACGTAATCGGTCGGTGATCCTTTCTGAGTATCAGAGATACTGGGTATGAACGAGACTCAGCTTGAGAGACAAAGCTCAGCATTTCCAAGGCACTCGTGCGGGCCGTCCAAAGGCCAACGCGTGCCCTGACCCTCATCCCGCCCGTCCTCATGAAGTGGGGCCCGAACTGATCTTCTATTTACTCCGGACGGTCCCCTCCCGGCGGCCGTCGTCGTACAGCCCGACGGCCTTGACGGCTGACCCTTCTTGTCGAACTCGATCTTCAACCGGAAGGACGGGAGTGTTTTCCGGACGAACGTATCCATTCCGCCTAAAGGATTGACACCGCTAGGAGGCGACGATATACTCCCGGCGTGACCGGGAGGAGGGATTCAATGTCCTCCTCGGCGTCCCGTGCGCCTTTTATCGACGCCGCGATCGAGCCTCGCGGCGGTGGAGGAACCATGAGATTCCCGAAGCTTTCGGTAGTCGCAGGAGTCGTCCCGATCCTCGCCGGCCTTCTCGTTTTCGCCTCTTGCGGGGGAGGGGAAAAGGCCGCCAACAGGCGGGCCGAGGCCGCCGTTGAGAAGGTTATGAAGGCGACGACCGGCAAGGACGCCGATGTCAAGATAGACGGCAAGTCGGTCGAGATCACGGGGAAGGGGTTCACACACAACGTTGCCGAAACAACCGAGTGGCCGGCCGACATGTTCGAGGGAGTGCCGGAGTTCACCTTCGGAAAGATCGAGCGCGTAAGCAAGGGCGAGGAAGGTGGAATGACGAAGTTCAACATTTACTTTCGCGACATCGAACCGGGGGGCGTCGAGCGGTACGTTGAGTTTCTGAAAGAAGCCGGCTGGCAAGCGGACCTCATCGGGGGGCCGCAAGGCGGGCTGGTCTCCGGGCAGAAGGACGAACTCGGCCTGAACTTTATGTTCAGCGCCGAGAAAAAAGACGGCATGCTCGCCGTTTTCTCGGGCATGAAATAGTAGGCGAATTCCCCTTTTCCCCCAGGCAACCTTTTGCCCGGCTTTTTCATCTATACGGGTGAGGCAAGAAATGGACTCACCCGGCTTGATCCTGGCGATTCAAGGCCAAATCGGCGATAATAGCCTCCGTGCGGAGTACGAATCCTTCCTGGAGGCGGCCTTAGTCATGGGGCGGGACACCGGGGAGGGGCCGGTCTGGGGGACTTCGGACAAGGCCCGCCTGGGCGAACTCGTGGCCCGCGGCCGCGACGGCGACCTGGCCGCCGTGGAATCCCTCTACGAGATGTTCAAGCGGCCGGTTTTCGGCCTCATCTACAGGCACACCCAGAACCAGGCCGTCGCCGAGGACCTTCTCCAGGACGTTTTCCTCAAGATCTTCAGCCATCTCCGGAACGTCCGCGACGCGGCGACTTTCCCCGGCTGGGTCTTCCGGATCGCCCTCAACACCAGCTACAGCTACCTCCGCCAGAAAAAGGCCCAGGGCGTCAAGCTCGTCCCCCTGTCCGACCTCGAGGGCCGTCTCGAAGAGCGGGGCGGCGAGCCCGTCGAAAGGGACCTCCGGAAGCCCTTGGACGAGGCCATCCAGGTGCTGGCGCCGCGTCTGCGGAGTGTTTTTATCCTCCACGACGTCCAGGGGTTCAAGCACGAGGAGATCGCGCGGGCGCTCGGCTGCGCGGTCGGGACGTCGAAGTCCCAGCTCTTCAAGGCCAGGATCAAGGTCCGCGAATACCTGCGGGCCAAAAGGGCCGTTTGAGGGAGAACGACGATGAGATGCCGTAAAGCCAACGAATACATCAGCCGGTCGATCGACGGCGAGCTCTCCGGGCGGCAGGCGGCCCGGCTCGAGAGTCACCTCGCATCGTGCGGCGAATGCCGCGCGCTCCTCGAGGATCTCCGGGCGATCGCCGGCGACGCCGCCAAGCTCGACGCGCCAGAGCCGTCGGACAGGGTCTGGAAAGGCATCCGGGCCGGGCTCGCCGCCACGGACCTGAAGCCGACGCGCGAAGGGCTTGGTCCTCTCTTCGGGTCGAGCCTCCCGGCCCTGCGCTATGCCGGCGTCGCCGCGCTGGCCGTCGTGCTCGTCGTCTCAGGGGTCGTCATAGGCACGCGCCTGAGACAACAGGGGACTCCGGCGGGATCGGACAGGGGCGAGAAATACACCCTGGCCAAGCTCGACGAGGCCGAAGGCCACTATCAGGCGGCCATCAAGTCCCTCAGCGAAGCCTTTGCCTCAGAGAAGGGCGCGCTCGTCCCCCAGGTCGCGGAGCTTTTCGACCGCAACCTGTCGGTCATCGACGCCACGATCCAGGCCTGCCGCCGGGCGGTCCTCGAGGAACCCGACGACCTCCAGGCCAGGAGCTACCTGCTGTCTGCTTACACCGAAAAAGTGACCTTGCTCGATTCGGCCCTGGATCTGCAGAGACAGGGCCGGGAAGCCGTGGGCAAGGGAAAGAAAATACTCTAAGATACCGAGAAGGAGGACCATCATGATGACAAAAACGGACCGAAAATGGCAGGCCGCCCTGATGGGCGCGGCTTTCGTCCTGGCCTTCGTGGCCGCCCCGGCCCTGGCCGAGGAAAAGTTCCAGGAGAAGTTCGAGAAGACCGAGGCTCTGGCCAAGACCGGCAAGCTGTATCTGAACAATGTCTCGGGCCAGATCGAGATCGCGACCTGGAAGGAAGCCAAGGTCAAGATCGAGGCCGTCAAGACGTCGAAGGCGGCGACGCTCGCCAAGGCCAAGGAGAACGCGGCCCTGGTGACCATCGAAGTGACCAAGGACGCCGACCTCGTTCGGGTCGAAACGAAATACCCCAAGCGCAGCGGCGGCTTCTGGGGCGGCGACTCCATCAACGTCTCCGTAGACTACAAGCTCTGGATCCCGGACACGGCGGCCGTCGAGCTCAAATCCGTGAGCGGCGACGTCCGGGTCGCGGCCATCGGCGGGCATGCCCGCGTCAGCTGCGTCAGCGGGGACGTCGACCTGCTGGGCGCGGCGGGGGCGGACGTCGACCTCGTCAGCGGCAACCTGACCCTGGAAAACATCGCCGGCGACGCCTACCTGAAGGCCGTCTCGGGGAACATCGACGTCACCCGGGTCAAGGGCTCGGTCGAGGCCGAGGCCGTGAGCGGCGACATCGACCTCCGGGACGTCTCCGAGGCCCAGACGGTCACCGCCAAGAACGTCAGCGGCAACATCACCTACGCCGGCAAGATCAAGGCGGGCGGCCGCTACGAGATCAAGACCCACAGCGGCGACGTCCGGATGACCATCCCGGCGGACTCGGCCTTCGACTTCGAGGCCAACACGTTCAGCGGCGACATCGACAGCGATTTCGAGATCCAGGTCGTCGGCAAGATCTCGCCGCGCGAGATCCACGGCACGGTCGGGAAGGGCGGGGCGACGGTCGTGCTCAAGAGTTTCAGCGGCAACGTGGAGCTGAAGAAGGGCTGACGCCCCTTTTTTTGTATAATGGCCGGGATGCGCCGCATCCATGCCCTCAACTTCGTCCGGACGATGACGGTGACGACCGTCTTCTTCCTGGCCCCGCTCCATTTCCTCGAGCTTGGGTTCGACGGCCTGGCCATCGGCCTCATCGTCTCTCTCTACGCCGCGGCGCCCATAATCTTTTCCTTCCCGACGGGCTGGATCAACGACCGGCTGTCGATGAAAAAGGTCATCCTCGGAGCGCTCCTTCTCATATCGGGCCTTTTCGTCCTGGCCGGTTTTGTCCGGGACGTCCCCGGCATGGCCGCGCTGTTCCTCCTCATCGGCGTCGCCAACAACGCCCTCAACGTCTCGGTCAACAGCCTCTATTACAAAGACGACTCGGAGGCGAACCCGAACAGGAAGTACGGCATCTACATTTTCTGGATCTCGCTCGGCCCCCCGGCGGGGCTCTTCTTCGGCAGCCTCCTGATCCGGTCCGCGGGTTTCCGGACGCTCCTGCTGGTCTTCGCGGCGGTGACGGCCCTGACCTCGCTCGCGATGCGCGGCTTCGACCACGAGAGATTCGCGGCCGTTTCGATCCGGGACTATAAATACAGCGTTTTCAACAGGAAAACACTCGTCTTCTCGATCCTTCTCTTCGTCCTGGCCCTCCACTGGGGCACGGAAGGGACCGTCTACGGCCCGTTCTTGAGGGCCCGCTTCGGGCTGAGCGATTCAGGCGTCGCGCTCTACATGGCCGGGGCCTACATGGCCCTCGCCCTGGCCGCCTTTCTGGTCAGCCGGCTGAAGTACGACCCGGTCGTGAACGGCCGCCTCTTCCTCCTGGGGATGACGCTCTCGGGCCTCGGGCTCGTCCTCATGACGCGGGGCGACGTCCGGCTGTCGTTCCTGTTCCGGTTCATGCACGAGGGCGGGGACGGCCTCATGGGCGCGTTCGTCGTCCTCTACATTTCCCGCCTCTTCGAAAAAAAGACGATCGGGGGGAGCGCCGGCATCCTGACCGCCTTGCAAACTTCCGGCCACATGGTCGGCTCGCTGGCATTCTCCTGGCTGGGGTTCCGCGCCGGTCTCCACGTGCCGATGGTCGTCGCCGGGCTCATCCTCTTGGGCAACGCCGCTTTCAGCCTCGTCGCCTTGCCCCGGGACTGAATTCCGGGACACCCCGATTTAGGGTAGAATAAGCGCGATGATCGCCACAAAAGGGGCCGGGTTCGACGTCATCCTCGTCAGCGGAGAGCCCTATGCCGACCACCCGCTCTCGCCCGTCGGGATGATCGCCCGGGTGCTCGACGCCGAAGGATACACGGTCGGCGTCATCGAGTGCCCGGACTGGAAGGGGAAAGAGGATTTCCTCAAGCTCGGCCGGCCCCGGCTCTTCTTCGGCATCACCTCGGGCTCGATCGACAGCATGCTCGTCAACTACACGCCGCTCAAGCGGGAGAGGGCCGTCGACCCGAATGCGCCCTTCCAGTCGCGGATGCCGGATCGGGCCGTCATCGTCTACGCCAACCGGATCCGGGAGCTCCACAAGGGGGCGCGGATCGTCCTCGGCGGCATCGAGGCTTCTCTCCGGCGCTTCGCCCACTATGATTACTGGGGGGACGACGTCCGCCGCTCGATCCTCCTCGACACGCGGGCCGATATCCTCGTCTACGGGCCGGGCGAGCTCCAGGTCATCGAGATCGCCAAGCGCCTCGACCGGGGCGAAGGCCTCGACGGCATCCGGGGGACGTGCGTCATGCGGGCCGAGGCGCCCGAAGGGGCGCTCGTCATTCCCTCGTTCGAGGAGGTCAAGGCGGACAAAGACAAGTTTTGCGAAGCGCAGAAGCGCCTCGCGAACCGGCGGGCGATCGCCCAGAAGCACGCCAACCGCTTCGTCGTCCAGTACCCGGCTCCGGATTACACGCCGGCCGACCTCGACCGGGTCTACGGCCTGCCCTTCACGCGCCGCATCCCGGAGGGCTTCCCCGAGCTCGGCATGGCCCGCTTTTCGCTCCAGACCCACCGGGGATGCGTCGGGCGGTGCTCCTTCTGCGCCCTGTCCCTCCATCAGGGCGACCGGATCGTTTCCCGCAGCGAAGACTCCATCCTCGAGGAGATCCGGCGGATGACGAAGCACCCGGAGTGGCGCGGCTTCGTCGACGACCTGGGCGGGCCGACGGCCAACATGTACGGCATGGACCGGGCGGCGGCCGAGGTGCGCTGCGAGGGCGATGCGGAAGCGGATAGCGACCAAAAGGATAGAAAGCCGGAACGAGTCAAACGCGGGGTCGTCGAAGCGGCCCACCGCAGGCTCGTCGGACTGATGCGCGCCGCCCGCAAGGTCCCTGGCGTCAAGAAGGTCTTTGTCCGGAGCGGCATCCGCTACGACCTGGCCCTCGAGAGCCCGGAGTACGTCCGGGAGCTCGCCCGCCACCACGTTTCGGGCCTTCTCAAAATTGCGCCCGAGCATGTCTCGGAAAACGTCCTGCGGCTGATGAACAAGAGCGGCGGCCGGCGGAGCCTCGAGGAGTTCCGGCGGATGTTCGCCGAGATGACCGTGGAGAAGGGCCCGGCGGGTTCGGGGAAGCGGGGGGGCGCGCCGCGACGCGGACGCTTGGCCGGCCGGCCCCAGCACCTCAAGTATTACTTCATGGTCGCCCATCCGGGGACGACCGATAAGGAAGCCCGCGAGCTCGCCGCCTTCCTCCGGGAGATCGAGGAAAGCGGGGAGAAGCCGGTCGAGGGCGTTCAGATCTTCACGCCGACGCCCATGACCCGCTCGACCTGCATGTACCACACGGGCAAGGATCCGCAGACGGGCGAGAGCGTCTACGTCCCGCGCCCCTACGCCGAGAAGAAGGCCCAGAAACGGATGTTGAATCCCCCTGCCGCTGACGACGATTAATCGGCGAGCTTGAACAGGGCCCGGAACCCCGGGTCTTTTCTGATGGGCAAGTAATCCGGCAGGATGACCGGAAAGAAGGGGTCTGAATAACCCTTATCCAAGGCCTTCTTCAGCAAGCCGACGGCCTGCTCGGCCTGCCCAAGCTGGGCGTAGAGTCCAGCAAGATCGAGGAGGGCATGGGCGTCGTCGGCCGCGGCGGCCAGCGCCTTATTCAGATAGGCACGAGCTCCGCCGGCCTTTCCCGAAACCGCGTTCAGCATCCCGAGCAGGGGGTAGTAGTTCTTGGCGTTCAGCTTGCCCTTCCCGAGTTCCTTCAGCAATGACGCTTCGGCCTCCGTTGCGACCTTCTTGGCCTCTTCCCGGTTCCCGGCCTCCTTGAGCGCCACGGCGAGGTCAAAGGCGTTAACCGCCGGATCGCCGGCCATCCCGCCTTGGGGTCCAAGTTCGGCGACCCGCCGATAGCAGGGCACCGCTTCGGCCGCCTTCCCCGCCGCGAGAAGCATGTGGGCGAGGTTGGGCAGGGCATAGGGGTGTCCGGGCTCGAGCTCGACGGCCTTCCGCAATTCTTTCTCTGCTTCCGGAAATTTCTCCTGGACCGCGAGAGTGTATCCCAGGATCGAATGAGTGTTGGCCAATTCGGGGGCCATGGCCACATAGCGCCTGGCCGTCGTTTCCGCCGCCCGGATGTCTTTTTGAAAAAGGTTCTGGCAGTACCAGAGATTGAGGAGGGGGATGGAATTGTGCGGGGCCAGCCCGGCGGCCTTTTCGAACATCGCCGCGGCCTCGTCGTAGCGGCCGAGGGACTGCAGGATCCTCCCGGCGTTGTTCCAGGCCGGCATGAAATCGGGATAGAGCTCCCGGAGCATGCGGTATTCCTCGAGCGCCCCGGCCGGGTCCTTGTCCACGAATTGTTTGTTCACGGCCTTGAGCTTGAGCAGGTCGCGCGGCGGATAGTCCTGGGCTTCGGCGTTCTTCAAGGCCTGACGGAGCATCTCCTGGCCCTTCTCTTCCTGCCGCAGGAACTGGATCAAGAGGAGCCCCAGCGAGCCGCGGGCTTCGACGAATTCGGGGTCCTTTTCGAGGGCCAGCTCGAAGAACTTGGCCGCCTCCGGGAACTTGCTTTCCTGCCACCTGGCCAGGCCCAGGGAAAACTCTTTCAGGGCCTCCCAGGACGATGTCGTCACTTCGCTGACGGGCCTGTTGGCTTTTTCGATGCTGCGGATCGACTCGCCCAGCCGGGAGCGGAGCTTTTCGGACAGCGCGTCGATAGCCCGGAGAAGGACTTCCTCCCGGCCCTTGGCGGTGACGCGGATCCGGTCGACGTGCCGGCGCTTGACCGGGTCGATGACGATGGCCTGGAGCTCGTAGGCGTCGCCGGCGGAAAGGATGCGCGGCAGGACGAAGGCTCGGACCCCGCCGAAGTGGCAGAGTTCGTAGCCGAGGGCCTCGTCGACCTTCGACGCGGGGTCCTTCCTCATCAGCCGCAGGGTTTCGCTGATCTGGGGCTTGTCGAAGATGGCCACGTAAGGCGACTGTTGCAGGGCGGCTTCGATGGCTGTCCGCAAGGCTAAGTCAAAGACTTGGTCGCCGGTGAGATTCTCGACGTCGGCCACCATGAGCTTATCGCGGTTCTCGAAGGCCAGCCCGGGCCGGCTGAGAAGCCAGACGGCGACCGCGACGGCGGCCAGGGAAAGCGCCCCGGCGGCGATCCAGACGGGTCTCGGCCGGCGGCGGAACGACAGCCTTTTCGCCGTCGGAAAAGCGCGGGCGCTCATCGCCTCTCTCAGACCGCGGAGCTCGCCGGCCATCTCCCGGGCTGAGGCGTATCTCTTGTCCGGGTCCTTGGCCAGGGCCTTGCGGATGACATGGGAGAGCTCGGCCGGGAAGCCCGGCCGCAAGTCCTTCGTCGGGCGGGGCTCGTCGTGAACGATGGCGTTGAGGACGGCCCGGTCGGTGTCGCGGCCGAAGGGGAGAGCGCCCGTTGCCATCTCGTAGAGGACGACGCCGAGCGACCAGACGTCCGTTCGGGCGTCGACCTCGTCGCCGCGAGCCTGTTCGGGGGACATGTAGGCCACCGTGCCCACGGTCGTCCCCGTGACGGTCATCCTGGCCTCGCCGGTGAGCTTGGCCAGGCCGAAATCGAGGATCTTAGCCAGCCCGTCGGAGGTGACCATGATGTTCCCCGGCTTGATGTCGCGGTGGACGATGCCGTACTCGTGGGCCTTGGCCAAACCCTCGCCGACTTCGGACGCGATCCTGATCGCCTCGACCGGCTCCAGGGCGCCGCGGCCGAGTTTGTCCTTCAGGCTTTCGCCCTGATAGCAAGCCATGACGATATAGAGGCCGCCGTCCTCGGATTCGTCGACTTCGTGGATAGTGCAGATGTTTGGATGGTCAAGGCTCGACGCGGCCCGGGCTTCGTGGATGAAACGTTCGCGGGCTTCGGCGTCCGCGGTCAGTCCGGGCGGCAGGAACTTGAGGGCGACCGTCCGCTTGAGGCGGAGGTCCTCGGCCTCGTAGACGACGCCCATGCCGCCCCGGCCGAGCTTGCGGACGATGCGGTACTTGCCGGCCACGGTCTGCCCGGGCTGGACCTCGGCGGCGGCAATTTTCAGTGTCCTGGTCGGGACATCCCCCAATTTCCCCTCCGATCAGCTGATGGGAAGGATAACAACTCCGGGGTCCGTAGTCAAATCCGGGCCTCGTCCGCAGCTTGACAGGCGCCGGCCGATAATATATGAATATATCTTCATATGATGCCATGAGTGAGAAAAAGTTCGCCTTGAGCATGCCGGAAGGAGCCGGACTCCTGGCTTATCTCGAGAAGGGCGAGATAGGCCCGGCCGGCGGCCGCACGCGTCCGGCCAAGGTCGTCCATGAGCTCCGCTTTGAGGAGGGACGGCTCGTCGTCCCCGGGGAACTCGAGAAAAAGCTCGGCCTGGCCCCCGGCGCCCGCCTCGAGATCGTCACCGACCGTGGCCGCGTCGAGATCCTGCCCAACATCCACAGCTTGAATCGCCTCACCATCGAGCCCACCTCTCGCTGTAACCTGTCCTGCCGGACCTGCATCCGCAATACCTGGGAAGAACCCATGGGCGACATGGACATGAAGGTTTTCGACCGGCTGGCCGGCCAGCTCGCCCGCTTCCCCCACCTCGAAACGGTCATGTTCGGCGGCTTCGGCGAACCGACAGCCCACCCGCGCATCCTCGACATGATCCGCGCCGTCAAGGCCCTGGGGCTCCGCGCCGAGATGACGACCAATGCGACCCTCCTCGACGATGCCTTGATCGACGGCCTGCTCCGCGAGCGTCTCGACACCCTCTGGATCTCGCTCGACGGGACGACCGAAGAGAGCTTCGAAACGATCCGCGAGGGCGCGAGCTTCCCCCTCGTCCTCGAGAACGTCGAACGGCTCGGCCGGCGAAACGGCCGGGACGGCCACCGGATCGACATCGGCATCGCTTTCGTCGTCATGAAAACGAACCTCCACGACGTCAAGCACCTCGACCGCCTGGCCCGGTCCGTCGGGGCCCGCCGCATCCTTATCAGCCACGTCCTGCCGTACAGCGAGGCGATGGAAAAAGAGATGCTCTGCCTCCAGACGCTGACCCTCGAGACGTTCACCTTCGCTCCCGGCAAGACGGAGCTCAGCCTGCCCCGGATCGACGTCAACAACACGACCAAGGAGACGCTTTTCAGCCTGCTCCAGGGGTTCGAGAACCTGACCTTCATGGGCAACAGGATCGCCGTCGACGCCCGCCGCTGCCGCTTCGTCCACGAACGTTCGTCGTTTGTCCGCTGGGACGGGAAGGTCGGTCCTTGCATGGGGCTCCTCCATTCCCACCGGACCTACCTTTACGGGCTCGAGCGGCGGGTCCGGTCTCACGCCTTCGGCGACGCGCGCGAGGGAGACCTCTTCGAGATCTGGAATTCGAAGGCCTACGCGGACTTCCGGGAGAAGGTCAAAGCCTTCGATTTCTCGCCCTGCCACGTCTGCGGCGGCTGTTCCATGCTCGAGTCGAACGAGGAGGACTGCTACGGGAACACTTTCCCGGCATGCGGCGGCTGCCTCTGGGCCCAGGGGGTCATCCAATGCCCGTGAAAGACGTCGTCCGGATCTTCAAGGCCCTGGCCGACCCCGCCCGGTTGCGGATCATGATCCTTCTCGGGCGTCGGGAGCTCTGCGTCTGCGAGATCATGTTCGTCCTGGGCATGGAGCAATCACGGGTGTCCCACCACATGCGCGTCCTGCGGGACGCCGGCATCGCTGAGGACGTCCGCGAGGGACGGTGGATCATCTACCGGATCCCGGAGGCCTCGCGCGGCCTCGTCGAGGGCCTCTTCGCCGGCGCGCTCCGGGAACGGATCGAGGGCTCCGGCGAGACGGCCGCCGACGCCCATAAGCTCGAGGCCTGCGTCCGGGAAAACATCCGCGGCCGTGTCTGCGAAGCGCGCCCCCGATTGGAGGGACAGTGAAGAAAACGATCCTCTTTATCTGCGTTCACAATTCTGCCCGATCCCAGATCGCCGAGGGCCTGGTCAACGCCCTTTATGGAGACAGGTTTCTGGCCTCGAGCGGCGGGACGATGGCCACGAAGGTCCATCCCGGGGCGATCAAAGCCATGGCCGAGATCGGCATCGACATCAGCGGGCACCGATCGAAGAGCATCGACGTGTTCGAAGGCCAGCGCTTCGATCATGTCGTGATGGTCTGCGACGATAAGCAGTCGGATTGCCCGTTCTTCCCCGGCGGCAAGGACTATATTCACCACGCCTTCGACGACCCGGCGGCCTGCAAAGGAACGGACGAGGAAGTCCTCGCCTGTTTCCGCCGCAGCCGCGACGAGATCCGCGCTTGGATCGAGGAGACGCTCATCGATCAAATCTTGGAACTCGCCGTCGATAAATTCCTGTTCCGATTTCCGGCCGACCTCTACTACAGCGAGGCCGGGATCTGGGTGAGATTCGAGGGATCACGGGCGCGCATCGGGCTTTCCGATTTTACCCAGCAGAGGAACGGCGACGTGGCCTTTGCCGAGCCGAAAGAGGTGGGGACTCAGGTCCGGTTGGGGGACGAGGTGGCCGTCGTCGAGACGATCAAGGTCAACCTCAGCATCCCCTCGCCCGTGGGGGGGAAGGTCATCGAAGTCAACAACGATCTCTTGACCGCTCCCGAGCTCGTCAACCAGGACCCGTACGGGAAGGGCTGGCTGGCTATCCTCGAGGTCGAGGAGAGCGAAACGGCGCGCCGAGCTTTGAAGACGGCGGCCGGCTATCTGGCACTGGCCAAGGTCCAGGCGGAGGCGGAGGTCGCGCGATGAGCGGAACGCGGCGCAAGATCCCCGTCGTCCCCTGCAGCGGGATCGGGAAAAGCCTCGGAGCCGCGGCCCGGGAAGCGGCCTTTGTCCTTGCCGAGGACCTCCGTCCCGACAAAACGAAGATCGTCGCCCTTTCCCTCCTCGTCCTGGGGGACGAAGAAGCACGGCGCGAAGTCGTGGGACGCAAGGCCGTCGCCATCGACGGCTGTAAGCTCGAGTGCGCCGCTAAAGGGCTAGCTTGTTCGGGCGCCTCAAAGGTCCACAAAGTCGCCGTCTTCGATGTCGTCCGGCGCCATCGCGGCCTAAAGCCCGAAGGCGTTTGCGACCTCAACGAGGACGGTCTGATACTGGCCCGGGCGACGGCCGATGAGGCCGCGAAGATCGTCGATAACGTCGACGCGGAGGGCGGCCATGCCTGACCTGCCGAGAAAGAAAATCGGTCTGATCGCCTGCTCCGGCGAGGAGCTCGCCGAGGGCACGGTGACCCGCAGGGCCGTCCGGAAAGTGCTCGAGACTCTCCGGCCCGACGACGCCGTAACGCTGTGCCTGCCGCTGTTCCTTGCGGGAGGCGAGGGAGAACGGGCCTTCGCCCGCCACTATCCGACCATCGCCGTCGACGGGTGCGATAAACGGTGCGCCGCCCTGGCGACGGAGAAGTATAGCGCCAAGCCGGCCGCGAGCATCGTCGTGACGGAGATCGCGAAGGAAAGCGGCTGCGGGGCGATCGGCACGGCGCGGAGGCTGAACGAAAATGGGCAACGGCTCGCTGAGACTGTCGCCGAGAAGATCGTGGAGGAAACGGACCGGCTGTTGAAGAGAAAGCCAAAGGATGCAGGACGCGCGGCCGGCAGGGAGAAGCGCTGATGGCCAAAACCGAACTCTACGAAACCTCCGTGAGTTGGACGGGCGGCCACCGGGGCCATTTGAAGTTCGGCAACGGCCCGGAGATGGACTTCTCCGCGCCGCCGGCTTCGCATGGCGAGGCCGGTGTCCTCACCCCTGAGGACGCGTTCGTCGGTGCCGTCAACACCTGTGTCATGCTGATGTTCATCTGGGCGGCCGAGCGCTTCCGGCTGGACCTTGTCTCTTATGAGTGCCGGGCCGAGGGCACGAAGCTCATCGAGCTCGACCGGACGGAGATATTCACGACGGTCGTTTTGCGGCCCCGCATCGCCGTGCGGGCCGGGAATGGGCCAAAAGAAGCCGTCGAAAAGCGGATCCGCCGGGCGCTCGAATCAGCGCAAAAATTCAGCCTCGTCGCCAACTCCGTCAAGAGCAAGGTCATCATCGAACCGGAAATCGTGATCACTTGAAGGGAATTGCCGTGAAGAGAAACATGCGCCTCAAGTTCTTCGACAGATACCTGACCCTCTGGATCTTCCTGGCTATGGCCGTCGGCGTCGGCCTGGGCTACCTCGTCCCGGCCGTCGTCGGTTTCATCAACAAATTCCAATCGGGGACGACCAACATCCCTATCGCCATCGGGCTCATCCTGATGATGTATCCGCCCCTGGCCAAGGTGAAGTACGAGGAACTCGGCGATGTCTTCAAGAACGTCAAGGTCCTGACGCTATCCCTCGTCCAGAACTGGGTTATCGGGCCGCTCCTGATGTTCGCCCTGGCCGTCCTTTTCCTGCGCGACAAGCCCGAATACATGTACGGCCTGATCTTGATCGGCCTGGCCCGCTGCATCGCCATGGTCATCGTCTGGAACGACCTGGCCCAGGGGGACCGGGAGTACGCGGCCGGACTCGTCGCCTTCAACTCGATCTTCCAGGTGCTGTTTTTCTCCGTCTATGCTTATATCTTCATCACCGTCTTCCCGACTTGGCTCGGCCTCAAGGGGACGGCGGTCAATATCACCATCCGCCAGATCGCCGAGAGCGTCTTCATCTATCTCGGCATCCCGTTCCTCGCCGGGCTCATCACGCGCTTCAGCCTGCTTAAGCTCAAGGGCCGGACGTGGTACGAAACGAAGTTCATCCCGCGCATCAGCCCTATCACCCTCATCGCCCTGCTCTTCACCATCATCGTCATGTTCTCGCTCAAGGGCGAGTTCATCGTCAAGATCCCGCTCGACGTCCTGCGCATCGCCGCCCCGCTCCTCATTTATTTCGTGGTCATGTTCCTCGTCTCGTTCTTC
Source organism: Candidatus Aminicenantia bacterium (assembly GCA_041479905.1). Classification (GTDB taxonomy): domain Bacteria; phylum Acidobacteriota; class Aminicenantia; order Aminicenantales; family Saccharicenantaceae; genus RBG-16-66-30. Next base: position 47,146 of record JBGOYY010000002.1, read on the forward strand.
TTGAGCCGCAAGGCTGGCGCGGACTACCCCAAGGCGGCGACACTCTCGTTCACCGCGGCCAGCAACAACTTCGAACTCGCGATCGCCGTGGCCGTGGCCGTCTTTGGTATCAATTCGGGCGAGGCCTTCGCGGCGGTCATCGGTCCGCTCGTCGAGGTCCCGGTCATGATCGGCTTGGTCAACGTGGCGCTCTATTTCAAGCGGAAGTATTTCGCGAAACCGGTCTGAGGGCGGATCCGGAAGCGGAGGCGTTCCCTGCGGCCAGGGCCTGGTCGTCAGGGAGCCGGGTCTTATCGTCGAGACTTATGGGTCTATTATAAACCTTGAAATCCCCGCTGCAAATATCGAATAATGGCCTGAGCATGGAAGACATCGCCAAGGGCGTCCGCTCCTTCACCGCCGGCACGGCGGTGAGCCGGGTCATGGGCCTCTTGCGGGAGATGGTCTTCGCCCACCTGTTCGGCGCCAGCCAAAGCGCCGCCGCCGACGCGTTCAACGTCGCCTTCCGCATCCCGAACATGCTCCGGGACCTCTTCGCCGAAACGGCGCTTTCGGCCGCCTTCATCCCGGTCCTGACGAGCGAGCGGGCCAAGGGCAAGGAATTCCAAAACCGCCTGGCCTCGAACATCTTCAACGTCCTGATCATCGTGACGGGCATCGTCTCCGTCGCCGGCCTCCTGGCCTCGCCCCATCTCGCCAAGTGGATCGCCTTCGGATTCGGCAAGGTGCCGGGCAAGATCGGCCTGACCGCCCAGCTGACGGCCGTCCTTTTTCCCTTCCTGATCGTCGTCAGCCTCGGCGCCTGGGCCATGAGTTATTTGAACACGGAAAAGTCGTTCTTCGTGCCGTCGGTCGCCCCGGCCCTTTTCAACGTTTTTTCGATCCTCGTCCCGGTCCTGACCTACGGCTGGTACGTCTCGCACGGCAAGGAGCCGATCTTCGGCATGGCCATCGGCGTCCTCGTCGGGGGCCTGATGCAGTTCCTGTTTCAGATGCCGCTCGTCTTCAAGAAGGGCTTTCGCTACAGCTTTGTCATCAGCTTCCGCGACCCTGAGTTTCGCCGGGTCCTGACCCTCTTCGTTCCCGTGGCCATCGGGCTCGCCGGGCCGCGGATCAACGTCCTCGTCAACACGATCCTGGTGACGCCCTTGAAGCAGGGAAGCGTCAGCTGGCTGAATTACGCCTACCGGATCATGCAGCTCCCCCTGGGATTGTTCGGTGTGGCCGTCGGGACGGTGACTCTCCAGTCGCTATCCCGCATCGTCCTGGACAACGACGTCGTGGCCGTCCGCTCGAGGCTGACGGATTCGCTGAAGATGGCCCTTTTCCTGACGGTCCCGACGTCCGTCCTGATCGCGTTCCTCTCCCGCCCGGTGACGCGCGTCATTTACCAGAGAGGGCACTTCCGGCCCGAAGACACGCTGCCCACGGCCGTGGCCCTCGTCCTCTACACGCTGGGCATCCCCTTCATCGCCGGCCTGCGGAACGTAGCCGCGGTTTACTACGCGTACAAGGACGCGAGGCTGCCTATGTACGCCAGCCTCGTCTCCGTCGCCCTGACGATCGCCCTCAACGTTTCGCTCATCGGGGTCCTAGGGTTCATGATCTTTCCATTATCGACGAGCCTGGCCGCGGCCCTCAATTTCTGGCTCCTCGTCGGCTTCCTCCCGAAGAAGATCGGCAAGTTCGAGATGCGACCGCTCGGCCGCTATTTCGCCTCCCTGACCGCCGCGTCCGTCATCGGCGGCGCGGCGGCCTGGTTCAGTAATCAGATTTTCATCAAGTGGCTGGGGGCCGGGTTCCTTCCCGCCCTCGCCGGCGTCATCGCCTGCGGCCTCCTCGGGCTGGCCGTTTTCTATGGCGCATCGCGTCTCCTCGGGATGACCGAAACTCGCGACTACCTCCGCCGCTTCCTTCGCCGCTGAGGCTATCCGCTCCGAGCCTGTTTCTGTATAATGACCCCCGACATGGGCACGATGGGACCGGCTCCGGCATCCGAAAGATCCCTCCGGCGGACCGCTCTTGCGGTTTCGATGGTTTCCTCGTTCCTGACCCCGTTCATGGCCTCGGGCATCAACGTGGCCATGCCCTTCATTGCCAAGGAGTTCGGGCTGAGCGCCGTCGCCCTGGGCTGGGTCGTCACGGTCTACATGCTGGCCGCGGCCATGTTCCTCGTGCCCTTCGGCCGTCTGGCCGACCTCGTCGGCCGCAAGATGATCTTCGCCCTGGGCATCGGCGTCAACATCGCCGGCACCGTCATGGGCGCGCTCGCGCCCTCCACCTTCATCCTCATCCTCGGCCGCGGCATCCAGGGGGTCGGCGGGGCCATGATCTTCGGCACGGGAGTGGCCATCCTGACCTCGGTCTACCCGCCGGGCGAGCGCGGTCAGGCCCTCGGCCTGAACACGGCGGCCGTCTACTCCGGCCTTTCCCTCGGCCCCGTCCTGGGCGGATTTCTCGTCCACGCCTGGGGCTGGCGGAGCATATTCTGGGCGACGGTCCCCATCGCCGCCGCGGCCCTGGGGCTCACCCTCGTCCGGCTCAAAGGCGAGTGGGCTGAAGCCCGCGGCGAAGGGTTCGACTTCAAGGGTTCCCTGATTTTCGGCTCCGGGCTCGTCGCCCTGATGTACGGTTTCTCCCGCCTGCCCTCGCTCTTCGGCCTCTCGCTCACGGCCGTCGGAATCCTGGCCCTGGCCGGGTTCGTCCTGTTCGAGCTCCGAGCCAAGGCCCCTCTCCTCGACCTGCGGCTCTTCCGGACCAACCGGACCTTCGCCTTTTCCAACCTGGCCGCCCTGTTCAATTACAGCGCCACGTCGGCCGTCGCCTTCCTGATGAGCCTCTACCTTCAGTACATCAAGGGCCTGCCGCCGCAAAAAGCGGGCCTGGTCCTGGTCGCCCAGCCCATCATCATGGCCCTCTCCTCGCCCCTCGCCGGCAAGCTCTCGGACCGTTCCGAGCCGCGGCTCATCGCCTCGGTCGGCATGGCCCTTTCGGCCGCCGGCCTCCTTCTCTTCTCGTTCCTCCGCGCCGGCACGGGTTTCGGCTTCATCGTCGGGAGCCTCGTCTGCCTCGGGCTCGGCTTCGGGATCTTCTCCTCGCCGAACACGAACTCCGTTATGTGCTCGGTCGAGAAGCGGCACCTCGGCATCGCCGCGGCCGCGCTTGGGACCATGCGCCTCTCCGGCCAGATGCTGAGCGCCGGGATCACGATGATGATCTTCGCCCTGGTCATGGGCCGGGCGCCCATCCAGCCGTCCGTCTACCCGCAATTCCTGCGCAGTGTCCGCATCGCCTTTATCTTTTATGCCCTTCTCTGCGGTGCCGGGATCTTCGCCTCGCTCGCCCGCGGCAACCGCCGGCCGGCGGATTGATACGTTCGGCGGCGCCAACCTCTCCAGGGCTCAGTGAATCACGCTTGCCAAGTTCCCAGCCGAGCGGATAGAATGAGTCGACTCCCCGCCGGGAGCGCGAAAGGAGAGACCATGAGCCTGTCCCGCAAAGGATTCCTGAAAATGCTTGGCCTGGGGGCCCTGGCCGCCGGCTCGAAGGCCTACGGTCTGCCTTCGAAGGCGCTCGAGGACGCCCGCGCCGCCGCGAAGAAACTCAAGATCACGGACGTCGAGATCTTCCTCTTCGACATCCCGCTCACGTCCCCCTTCCGGATCGCCATCGGCGAGATGACGGCGGCCAACGACCTCCTCCTCCGCATCCGGACGGACCAAGGCGTCGTCGGACTCGGCGAGGCCTGCCCGTTCCCGCCCATCACCGGCGAGACCCAGGCGACCAACGCCGCCGCGGCCCGCAGCATCCGGGACATGCTCATCGGCAAGGACCCGCTGGCGATCGATGCTCTCCTTCGCGAGATCGGGCCCCTCGTCCACTCCAACCCGAGCGCCGTCGCCGCCTTCGACATGGCCCTCCACGATATCCTGGGCAAGGTCGCCGGCCTGCCGCTCTTCAGGCTCCTCGGCGGGACGAAGAGCACCTTCGAAACCGACATCACGACGAGCCTCGACACGCTGGAGAACATGACGGCCGAGTCGAAGAAATACGCCGACATGGGCTACAAGACGCTCAAGGTCAAGGTCGGGCTCGACCCGGACGAGGACTTCGCCCGGCTTTCGGCCATCCGCGCCGCCGTCGGCCGCGGCGTGGCCATCCGCATCGACGCCAACCAGGGCTGGACCGTGCCTCAGGCCGTCTACGCCCTGCGCAAGATGGAGCCGCTGGCGATCCAGTTCTGCGAACAGCCTGTCCTCGCATCGGACACGGCCGGCCTCAAGGCCGTCCGGTCGCAGAGCCCCATCGCCATCATGGCTGACGAGGCCCTGTTCCTGCCGGCCGACGCGATCAAGCTCATCCGGGCCGAGGCCTGCGACACGTTCAACATCAAGGTCATGAAGGCCGGCGGCCTCCTCAACTCCATCCGCATCGCCCACATCGCCGACGCCGCCAACATGCGCTGCATGGTCGGCTGCATGCTCGAGTCGAAGCTGGCCCTGACGGCGGCGGCCCACATCGTCGCCTCGCAGGCCAACATCGTCTACGCCGACCTCGACGGGAATTCCGAGCACGTGATCGACCCCATCATCGACGGGATGACGGTCAAGGCGGGGGTGCTCACGCTTCCCGAGAAGCCGGGCCTCGGCTGCGACGTCGACCCGGCGTTCCTGAAGAAGCTGCGGAAGATCTGACCGGCCCTCGACGACGGGGGAACGGAGGACGATCATGGACCGGAAGGTCAACTGGGGCATCCTGGGGTGCGCCGGGATCGCCGAGAAGGCGTTCATCCCGGCCGTCTGCGGATCGCGGAACGGCGTCCTGACCGGCATCGCGGCCAGGGACGTGAGCCGGGCCAGGGATTGGGCGGACCGATTCGGATTCCTGAAGTTCCACCGGACCTATCAAGAGCTCGTCGAGGACCCGGCCATCGACGCGATCTACAACCCCCTCCCGAACGACCTCCACGCCGAGTGGTCCATCAGGGCGATGCGGGCCGGGAAACACGTCCTCTGCGAGAAGCCCATGGCCATGAACGCCCCCGAGGTGCGGGCGATGATCGGGGCGGCGGAGTCGGGCGGCGTCCTGCTGATGGAAGGATTCATGTACAAGTTCCATCCCCAGATGGAGAAGACACTTGCACTCATCAGAGAAGGGAAAATCGGCGAAGTCCGAGCCGTCCACTCCTCGTTCACTTTCCATTTCGAACGGGACGGCGCGAACTACCGCTGGTTCCCGGCCATGGGCGGCGGGGCCCTTTATGACGTGGGCTGTTATCCGATCAGCCTTGCGCGCCTGATATTCGGCGCCGAGCCCGCTTCCGTTTTCGCCCGGGCCAGAGTCGACCCCACGACGGGCGTGGACATGACCACGGCCGCGCTCCTCGAGTTTCCCGGGGGCCGTTTCGCCCAGTGCGATGCGAGCTTCGAATCGCAATTCCAGAGCCGGCTTCTCGCCGTCGGGACCGAAGGGACGCTCGCCCTCGACCGCGCCTTTTCAGCCAAGGATTTCGATACCGCGATCGAGGTCGTCAAGGACGACAGGACGGAAGCCGTGCGTATCCCGCGGGCCAACATGTTCACCTTGATGGCCGAACACTTCGGCGACGCCGTGCTCGAAAAAACGCCGCTCCGCTATCCCGCGGGCGACGCCCTCGACAACATGCATGCGATCGACGCCTGCTTCGAGTCCATCCGGACCGGGCGGGCCGTCGAGATCCCGAATAATATCCATCAAAGAGACGGCGTGTCATGAAATCGGAAAAAACCCCGACTTTAGGGCATCATCGATTACACCTTCTTCTTCCAGGAGAAGTCCTGACGGGCCGCCCCCGCCGGACCAGATCGATCGTCTGCTCTTCGAATTGAAGAGGCCGGCCTGAAAAATAGTATAATACTTTTGTGTCCGACCTGATCTATCGTAAAGAGTACACCGTCCATACGTACGAAACGGACGCCCGGGGCCTCGCCCGGCCCGTCGCCCTCCTCAACTTCCTCCAGGACGCCGCCGGGAACCACGCCGGCCGTCTCGGCCTGTCCGTCGTCGACCTTTTCAAACGCAATATGACCTGGGTCCTCTCCCGCTATCATGTCCTTATCCATCGCTACCCCGCCCTGGGCGAAAGGCTCGAGGTCATGACCTGGCCGTCCGGGAAACACGGCTATTTCGCCCTCCGTGACTTCGAGGTTTCCGACGGAAGCGGCGGCCCCATCCTCTCGGCGACGAGCTCCTGGATGGTCATCAACCTAGATAAGAAACAAGCGGTCAAAGTCGACGACGTCGTCGGCCCCGGCTACGCCGTGGAGAAACGGGCCCTCGACGACCCGTTCGCCTCTCTTCCCGTCCTCTCCGCCCGCGAGTCCGAAGTGCGCTTCCGCGTCGAGACGGCCCACCTCGATTGGAACCGCCACGTCAACAACGCGGTTTATATCCAATGGGCGCTCGAAGGCGTCCCGCCGGACATCCTGATGAGCCGCCGGCCGATGGAACTCGAGGTCTCCTACAGAGCCGAAGCCCTCTACGGCGACGAGGTCATGTCCGCGGCCCAGCGAGTCCCGGAGGGAGACGCCGGGCCCGTATTCCTCCATCAGATTTTCAACGCGGCCACGGGCGTGGAGCTCGCCCGGTTGAGGACACGCTGGGAATGAACGAGAGAATCCGGGAATGACCATGACAACAAAACGCGCCGCGACCGTTCTTTTCATCCTGCTCTTCGGCGCTCTCCTCGTCGCGCCGGCCGCCTCCGCCGGCGAGAAGGGCCAGAAGCCGAAACTCCCCGAGAACTACAGAAAATGGCTCGACGAGGAAGTCGTCTACATCATCGCGCCCCTGGAAAGAGATGTCTTTCTCAAGCTCCAGACCGACCGGGAGCGCGACCTCTTCATCGAAGCCTTCTGGAAACAGCGCGACCCGACTCCCGGGGACGCGGAGAACGAATTCAAGACCGAGCACTACCGCCGTATCGACCACGCCAACCGCTATTTCGGCCGGGATGCGCCGCGCCCGGGATGGAAGACGGACCGGGGCCGCATCTACATCATCCTGGGAGAAGCGCGGGACATCCAGAGGTTCGAGGGAAAATCCTCGACCTACGACGCCGAGGTCTGGTTTTACCAGGGGAAAACGGACATAGGGCTGCCGGCGGGCTTCAACCTCGTCTTTTTCAAGGATGGCGGACACGGCGAGTACAAGCTTTACAGCCCGGTCGGCGACGGGCCCCAAGCCCTGCTGGCGGGCTATTTTGGCGGCCCCGATTACGCGCGAGCCTATGAGAAGCTGCGGGAGGTCGAGCCCGGCCTAGCCGCCGTCTCGCTCTCGCTCGTCCCCGGCGAAACCGGGGCCGTCTACGGCCAGCCGTCGATGTCGTCCGACCTCCTCATCCAGCGGATCGAATCGGCCCCGGCCCGCGGCGTCGAGGCCAAGTACGCCCAGAAATTTCTCCAGTACAAGGACCTCGTCGAGGTCGAATATACCGCTAATTATCTCGACAGCGACAGCCTCATCAAGGTCTTCCGCGACCCTTCGGGCCTCTACTTTGTCCATTATGCCGTCGAGCCCCGGCGGCTGTCCGTGAACCAGTACGAGAGCAAGTATTACACGACGCTCAAAGTCAACGGCCGGGTCACGACCGCCGACGGCCGCCTCGTCCACCAGTTCGACAAAACCGTTTCCTTGGACATGACCGCCGAGCAGATGAGAGAGGCGAGCGGGGCGCCCTTCGACTTCCAGGACCTCTTCCCGCTCCTCGGAGGCGATTACAGCCTGTCCGTCCTGATCAAGAACGAGGCCTCGAAGGAGTTCACCTCCGTCGAGCAGGCCCTGCGCATCCCCCAGGGCGGAGCGGCCGTCCAGCTGACCCAGCCGCTCCTCGGCTACAAAGTCGTTCGCCTGGAGCCGGCCGAGCGCCGGATGAAGGCCTTCCGCGTCGGCCCCTTCCAGATCTACTGCCAGCCGAACCGGGTTTTCGCGAGGAAGGAGACGCTGGCCGTCCTCTTCCAGATCAACAACTTGGCCGACGAGGTCGCAGCCCGCGGCGAGGTCCGGGTCGAGTTCCGCAAGGACGGCCAGCCTTTCCGGGATATCCGCCGGAAGCCCTCGGATTACCACGAGCTGCCCAACGTCTTTGAAGAGGTTCCGCTGGCGGATTTCCCGCCCGCCCACTACACGGTCCGGGTCTCGGTCGCGAACGCCGGCGTCGAAGTCGTGTCGGCCGCCGAGGAGTTCGACCTGTCCTTCGCCGAGTCCATCCCTCGGCCCTGGTTCTCTTCCCGGATCCTGCCCGACGCGGGAGACCCCGTCTACACGGAGATCATGGGTGCCCAGCTCTTCAACGTCGGCCGCTACCAGGAGTCGCGCGTGTTCCTGGAGCGGGCCTTTCAGAAGAAGCCGGATTCGGAGGACACGGCAACGAACCTGGCCCGGGTGTATCTCGCGCTCGCCGACGCCGCGTCCGCCGCGAGGACACTCGCCCCCTTCATCGGTCCCCAAAAGACGGCGAAATACGAGACTTCCCTCCTTGCCGCCGAGGCCCTGAAGAGGACGGGCGAGTTCGGCCGGGCCGTCGAGCTCCTCGACCGGGTCATCGCACACTACGGAGTCAACGCCGTCCTTCTGAACTCGGCCGGGGAGTGCTACGCGGGCTTGGGAAAGATCAAAGAAGCGTTGGCGGCCTTCGAAAAATCGCTTGAGCTCAGCCCCGACCAGCCCGAAGTCAGGAAAAGGGTCGAAGAGCTGAGGAAGAAAGCTCCGCTCTAGCCCTTGCCGGCCTTCGGCAAAGAAGCGGGGAGCGCCTCCTCGCGCGCGTAGACGACACCCACCTGCCGGAGCATCGTCTGGGCCTCGGCCTCCGGGATCTCCGATTTGACTTCGGCCGTGACGTCCCGGCCGACATAAAGCCGCTGGTTGAGCTCTTCGATGAGCGCGGTGATGCGGATGTAAACCTTGGCCGGGGCCTTGTCCAGGACGATGGTCACGTGGTTTTCGCGGATGACGACGAGCCGGACCTCCGGGAACTTGGCGATCTTCTTCGTGAACGCGGCCAGGCGCCGTTTTTTCCGGTTGCGGATGTACCGGTAAAAGAAGAGGGCTATAAAGGCCGGGCCGATGAGACCGCCCCAGTTGAAATTCGCGGCCACCAGAACAACGGCCAGGGCGACGGCCCCGGCCAGGATGGCCAGCCCCTTGTAGCCGCCTGGGAACGACGTCTTCAGCCAATCAGCCCAGTTGCGCAGGCGGGCGCCGGCGGGGAGTCTCGAGCTCGTCCCCGTCTCGAGGTCGAGTTTCAAATGCCGGAGGTCCGCCGCCAGGGCGTGGGCGTCGGGATAGCGGTCGTCCGGGTTCTTCCGGAGGCAACGGAAGACGATGCGGTGGAGCTCGGGTGTGAGGCTGCGGCGGACGATGGTCACCGGCCTAGCCTCTTCGTAGGCGATGGCGTGCATCGTGTCGAGAGGGGTCTCGCCTTTGAACGGCAGTTCGGACGTGACCATCTCATAGAGGACGGTGCCGAGGGAGAAGATGTCGCTGCGGCGGTCGAGCTCCTTGCCCCGGGCCTGCTCGGGGCTCATGTAGCTGAGCGTGCCCATGACCGCCCCGGGCATGGTGTGGGCCCGGCCGCGGGTCAGAGTTCGGTCGAGATCGGCGGGCGCCGCCGGCTCTATCGCGCCGGGCTCGACGAGCTTGGCCAGGCCGAAATCGAGGAGCTTGGCGTGCCCGTCCCGCGTGACCATGATGTTGTCGGACTTGATGTCGCGGTGGAGGATGCCCGCGTCGTGGGCCTTGGCCAGGCCCTCGGTGACTTGGAGAGCGATCTCGATCGCCCCCAGGAGGTCGAGCTCGCCGTCGGCGATGAGCCGGCTGACGGTCCGGCCGTCGACGTATTCCATGGCGATGAACAGGTTCCCGTCGGCTTCGTCGATGTCGTAGACCTGGGCGATGGCCGGATGGGAGATGGCCGCGGCGGACCGGGCCTCGAGGAGGAGACGGCGCCGTCTCTCGGGGTTGGCGACGAGGCCGGGCGTGATCGTCTTGAGGGCCACCAGGCGGTCGAGGCGGGTGTCCCGGGCCCGGTAGACGACCCCCATGCCGCCCTTGCCGAGCTGGGCTTCGATCCGGTAATGCTTGAGAGTTGTTCCGACCATGCCTTTTATCACTAAATATCATACGCGGGGACGGGGGTCAATCGTTCCGGGGGGCGCAAGATTGAAATGGACGCGTTTTTGGGATAAAAGGGAGGAATCTGCTCCTCGTGGAGGCGACGATGAAGCTTTTCGGACATCTCGCCGACGGCACGGCCGTCGATATCTACACCCTGACCAATAAATCAGGGATCGAAGCCCGGGTCATGACCTACGGGGCGATCCTGGTTTCCCTCCGCCTGCCGGACCGGAACGGCGCGTTCGTCGACGTCAACCTCGGCTTCGACAACCTCGAGGGATATCTCGGGACGCATCCTTATTTCGGGGTCATCGTCGGCCGGTACGCCAACCGGATCGCCAAGGGTCGGTTCACCCTCGACGGGATCGAATACACGCTGGCCCAAAACAACAACGGCAACAGTCTGCACGGCGGGCTCAAGGGCTTCGACAAGGTCGTCTGGAAACCCGAGCCGGTCCAAACCGCCGATGGCGTGGGCGTCAAGCTGACCTACCTGAGCAAAGACATGGAGGAGGGCTATCCCGGCAATCTCTCAGTCACGGTCGTCTACATGCTGACGAACGCCGACGAGCTCAAGATCAGCTACGAAGCCGAGACCGACAAGAAGACGCCGGTCAATCTGACCAACCACGCCTACTGGAATTTCAAGGGGGAGGGGAACGGCGACGTCCTCGGCCACCTCGTCCGGCTCAAAGCCGAAAAGTACACGGCCGTCGATTCAGCGGTGACCCTCATCCCGACAGGAGAGATCGTGGGTGTCGCCGGGACCCCGCTCGACTTCACGTCGTCTCACGCCATCGGGGAGCGGATCGCCCAGGTCGAAGGCGGCTACGACCACAATTTCGTCCTTCGCGGCGGCGGGGGAACGCTAGTCCTGGCCGCACGCGTCGAAGAGCCGGGGAGCGGCCGGGCGATGGAGATCTATACCGACCAGCCGGCCATCCAGCTTTACACGGGCAATTTCCTGGACGGAACAATCGTCGGTAAGGGCGGCAAGGCCTACCAAAAGCACTGCGCCTTCTGCCTCGAGACCCAGCATTTCCCCGATTCTCCGAACCACCCCAACTTCCCCTCGACCATCCTGGAGCCGGGGCGGAAATACCGCACCGTCACGTTACACAAGTTCTTCGTGAAATAGTAAGGGCCCGGGCCGCGCTCAGCGGAAGAGTGGGGCAGCGAAGGGGGACATCACCCCTTGGTAGGTGTCCCCCGAGCAGCGCCGATTCTCCGCTCTGGTTAGCGGAGAATCGGTGTGATGAAGCCCTCGATGAACGCGGCCACGAGCAGGAGCGGCAGGACGACGAGGAGAAACGAGCGGAAGACGGTTCTGGCCAGGCTCTCGGGCTCGACGGCCACCTCGGCCGGCGGCTCGTTCGTCCTCTTGTTCCATGCGGCGACGGCCTTCTTCCCCATACCCGCCGAAAGATAGAGGCCGAGGCTCGTCGTGTAGAGGACGGCGGTGAGCTCGAAAATGCCGTGGGGGAGGATCTTGGTCAGGACGAGCCGGGGGACGTCGAGGCCCTGGTGTTTCGTGACGGAGACGAGAAGACCCAGGACGCCGCCGTTGAGGAGCGGGTCGAGGATGGGCAGAAAGAGGAAAGGGATGACGCCCGCCGTTACGGCGACAACGGAGGCGCGGGCGTTATGATAGAAGAGAGTCAATGCCAGGACGAGCGGCGAGCCCTGGAGCTTGATGTCCTTGAGCGACCGGAGCACGAATTCCAGGGCCTTTTTTTCCTGGTCCGGCCTCAGCATGAAATAGACGAAGCCGATGACGAAGCCCGCGCCGAGGGCCCGCGCGGCGTACTTGAAATACTTCCTGTAGTGCTTGCGCCAAGCGTCCCGTTCTTCGGAGTAAAGACGTTTGATTGTTTCAAACGGGTGCATCTATGAAGCTTATATTCTGATAAGAAGATTCCGATAGTAGATTAATCTGGCCATCCCAAATCATCTTATTGGCCAGGCCTTCAGGGCTAAATCAGCTAAATGAGCTTGACGATCCTCAATACTACGTCGATCCCATCTTGAATACTTTGCCAGAGATTGTGTTAGTCTGAATTCGGACTTTGCATAGAGTTTTTTCTTGAAAGCGAATCCATCGTTACCGGCTTTTGCATTGATTCTTGTTGTCATCAAGGCTAGATTACCAAGCTTATCGAAGAGGAGCGTTTGTTCCTCCTCCGGAAAATGCGACCAAATAGATGAGGGATTTTGGGGGAGGATATGCTCTAGATTGATGACTTCGGAATTGTCATTTGGGACGAGTTCCGCGCCAGGCAAATCCCCTTCTTGTTGTTCAAGTGCGCGGAGGTAGTAGCGTGCGAGGAAAGCCTTGGAAACAGAGGCGGATAGGAGAGCAGTTCGGAATTTGGCATCCGTGGGAATGACCGACTTGAGGTAACCAAAGAGCTTGGCAGCCGTTGTGATCTTTCCCTCTCGGATAGCTTTGGCGGCCTGGCTATAATTTGTCTCTATCGCACCCGTCCCTAGTCCGCCGTGAATAAGAAATCGAACTGACCAAGACAGCATATTCTTGATTGCGATTTTGGCTTCTGCTTCTTTAAATGTACTTAGCACAGACAAGATGAGAGGGCGGATCTGGATCATTCTGAGGATATTAAGCATTTCCATGTGCTTTCTACACGTATCCCCATATTTGCTCCAAAAAGCCTCAGCGGTATTTACGATTGCTACGTATATTTGTGCATTCTGTTCGAGTTCTTTAGCGAAATCGACCGCAAGTGACAGGTTGCTGACCCGCTTTTTTATATCTGCATATAGTTCCTTCTCCCGGACCAGCCCAAAACGTGATGACCAATAGTGGCGCAAAAAAGTGAGGAGAATGTTCTCCTCGTCGGCTCCTTCAAGGACACTAACCGTGCTAATCCATGCCATCTGGACTTCGCTAAGTCTAGCCCCAGATAGTCCGAATAAGTGATTTTTTAGAAGATCCGTAATAGCTAGTGATAAACCACGGTCATTGAGAGTTTCAAAAATCATAAATGCATTGGTATCATCAGGGACTCGTACCCAAATAACCTTCACGGAGTCCGATAAATAGGTGACAAGGTCTACGAGCTTATCTGTCGCATTAGGTGCTGCCGCAATATATTTAATATGCTTTTTTGCTAAAGCTGCCGCATTGTCTATCCGAAAATGAGATTTATTGGCAGGGCTTTCCTCGCGCTTCGGAGAATCTGGAGGTAGCAAAACTCGGCCCGCAAAGTAGTTGTTATCGATATCATTAAGCTTCATTTTCGGAATAGGAGTAAGGGTTTTAAGTTCTCTTTTGTGAAGATAATCTGAAGTGATTAAATCGGCATGTCCTCTGTCGCCTTTTTCATAAAAATAATCTCGTATAGCGGCAAGCAATATTGTGATCGTCGCGAGTCGCTGTTGACCGTCAGCAATTTCAACTCGTGCAGCTTGATTATTGGTCGTTACGATCGAACCAATAAAATATTCCGGTGCACCCGCCTTCATAGCGGTTGCGATATCATTAAACAAGTCAGTTACATGCTCATCTTCCCACGCATAGGAACGTTGGTAGATAGGGACACTCACATTGCAATTGATAAGAATTCTGCCCACGCCTTCAAGGCTAATTTCGATTTTTGAAGTGGACGTCATTTTGCTTTCTCCCAATAAGATGAAGACTCGATATTGAACTTGGGCTCATTCGCAACGAGAGTCCAATGATCCCGGTGTTTCATTTAGCTACAGGGAATAATGAATAAATAGTTTATCCTTGCTTAGTTCGAAATTCATGAAGGCGGGTATTGTCGATCATGCTTCCGAGTGTTTTTATTGTAAAAACCTTGCCCCTTGTGGACAGTATCATTTTTTTCATGTCTTCCCGACGTACACCAAAGCCGCGGCCGCCGATACAGGCTATAACCTCGTATTTGGGCTTGTTCTTAGGGCGTCCTGCAACGCTGAGTTCGCCAAGATGTTGAATGCGTGTCACTTTGTCTCTGGCCGTGCCGTCATCTTCTGTAATTTTTGCTTCGATAATAATCTGTGGATTAAATTCGCTGGGAATAATGAAATCGGGCGATTGGTCAAATCCCTCGATCCTTTCCGCGCGTTTCGTTTTGCGGAAGCTTATTCCAGCTTTCGCAAGAATATCCTCTATGGCCGACTCAAGACTATCTCCTACTAACTCGCTGACGGAATCCCGGTGCCCGGCAAACGGTCGGCCCAAGAAACGCTCATAAAGGAGCATAGCATAAGGCGCGCCCATCGCTGAGAGATTCTCGATGCTCTCAATCCCCTGCTTTGTATCTGCCTTATCCAGTCGATGCAATTGGTCCTTTTCTACCTCTGGCACACTTGCAGATAACATCTGAAATGCAGTTTCTAATAATGCTTCTACGCGTTTCTTTGATATTCCGGTTAGCTTCATAGGCTTATCCGGGGACATCCTTATTCTCCGGTCGAGAGACCGAACAAAACCCTGAGGTATTTTCAAATCTGTACGCTGGGTCGTTACATATCCCCACTCGGGTGGGGTGAAACCGAGCATTGTACGCAAGACAATAATTGAAATCGGTTGTGATTCAATAAAGGGAAAAATCCTCTCCAGCTTGAGCTTGGAAAAACCGGCAGTTGATGATTTAAGAACTTCATAACCACGCTCGAAGATTGGATATTCAATAAAGCCCACGCCTTTTGGCATCACTAAGAATTCCGATTCTAAACTTGAAAAGATGGCATCTACAAACAGGTCTGGATTCCGCTCAATTTCTTCAAATGATGACTTAAAAGGATACATAGTCATGGAGTTCTCCATAGCCTTTGACAGGTTCATTGAGAATTAGCGGCAAGTCCTCTCCTGTATACGAGAAATCTCCGGCATGAATTAGCCTTTCTACTTCGGGCCAGCCACCTATCTTCTGAATCCAAACATTCACTCTGCGCATTCGGCTAGCAATGTCCTCATGCCGGTCCCATTCTTTACGTAATGACCAGATGGCGAGGCGTATAAGATGTCCGTAGGCTATGCACCTGGTGTCGCCGGGCGAGGGCCTAATATCACCAGCTTTAAGGTGTTTAAGATCTTCCATGACGAGTTGCGCTATCCCATAAGCCGAATCGGCAAGCCATTTTTTATGCATCAAGCCAGCCGACCGGCAGACGAAGATGGTATCAATTATCGATGAACCCGTGCCCTTAATATGAATGGAAGCTCCCATCTCCGCCGGACAAGGAAGGGAGGCAGAACATGCCAATCCAGCGTCCAATATGGCAACTGCGATCGGAAGATATGCCGTTAATTCGTTATGATGATATGTAAAGGCAAGGGGAGAACCCGGCTTTAGTCCGAATGCCATACTGCGAAAAACAGCTGAGAGTCCCTCAGCGAAATGATCTATGCCTCTTCCCATATCGTCATTGCCGGTCAACTCTTGAGGATTTCGAGTTGATGGCTTTTGGAATGCGGGAGTAGTATCTCCAATCAAACGACGAAGCCATACATAACAAAAATCCATTAACTCTGCATATTGTACGTTACTAAAATAAGGAGGATCGGTAAAGACTGCATCGAGCGAAGCTGGAGGGATATCAGCTTTTGATGCATCTTCGCACCGTAGATCAAC
This sequence comes from Candidatus Aminicenantia bacterium, assembly GCA_041479905.1. Taxonomy (GTDB): domain Bacteria; phylum Acidobacteriota; class Aminicenantia; order Aminicenantales; family Saccharicenantaceae; genus RBG-16-66-30. The sequence goes on from JBGOYY010000002.1 coordinate 62,898, forward strand.
GATCCTCCCGGAATTGACGCTTTCCCCATTCAAGCGGTCCCCAATCCATTCACCGCTGATAGGAACGACTTTCTTTGTCCGTCCGGTGTGTTTTATCTCAAATGGGCTGTCACAATAAGCTTTGGCTTTACGAAATTTTTCAATGATATTTGCCCATCCTCCGCTTCCAATACACACATTTTTATTATTATCGATTATTCCTAATAAATTAGACTCGCATTGGATGAGACCAATAGGGAACCCATGAACAGAAAAAATATCAAGGGACTTTAGGGCCATCGTATCATATCGGCATAGCATATTTTGATATCGCAATAAATCGGAAAGATTGGTCGCGAGGGCGTTGCGCAGACGTTCACTTGGTATGCCGGAGATCAAGCGCGCGGACAGCTCCAGGCCAAGCAACTGTCTTGAATTGAACATCTCATGATAGCTGCGATAACCCCAGCGATGTAAACGGTTCGTTTCATCCCCGGTGGGTATCTGCTCTTCGGGGACAAGCGTTGGTTCTATCTTAGCCCATCTCTGTGAAGATTCTTCAATCCGGGAGATATCCGTTGAATCTGGTGCTTTGAAATATCGGCCAACATGCTTATTCTTACAAAACGAACAGTAATATTCTATTGCGAAGAGCCTATGAAGGGGCGCCCCAAGCGTCGCATTTGGATACTCGTTAATAGTCCCGCAAGTCTTACAAGCGCATCGATTACGCTTAGCTGGCCCATCAGGAGAAAGACGTGTATGGCAGCTTCGGCAGAGGCCGGGATTATGTCTATCTATGGTTTCAGTCAACTGTCCACACGACGGACAAACGAATACGTTCATTGGGTGACGTGTATTATCGGCAAGTAAATAGCCAGGGAAAAGATCAATTTTAGCCTGGCAATTTTTGCATGGAATATGTTTTACCCAAAGAAAATATTTAACGTCTGCGTTGTCTGCGCCACAAACTTCGCAAGTGGTCTTATAAAGCTGTCCAACCTCGTTCGAAATGCTTCTTCTTAAAGAATCAGCTGCCTTGATATAAGCCTTAAGATCGAGATGTTCAATTTCTTGCTTAACAATCCAATAGGCCATCGGGTTGATATCAAAGCCAAGGACATCACAGTCCATCCGATTCGCCTCTAAAAGCGGGGTTCCACCGCCCATGAATGGGTCCGCAATTCGTATCCCTTTGAAATGGTTAGCGCGATAAAATGATTCTCGAATGGGAACTTCCGAAAATTCCGCTAGGAGCAGCCCACGAAACAACGTTCCGGGGCGACGGGCAAACCATTTATGAACGGCAATAATCGGGCGATACTCTTGTTGGATTTGTTTCTCTCTTAAGGCAAGATCCGCAATAAATTGAATATCGAAATTGTTTTCTATCATGTCTTCAATAATAATGACGTTTTTAGAAATAAATTACTATCATTCTATAACATATTCCCCGACTGGTGGAATGGTAGTCTCCTAGTGCTTTTTACCAACTGGAATGCATATATTAAGTGTATTATATATCAATAAGATACGTAGCGGGTGGGGGACATTTAATTTTTTCAGAGTGCGCGAATGCCGGTAGTGTCCTAATTTAAATCTAACAGATCGCCGACGGCCCAAGGTTCCCGCGTGATTCCAGCCTCCATGGCGGGGGTAACCCTCAAGCTACTGTGTATCCTGACAAAGTTGTAATGGGCAAAGTGTGGGGCGACAGCCGCCTTAAGGTTCTCCAGCTTCTTGCTAAATGCGTTAGTTAGGCGGGTGAAGCGGCGCATCTGCATACGCATAGTTAGGTTCTGGCGCTCAACATAGGATGTAGATATTCGCTCAATTCGCGGCTGGCCGGTTATGACAAATCGATCAGCCGCGATAACCATTGGCGGGGAATACCGCCCGGGCCCAATGGCCTCACCTTCAAAAGTTTTTACGATTTGCCCATAATCAACGCCTGCCCCGAAGGACAATTCCACGGCCTCGACATAGGCAGAGAGAGAATCGCTTGATAATTGAACGAGGTTATTCACCCGGCCCGATAGATCGGCCAGAAAATCATAAGCCGTCGGCAAGTCTCGCTTGCCGATTTTATATGATGGAATCAACTTGCTTTCTGCATCTATCGCCACAAAAACCCATTGGTCGCCCAAGACAGAATGATCATCGGTCTTTTTTAGGTGCCGCTGCTTTTTCCCGACATAGCACCAAATCTCATCTAACTCAATATACTTGCATGGCAGATCGCGCATGGTTTCATCTAAAAGCCGCTCACAATTCTGCCCAACTCGGAGCATTAAACGCATAATTGTATCTCGATGGATTCCCGTCATACGCTCAACCGAACGAATAGACGAACCTTCAACCAGAGCGGAGATTGCCATTTCCTGTTTTTCTTGGCATAGAACGTTCATTTTTGTGTCCCCATTGACAAAGAGCTTAACCGATGTGATAGAATGCAAGGGTGGAGGCAGGGGGAATCGGACCCCCACGGCGAGATGTAAAGGCTAGCCTGGGCACCAGCCCTGCCCCCATAAGATAATCGCCACGGCCCTAAACTTGGCCACTCTTGGGGAATTGTCAGGTTTAGGGCCTTCCTGTTCTGGCCCCCGCTGACGGCGATTCTGTAATCAACGAGGGCTTTGTCTCTTCTCATGAATTCTCTTCTTATGATGGTCATGTTATATTTATATACAATAATCGGTTATTTGTCAAGATATTTATCGGTTCTATCGGCATTTATATTATTTTTTAACTTGGCCTTGACAAACGCCTCCCTATCGGCTATATTATGAGTGGCAATTGATAAGGAGCATTCTGATGGAAGAGCAAGCCAAGAAAAAAAAGACCAAAGTTAGGAGTCCAAATTATCCCGGATATTCCCTTGATCGATGCATTAAATTGGTTGGCATTCTCTATGAGAATTTCAAAAGAACATCAAGCGCTATTGAGGTTGCCACAAAGTCTATCGGGTTTTCTTCTAAGAGTAGCTCCGGCATGCAAGTCATGGCCTCTCTGTCATATTATGGTCTAATCAACATAGAGGGGACTGGGGCAGATCGTAGGGTTAGCGTCTCTGATTTGGCGTTCAAGATCATCTTTGATAAGCGACCTGAATCCACAGAACGTGAGGCTGCAATTAAAGAGGCTGCATTAAACCCGGCGCTCTTTAAGAAAATCAAAGAATTTTATGGAAATCAAATTCCTAATGATTCATCCTTAGAATACGATTTGCCATTTAAATTTAAGTTTAATCCAGGAACAGTTAGGGAGTTTATTCGGGTTTTTAAAGATACAATGGACTTTGCTAAAGTGTATGAATCTGATATAATGGCAGGTGAGAATATATCAGAGGAGGACAGTGGCATGATACCTCAAGAAGAAAAGATGGAACCAAGGGGGCTGATTCCCCCGGGGACAATGAGGCCCCCCGTTCGCACTGTGGCTGGGGATGAGCGCGAAAAGGCCCTATATTCTCTGGGAGGCGATTTAAAAGTCCGGATTGTCTTCTCTGGCACGTCCACCATTTCAGACAAGGCTATCGAAAAACTAATGAAACTGCTCGCTATCAACAAAGAGGATTTTATCGAAGAAAAGGTTGATGACAAAGAACCAAAATAAACCTATAAATAGGCTCAAAGATCTAGTTGAACAACTCCACCATTGTACGGCCTCCCATATTGAAGAGGTTGCAGTAATAGAAAAATACGGCTCAAGTACCGCTTGGGAGGGCATTGTCCACGTTTTCAAAATATCGGGTCATCCCCTAACTGATATTTGCTATGCTTGGTCATCTTCAATTGAAGGCTCAACTAAGCGCCGTTATTATGCTGTTTTAAAAATATCCCCGATAGACTCCCCGGAAAAGGCCGTCCGGGCCTCAATCGTCCACGATTACAAAAAGGAGAAACCATAATGTCTAAAAAGCAACCGCAAACAACTCTCAAGGGGAGGGACGCCAAGACGGGGCATTTTATCCCCGTTGAGAAGGCTCGCAAAAACCCTGACCATACCACAGTTGAGCGGGTGCCTCTCCCCGGAAAGGGCAAAAAGTAGCCTAGTACTCTCGTAGTCTCCTGGTTTTTATTATTGTATTGCCCGTTTGGGAATTGTTATGTCTCCGCTGTACTGTGCCTCCCCCTGTCTCTGACCTGCGACATGAGGGACTATCGTCCAGCATTTGGCATTCTTATTGATTAGCCAGCCCACAGATTGACAATGGAGCGGTTCTGCGGCTTTTTTTAGATCCTCAAGCGATTGCCAGCCCCGCCCTGAATGTGAATCCGTCCATTCGACTAGAACCAATTTTTCTTTTTTCATATTAGGACACTACCCGAATGCCTCGCCGATTGACAAAATAGTTGGTTACCCGACGAATTCCCGCTCGATCTGTTCCAAGGTTTTTCCCTTGGTCTCCCGGACGCGGGACCTGATGAAGATGAAACCGAGGACGCTCGTCCCGGCGTAGATCCAGAACGTCCCGGCCGGGCCGAGGCTCTTGTTGAGGAGCGGGAAGGTGTAGGTCAGCACGAAACAAGCCGACCAGAGGGAAAACGTCGAGACGGACATGGCCGCGCCCCGGATGCGGTTGGGGAAGATCTCCGAGAGGAGGACCCATGTCACCGGGGCGAGGGACAGGGCGTAGAGAGCCATGGCGACGACGACGAGGGCCAGGAGATGAACGCCCTTGCTGTGGAAGGCGTAGCTCGCGCCGATGAGGCCGAAGACGACGGCCAGACCCGCGGAGCCGGCCATCATCAGCGGCTTCCGGCCCAGCCTGTCGACGAGGCGGATGGCGATGAGGGTGAAGATCAGGTTGACCGTGCCGGTGATGACGATGTTGAAGAGGACGTCGCTCACGCCGTAGCCCGCGGCGGTGAAGATCTCCTCGGCGTAATAGAAAATGACGTTGATGCCGCACCACTGCTGGTAGACGGCCAGAACGACGCCGACGACAAGGACCTTGGCCAGGCCCGGCCCGAGGAGGGAGCGGAAGTGGACCTTCCGGATCTCGCCGGTCGCCAGGGTGTCGCGGATCTCACCCAGGGCCTGTCCGGCGAAGCCGGTCCCGCCGACCCTGGCCAGGATCTTTTCGGCTTCCGCATCGCGCCCGTTCTTGACCAGCCAGCGCGGGCTTTCCGGGATGAGGAACATCAGCAGGAAGAAGAGAAAAGCGGGGACGGCCTCGGCGCCGAACATCCAGCGCCAGCCGGTCTGTCCGTTCCAGGACGCGAGGATATCGGCGGCCGTTGCCCCGGCCGGGACGGGCTTGGCGATGAGCCAGTTGACGAGTTGGGCGGCCAGGATGCCGATGACGATGGTCAGCTGGTTGACGGAGACGAACTTGCCCCGCATCGCGGCCGGCGAGATCTCGGCGATGTACATGGGCGAGAGGTTCGAGGCCAGGCCGATGGCGACGCCGCCGAGGATGCGGTTCCCGATGAAGAACGAGAAGCTCGGGGCCAGGGCGGTCAGGATGCCCGTCCCGGTGAAGAGGAACCCGGCCAGGATGAGGAGCCGCTTCCGGCCGAAACGGTCGCTCAGCCCGCCGGAGACGAGCGACCCGATGAGACAGCCGACGAGGGCGCTCGACATGGCCCAGCCGATCTGGGACGGTGTCGTCAGTCCGAAGAATTTCTCGTAGAAGGGCTTGGCCCCGCCGATGACGACCCAATCGTAGCCGAAGAGAAGCCCGCCCATGGCCGAGATGAGGGTTGTCGTCCAGATAAAGCGCATGTTGAAGGCGGGGCGTTCGCTCATGGCTTCTCCTAACGGTCCGGCGCGGATTCCTGTCGGGGCCGCCGGATGACCCCGGAAAGGGATTTTTATACTAAATCAGGGGAAAAGTGTAGAAGTTTCGTCTAAAAAAGTGCTTGATTTGTGGTCTGATATCTGATATATTACGACTAAATAGAAGGCAGAGAGACCGAAATCGACGGGAACCGCGGAGGACTTAGCGTGACAGGCAAGGTTTTCGACATCAAGCGCTACTCGATCCACGACGGGCCGGGCATCCGGACGACCGTCTTCCTCAAGGGCTGTTCCCTGCGCTGTCTCTGGTGCCACAATCCCGAAAGCGTCGACCCCGGACCCGAACTCATGCACTGGCCGGGACGGTGCTCCCGTTGTTACGCTTGTATCGAGGCCTGTCCGAAGGGCGCCATCGCCAAGGACGCCGCGGGCGCCGTCGTCATCGACAGGAAGGTCTGCGACCTCTGCGGCAAGTGCGCCGAAGCCTGCCTCTACGACGCCATGCAGATGGTCGGCCGCGAGATAAGCGTCGAGGACGTCCTGGCCGAGGTCGAGAAGGACCGGGTTTTTTACGAGCAATCGGGCGGGGGCCTGACGCTCTCCGGCGGCGACCCGTTCGTCCAGGCAGCGTTCGCCGAAGCGCTTCTCGACGGCTGCCGCTCCCGCGGCATCCGCACGGCCGTGGACACCGCCGGCTACTCCAAGAACGGCGTCCTCGACCTCATGGCCTCGAAGACCGACCTTATCCTCTATGACCTGAAGTGCATGGACGACGCCCGGCACAAAGAGCTCACCGGCGTTTCGAATGTCCCCATCATCGACAACCTGAAGCGCCTGGCCGCGGGCCGAACCGAAGTCTGGGTCCGCCTCCCGCTCGTCATCGGCGTCAACGACGACGACGACAATATCCGGCGGACGATCGCCTTTCTCTCGTCCTTGAAAACGATACGGCGGGTCGGCATCCTGCCCTACCATTCCGGCGGCCTGGAAAAGGCCCGCAGGATCGGTAAAGAGTCACATTTCCGGAAATTCGAGACTCCTTCCGAAGAGCGCATCGCCGCCATCGAGGCCGCGTTCCGGGAGGCGGGTTTCGAGGTCCGGCGCGGAGGATGACCATGAACGAACGCATCAAGAAGCTCAGGGCGCAGACGCTCGAAGCCAAGCCGACGATCAGCGCCGAGCGGGCCAAGCTCGTCACTGACTTCTACAAGAGGCCCGAAACGCGCGGCCTGTCGAGCCCGATGTTGCACGCCCTGGTCTTCAAGCACATCATGGAGAATAAGAGCGTCGTCTTTAACGAGGACGAGCTCATCGTCGGGGAACGCGGCCCCGCGCCCAAGGCGACGCCGACTTACCCCGAGGTCTGCATCCACTCCCTCCAGGACCTTCAATACCTCAACGATCGGAAAAAGACCGCCTTCGCCTCGGACGAGGAGACGCGCCGGCTCTACGCCGAGGAGATCATTCCCTTCTGGAAGGGCCGCTCGCAGAGGGACCGCATCTTCGCCGAGATGACCCGGGAATGGATCGACGCCTACGAGGCCGGCGTCTTCACCGAGTTCATGGAACAGCGCGCCCCGGGCCACACCGTCCTCGACGGCAAGATCTACAAGAAAGGCATGCTCGACTTCAAGAAGGACATCGAAGCGGCCCTGGCCGGCCTCGACTTCATGACCGATCCGGAGGCCTACGATAAGCAGGAAGAGCTCAAGGCCATGGCCGTGAGCGCGGACGCTATCGTCGCCTTCGCACGGAGGCACGCCGAGAAAGCCCGCGAGCAGGCGACGAACGAGAAAGACGCCGTCCGGAAAAAAGAGCTTGAGAGGATCGCCGAAGTCTGCGACTGGGTGCCGGCCAACGCGCCGCGCGATTTCTGGGAGGCCCTCCAGGCCTACTGGTTCGTCCACCTCGGTGTCATCACCGAATACAACACCTGGGATTCCTTCAACCCGGGCCGTCTCGACCAGCACCTCGGACCGTTCTACCAGGAAGGGCTGGCCGACGGCACCCTGACGAAGGAGAGCGCCCGGGAGCTCCTCCAGGCCTTCTGGGTCAAATTCAACAACCAGCCCGCTCCGCCCAAGGTCGGCGTCACGGCCGAGGAGAGCGGCACCTACACCGATTTTGCCCTGATCAATATCGGCGGCTTGAAGGAGGACGGGACGGACGGCGTCAACGAGCTGTCCTATCTCATCCTCGACGTCATCGAGGAGATGCGCATCCTCCAGCCGAGCTCGATGGTCCAAGTCAGCGCCAAGGGGCCGGACTCCTTCCTCCTGCGGGCCCTCAAGATCGTCAAGACCGGCTTCGGCCAGCCCTCGATCTTCAACACCGACGCCATCGTCCAGGAGCTCGTCCGCCAGGGCAAATCGGTCGTCGACGCCAGGAACGGCGGCGCCAGCGGCTGCGTCGAGTCCGGGGCCTTCGGCAAAGAGGCCTACATCCTGACCGGGTATTTCAACCTGCCGAAGATCTTCGAGATCACCCTCGGAAACGGCGTCGACCCGAGGACGGGGAAGAAAATAGGGCTCGAAACGGGCGACCCGACGGCGTTCGCGACCTTCGACAAGCTCTTCGAGGCCTTCCGCAAACAGATCCGGCACTTCGTCGACATCAAGGTCCGCGGCAGCAACGTCATCGAAAGGCTCTACGCAACGTATCTACCCGCACCGTTCCTGTCCGTGCTCGTCGACGACTGCGTCAAGAACGGCAAGGACTACCACGCCGGAGGCGCCCGCTACAACACGAACTACATCCAGGGCGTCGGCATGGGCACGATCACCGACATCCTCAGCGCCGTCCGTTACAACGTCTACGACAACAAGCACTTCGCGATGAAGGAGCTCCTGGCCGCGCTCGAAAGCAATTTCGTCGGCTACGAGACGCTCCGCCAGCGTGTCCTCAACCGGACGCCGAAGTTCGGAAACGACGACGACTACGCCGACAGCCTGATGAAGCGGGTCTTCGAGGCCTACTTCGAGGCGGTCGACGGCCGACCGACGCCGCGCGGCGGCTCGTACCGGATCAACCTCCTGCCGACGACGGCCCACATCTACTTCGGGAAGATGACCGGGGCCACGGCGGACGGGAGACTGGCGGGGGATGCCGTTTCGGAAGGCGTTTCACCGGTCCAGGGCGCCGACCGCAAGGGCCCGACGGCCGTCATCAAGTCGCTCGGCAAGATGGACCACGTCCGGACGGGCGGGACGCTCCTCAACCAGAAATTCACGCCCCAGCTTCTGGCCGACGATACGGGTTTGGCCGCGGTCAAGGATCTGGTGAGGTCCTACTTCCGGCTCATGGGCCATCACATCCAGTTCAACGTCGTCACGGCCGACCTCTTAAGGGAAGCGCAGGCCCAACCCGAGAAGTATCGCGACCTCATCGTCCGCGTCGCCGGCTACAGCGACTACTTCGTCGACTGCAGCACCGAGCTCCAGGACGAGATCATCCACCGCACCGAGCACCAGGAGCTCTAGGGACTGTCCCCGTTTGGGGGCCGTCCCTCTGATTCACTTGGCCTTGGCCGCAGGAGCGAAAGACAGGTCGGGCCGGACCGAGCCCGTCTTGAACTCGTATTTCCGCATCAGGGACAACACCTTGTTCCAGATGTCGGTGATCTCCTGGCCCAAGATCTTATCCGTCTTTTCGGACGTCATGAAAAAGTCGCCCGCCGTCCGGCCGAACTCCGTATAGAAGTAGAGCGGCGCATCCGTCCCGATCCCGCCGATAAAGGTGTTGAATTGGATGGTGAGCTTCTTGGACTTGCAGAGCTCCACGATTTTCTTGAAAAGGGCCTCGAATTCTTTTTCCCTCCCTGGCATGACGTAGCAGAATCCCCAGTAGGCGAACTTTTCCTCTTCGGGTTTGAGCCGAGGCTTTTCGGGGATGTAGGACAGCTCGGGGTAGAACGTGAATGTTCCCTGCTTGTAGTACTCGGTGGCGTCACCCATCTTCTTGTTGAGGGCGTCCCATTTGTCCGCCCCGATCCTGCCGAGGATTTCAACGAAGGTGGCGAATGCCTTGTCGATCTCGGCCATGTTCTCGAACGGATAGACGAAATAGTAATGAAAATCCTCCGTGACGTAGGTTCCGACCGGCCACGGCCAATTGTGCGGTTTAAAGACCGTTGCCATGAATTCTTTGAATGCCGCTTCGAATTGAGGAACCATGGACGGCTTGACCACATAATCCTCGACGAAATAGAGCTGGGGTTTTTTCTCCTGCGCGGCCGCAGCGACAGTGAGCGCCAGGACGCAAACCGCCAGGAAAAGAAAGACGCCTGCCCATTTTTTGGGTTTCATAGATCCCCTCCTCGAGAAGAAATAGAAAATGGCCGAATCCTGACGGACCGGTCGATTTTCGGCTATTGTTATCCCCCGGAAGGCAATTGGAGTCTAGACCAGGAGATGGGCTTTGTCAACGGCCTTAAAAAGAGTGTGCTGAGCCCGGCCCTCGGATCCTTCTAGACGGACCCAAGCACGCGATATAGCCGGCATCTTTGGACCATTTGCGTTTTGCCCACCGTCTCGGGCTTGACTTCTCCGGGCGTTGATGGCTATCATCCGCAGAAGAGAATCGAAGACAACATGGGGGGTGGCTATCTCTTTCCCCCATCAAGACAGCCTCGATGTCTTGGGGGATTCTTCGCCGGAAGGAGGGTTATCGGATGGATCGTCAAACTCATGTCAGGGTCATTTGGGTATTCGTTTTTCTTGGGCTATTCTGCGGCCTTGCCGCCGGGCAGATGCTGGCCGCCACGACGGCGCTGCGCGTCGGACACCTGATCGACCCGGCGACGGGCGCGGTCGCTGCGAACCAGGTCATCCTGGTCAAGGACGGCAAGATCGCGGAGGTCGGTCCAAGCGTCAAGATCCCCGCCGGGGCCGAGGTCATCGACCTCTCGAGATCCTGGGTCATGCCCGGGCTTATGGACGCCCACACGCATATCACCCTCGGGACCTTGGATTTGACCGCGGGTATCGAGGCCGGCTATCTCAAGCAGAGCTCTGCCGCGCGCGCTCTGATCGGTCTCCGCAACGCCCAGGATGTCCTCCGGGCGGGGTTCACGACGATCCGCGATGTCGGCAACGAGGCCAACTTCGCCTCGGTGGACCTCCGGGACGCCATTAACAGGGGCTTGTTCGACGGGCCGACCATCCTGACCACCGGGAAGATCATCGCCCCCTTCGGCGGCCAGTCCATGCGAATCTCACCGGAACAAGGGCGGTTCTGGCTCTACGAGTACATCGACGCCGATACGCCCGACGAGGTCCGGAAGGCCGTTCGCCAAGTCATTTTTTACGGCGCGGACGCCGTCAAGCTCGTGGCCGACAACAGCCCCTTCTATTATTCTCTCGCTGAGATCCAAGCGGCCGTTTCGGAAGGGCATGCCGCGGGCCGGGCTGTTTCCGTGCACGTCTTCGCCGGAGGGGAGCCGGCCCGCAACTGCATCCTCGGGGGAGTGGACTCGATCGAGCACGGCATGCTGCTCGAGGACGATCTGCTGACCCTCATGAAAGAAAAAGGGACGGCCCTGGTCAGCACGGATTTTCCCGAGTCCCACATCGCGGCCCTCGACCCGAACGGCCTTTACTTCGGATCGGCAAAAGAGTTCGCGGGCATGATCATCGACCGCCTCAGACGGGCTCACCGGATCGGCGTGACGCTCGTTTTCGGCACGGACACGGTCAAGAATCTCCCGGGAAAGATCAAGCCGGAGATGATGCTGGATTATCTCGCCGTCTGGCAGGCGGCGGGAATTCCGGCCGCCGAAACGCTCAAGGCCATGACGACGAACGCGGCCAAGCTGCTCCGCATCGAGAAGATCCGGGGGACGATCGCCGCCGGTTTCGCCGCCGACCTCATCGCGACACCGGCCAGCCCGCTCGACGACGTCCAGGCGCTCCGCCGCGTCATGTTCGTGATGAAGGACGGCAAGGTCATCCGGCACGAAAAATGAACGGAGGCTGCCCGGGCACCGTTGGTCCGTAACATGTCCTTGACGAGCGCTTAGGACCAGTGAAGGCTGGTCCTTGCTGCGGGTTCAAAGGAGCAAGAGATGGCGAAAGAAGTTCGAACCGAGGTCGTATTCAAGGGCGGGATGCGGTTCGACGGCAAGTCGGGCCGGGCCGGAACGCCTGTAGCCATCGACTTCACGCCGGAAGGGGAGGCGATCGATGGCTATTCGCCCCTCGAACTGCTCCTCACGAGCCTGGCCGGCTGTAGCAGCCAGGTCGTCGTCGGGCTCTTGAAGCGGATGGGCCAGGAGGTCCGGGACCTCACGGTCCGCGCCCGCGGCGAGAAGCGCGAGATCCACCCGACCGTCTTCAATTCGGTCGAGCTCGAGTTCGAATTCCGGGGCGGCCGGGTCAACGGCCCCTCGGTTGAGAAAGCCTTCGCCCTGTCGGAAGAACGCTTTTGTCCGGTCTGGGTCATGCTCAAGGCCAGCGTCCCCATCACGGCGAAGTACCGGCTCATGGCCGGCTGAATACCAAGTTTTTCGCTCCGAATTCGAGAAAATCAGGACGGGCCGGCGTCCCTTCTATATGAGGGCAGCACATAAAATGAAGCATTGACATATCTCTGATATGTATTTAATATATGTATTGGAGATATGTATGAGGACGACATTGATCATCCCTGACGACCTGATGAACGACCTGACGGAGGAAACGGGCGAGAAGAGCAAAACCCTTCTTGTCCGCCGTTCCCTCGAAGAGATGCTCCAGCGCCTCCGCCGCGAGAACTTGAAGCGCTTGCGGGGGACCATCCCCTTGGATATCGACCTGGAAACCCTGCGGACGAAAGACCTCACGTGAAGCCGGAATATTTTATCGATACGAGTGTCTGGATCCCGTATTTCCGGGACGGCGGATCAGAACATGGAGATTTCATCGATGAGCTCATCGACGATAGTCGCGTTCATATCAACGGTATCGTCCTGGCCGAACTTCTGACTGGAGCGAGGAGTTCGGCCGAGCTCGACCGGCTGGCCTCGGCGCTGGCCGGATTGAAGCTCCTCCCGAGCGACCGGGCCTCCTCCGAGTCCGCCGGCCGGAGCGGGTTCGTGTTGAAGAAAAAGGGCCTATCCGTTCCGCTGAGCGATATCATCATCGCCACGGACTGCATCGATCACAGCCTCGTCCTCGTCGAAGCGGACAGGCATTACGCGGCGATCGCCGCCCATCTGCCTCTCAAGCGGTACGCCCAACAAGTGCATATTCCGGAATGATCCTTGCGCCGAGGCCAAGATGCGCGAGAAGATGAAATGAGCCTTTAGGGTGTGACGATGGCCTTGAGGACACCGTCTCGGCGGGCGGCGGCGGTCTCGTAGGCCGCGCCGGCTTCATCGAGCTTGAAGAAGTGGGTGGCCAGAAAGTCCGGCTTGACCCGCCCCGTGTAGATCATGCCGACGGCCTTCTCCAGGCACTTATTCTGGCGCCGGACGTTTTGGACGCGGATCTCCCGGCGACGCACTTTGGAGCTGTCGAACGACACCCGCGGCTCGAGGGGGATGCCGACGACGACGAGCGTCCCGCCGGGCTTGAGCAGGGCGACGGCTTGGTCCAGGGCCGCCTGGTCGCCGCAGCACTCGAAGACGATGTCGAGACCGAGGGATTCGCGGCCGAGGATCTCGGCGACGACGTCCTCGCGGTCGGGATTGCCGGTCCAATCGGCCCCGGCCATTTTGGCGGCCTTGACCCGGGCTTCGACCTTGTCCGTCATGAAGAGGGCCCCGGCGCCCTCCGCCTTGAGAACCATGGCCGCGCACAATCCGATCGGCCCGGCCCCGAGGAGCCCGGCCGTTTTTCCGCGGACCGACCCGGCCAGCCCGGCCGCGTAGAGGGCGATCGAAAGAGGCTCGGCCAACGCTCCCTGGATGACGCTCATTTTCGCCGGCAGGGGGACGCAATTCCTCTCCGGGGCCAGGGCGAATTCGGCCATACCGCCGGTGAGTTCGCCGTAGTGGCCGAGGAAGAGGAGTTTCCGGCAGGTGTGCGGCCGGCCCGTCCGGCACTGGTCGCACGTCCCGCAGGATACGGCCGGTTCGACGACGACCGCGTCTCCCGGCTTGACCCGGGTGACGCCGCGGCCCACCTCCTCGACGACTCCGGCGCACTCGTGTCCGGGGATGAAGGGGTAGGACACCCGGTCGCCGCCGACGGAGCCGGAGAGGAAGTAGTGGAGATCGCTGCCGCAGACGCCGACGGCTTGGCTGCGGACGAGGACGTCGTCGTCCCGGACGACGCGCGGCGCAGGAACCTCGCGGATCTCGATCGTCCGGACACCGGTCAGGAAGGCGGCTTTCATGGCTGCCCTATTATAATGCAGGACGGCCCGATTCCGGAAGACTCGGCCCTTTGACACCGGCCCGGCAGGTTGATATAGTTCCGGCGTCTTCGAGGAGGCACGCATGAAAAAGCATCTCTCGGGGCGTTCGTTCGCCGTCGTCATCCTGCTCGTCCTTTTCACCGTCCAGATCGGCGCCCAGGAAAAGCTCGACCTTCCGATGGTCCAGCGCATCCGCAAGGAGGGGCTCGAGAATTCCAGGATCACGGATCTCCTGATCTATCTCTGCGACGTCTACGGCCCGCGGCTCCCGGCCTCGCCGCAGTACCTCAAGGCCGGGGAATGGGTTGTCGGCAAGGCCAAGGAGCTCGGCCTGGCGAACGCGCAGATGGAGACCTACGGCACGTTCGGCCGCAGCTGGGAACTCCAGAAGTTCTACGCCGCGATGACCGCTCCCCAGTACATGCCGCTCATCGCCTTCCCAAAGGCCTGGACGCCCGGGACGAACGGCGTCCTCAAGGGCAACGCGGTCCTGCTCAACGTCAAGAAGCCCGCCGACTTGGACAAGTACAAGGGCAAGCTCAAGGACGCCATCGTCCTGACGCAGGCGGCGCAAGATATCCCGATCTCTTTCGACCCGGTCGCTTCCCGGCTCTCGGACGAAGAACTCAAGAAACTCGTCCTGGCCGCCGAGCCCGGCGCGCGCTCGCCGTACGCCGCCCGGATGGAGGAGATGATGGCCCAGCAGCAGCTCCAGCTGGCGGTGACCAAGTTCCTCCAGGCCGAAGGGGCCGGAGTCGTCCTCGAGCCCAGCCGGGGCGGGAAGGACGGGACGGTCTTCGTCGCGAGCGGCGGGTCCCGCACGAAGGGCGCCCCGATGACGCTGCCGACGGTCGTCGTTGCCCTTGAACACTACAACCGGATCGCTCGCATCCTGCAGAAGGATATCCCCGTCGCGATGGAGGTCGAGGTCCAGGCCCGGTTCACGGACGACGACCAGCCGGGCTATAACGTCGTCGCCGAACTCCCGGGCGTGGATAAAAAGCTCAAAGCCGAGGTCGTCATGCTGGGCGGCCACTTCGACACCTGGCACTCGGGCACGGGGGCCACGGACGACGGCGCCGGATGCGCCGTGGCCTTCGAGGCGGTCAGGATCCTGAAGGCGCTGGGCGTCCAGCCCCGCCGCACGATCCGCCTGGCCATGTGGGACGCCGAGGAACAGGGCTTCCTCGGCTCGCGCGGCTACGTCACGAACCATTTCTTCGACAGGGGGAAGAAGGAAAAGAAGCCGGACTACGACAAGCTCGCGGCCTACTTCAACTTCGACAACGGCAGCGGCAAGATCCGCGGCATCTACGCCCAGGGCAACAGCGCCGCGGCCCCGATCTTCGAGGAGTGGCTCAAGCCCATCCACGACCTCGGCGCCACGACCGTGACCCTCCGCAATACGGGCGGCACCGACCACCTGTCCTTCGACGCCGTCGGCCTGCCCGGCTTCCAGTTCATCCAGGACGACCTCGAGTACGACACGCTGACCCACCATTCGAACATGGACGTCTACGACCACCTGTCGCGGGGGGATCTGATGCAGGCGGCGACGGTCATGGCCTGGTTCGTCTACAACGCGGCCATGCGCGAGGAGAAGCTGCCGAGGAAATATTTCGACGCGAGCGCGCCCGTGCCCGGGCGCGGAAGGAATTAATAAGGGCTTCTCCCGATTCTGGGTAAGTCCCTCTCTTCGGCTCTGCGATAGATATCGCCCTTAGCCCCCCGCGCCCCCGGGGACCTGTCCCGACGGTCCCCCCGCCTTCGGCGGGCCCCCCTCCACTACGGGGGTCTTCAGGGCGACACCCATCGCCGCCTCACGAGGGACTTACAAATTAGGGGAGAAAAACCTTTAAAACGGACTCTCCGTCGGATAGAGCATCCCGGCCGGTCGGTTGAAGGAGACGTCCTCGACGCCGAGCATGCGCATCGCCGCCCAGAGCGTCTTGCCGGCGTGGTCGAAGGCGACAGCTGTGTGGTGGGGGAAGCGCTTCTCGATGAGGACGTGCCGGTAGAACCGTCCCATCTCTTTGATGCCGATGACGCCGATCCCGCCGAACGATTTGGGGTCGATATCGAGGACCTCGCCTTCGGCCATGTAGGACCGCAGGACCGTGTCGGCCGTCGACTGGAGCCGGAAGATCGTTACCCCGCCCGTCTTGATCCGGCCCTCGAGCGTCCCCCGGGTGATGTTCGGGTCTTTCCCGGGCTCCATGAGCCGGTGCATGATGAGCTGGTAGCGCATCTCCGGGTCGAGCATGCACGGCGCCGGGGTGTTGCCGCAGTGGAAACCCATGAACAGGTCGGTGGGTTTGTAGCTTTTCATCGCCTTCTTGGCCCCGGCGATCATGTCGTAGGGGACGGTGTTGTTGATGTCGAGGAGGGTCGCCGGCAGCTCCGTCGCGCCCGTGCAGATGTACTCGCTGAGGGCGCCATAGATGTCGACTTCGCAGGCGACCGGGATGCCCCGCGCGGCCAGCCGTGAGTTCACGTAGCAGGGAACGAACCC
This sequence comes from Candidatus Aminicenantia bacterium, assembly GCA_041479905.1. Classification (GTDB taxonomy): domain Bacteria; phylum Acidobacteriota; class Aminicenantia; order Aminicenantales; family Saccharicenantaceae; genus RBG-16-66-30. Next base: position 79,468 of record JBGOYY010000002.1, read on the forward strand.
GAAAAAGCTCTCGAACGCCGGCCAACACTTGTCGGCGAAGACGCCGTATTCCGACGCCCCAAGGTTGGCCGCCATGAACTTGAGCAGGGCGACCTCGAACTGGGCCAGCTTGACCAGGATGTCGGGGTATCGGTTCCCGGCGCCGAGCTCGCGGGCCATGTCCGCTGCGACGGCTTTAATCTTGGGGCTGCCCTCGGCCTGCCGGAAGATGTCGTAGAGGTCGAGCTCGCTGTTCTCCATGACCTCGACGCCGAGGTCGTAGAGGGGCTTGATGGGTGCGTTGCAGGCCAGAAAATCCTGGGGTCTCGGCCCGAAGGAGAATATCTTCAACTTGGCCAAACCGAGGATGATCCGGGCGACGGGCACGAAGCCGGCGACCATCGCGGCCACCTCTTCCGGCGTGCCGACCGGATACTCGGGGACGTGGGGCCGGAGCTTCCTCAGGCCCGTGTTGTAGGAGGTGTTGAGCAGGCCGCAGTAGGCGTCGCCCCGTCCGCCGACCAGGTCTTTCCCCGATTCCTCGGCGGCCGCGGCGTACATCACCGGCCCGCCGAACTTCTGGGCCAGGATCGTCGTCGGGCCCTCGGGCCCGAAGTTGCCGAGGTAGAGGACCAGAGCGTTGACGTTCTTCGCCCGGACCTCTTCGAGCGCTTGAAGCGCGTCTTTCTCGTTCTCGACGATGGTCGGGATCCGGGTTACGGTCAGGCCGGCCTTGCGGCACTCCTCGGCGACGCGGAGCTGGCGTTTCCGGGAGAGTTCGATCGGGAAGCAGTCGCGGCTGACGGCGACGAGGCCGAGGCGCACCTTGGGCATGTTAATCATGATCGGTCTCCTTCTTCTGTCCGTAGTAAGCCTGGGGTCCGTGCTTTCTGAGGTAGTGCTTTTCCTGGATATAGCGGTCGAGGGGCGCGAGGTTGCGGTCGAGGGCCATCGTGCCGAAGGCCGTCTTGGCCACGAGCTCCAGGACGAGGGCGGTCTCGACGGATTCCGCGGGCGTCCGGCCCCAGGCGAAAGGCCCGTGCCCGGCGACGAGGACCGCGGGGAGTTCGAGGGGGTCGACTCCGGCGAACCGTTCGACGATGATCTTTCCCGTGTTCCGCTCGTAATCCTCGACGACCTCGGCTTCGACGAGGAGCCGGGTCAGCGGGACCGGCCCGTGGAACTGGTCGGCGTGCGTCGTCCCGAAACAGGGGATCTCCCGCCCCGCCTGGGCGAACATCGTCGCGTACTCGCTATGGGCGTGGGCGATGCCGCCGACCTGGGGGAAGGCCTTGTAGAGCTCGACATGCGTCGGCGTGTCCGAGGACGGACTGAGCCAGCCCTCGACGACGCGGCCCTCGAGGTCGACGAGGACGATGTCGTCCGCCTTGAGGCTGTCGTAGGGGACGCCGCTCGGCTTGATGGCCACGATGCCTCGGCGCCGGTCGATGCCGCTGACGTTGCCGAACGTCAGGATGACCAGCCCGGACTTCACCAGGTCCAGGTTGGATTTCCAGACGGCTTCCTTCAGTTCGCTGAGCATTTTTTCATCTCCGCTGGCGGTCCTTGATGGTCAGGAGGTCTTTCATGACGTTGGTAAGACCGCCGCTTCCCTCCTTCGTCCCGAACGCGTCGTGGAGCTCCCGGTAGAGGCCGTAGAGCTCGAGGTAGACCTTGTGGTTCGCGGCGTTCGGCCGGAAGCTCGTTCTCCTCAGTCCGCCCATCGCCGCCTGGGCCTCGGCGAAGGTGTCGTGCCCGCCGCCCTTCCGCCCCGCGACCACGGCCCCGGCCATGGCCGCGCCCAGAGCGCAGGTCTGGGCGGAGCGGGCGATCTTCATCTCGAAGCCGGTCACGTCGGCGTAGACTTGCATGACCAGCGGATTCTTCTCGGCGATGCCGCCGCAGTTGACGACGTCGCGGATTGTGACCCCGAACTCCTCGAAACGGCGGATGATGGTCAGGGCGCCGAAGGCCGTGGCCTCGATAAGGGCCCGGTAGATCTCCTCGGGCCGGGTGCGGAGCGTCAGCCCGACGAGAAGGCCGGTCAGGCGCTGGTCGACGAGGACCGTCCGGTTGCCGTTGTGCCAGTCGAGGGCGAGAAGGCCCGATTCGCCGGGCTTGAGGGTGGCGGCCTTCCGGGTCAGGGCGGCATGGGAGCCCTTCTTCGGACCGCCCGGCTCGATTTCGTTGACGAACCAGTTGAAGATGTCGCCGACCGCGGACTGTCCGGCTTCGAGTCCCAGGTACCCCGGCAGGACCGAGCCGTCGACGATGCCGCAGAGCCCGGGGACGTCGGGGAGCTTCTTCGACGTCGGCCAGACGCAGATGTCGCAGGTGCTCGTCCCGATGATCTTGACGAAACGGCCCGTCTTGACGCCCGAGCCGACGGCGCCGAGGTGGGCGTCGAAGGAGCCGACGGCCACGGCGATCCCCGGCCGGAGGCCGAGCTTCTTGGCCCATTCTTTAGTCAGGCCGCCGGCGGCGATGTCGGCGGTGCAGGTCTTCTGGTAGAGACGGTCGCGAAGCTCGCCGAGCCGCGGATCGAGCTTCGCCAGGAACGCCTTGGCCGGCAGTCCGCCCCAGCGGTCGTTGAACATCGCCTTGTGGCCGGCTGCGCACCGGCTCCTTTTCATCCTCAAGGGGTCGGCGACTCCGGTCAGCAGGCCCGGGATGTAGTCGGCGCACTCGACCCACGAATAAGCGGCCGCGGCGACCTTCGGGTCCGTCCTCAGACAGTGAAGGATCTTGCTCCAGAACCACTCGGAGGAATAGGTCCCGCCGCACTTAGCCAGGTACTCGGAGTGCTCGGCGGCGGCCAGCGCGGTGATCTCCGCGGCTTCGGCGTGGCCGGTGTGGTCTTTCCAGAGCCAGGCGTGGGCGTTGGGATTTTTCTTGAATTCTTTATAAAGGGCCAGGGGCTTGCCGGCCCGGTCGACGGGCAGGGGAGTCGAGCCCGTCGTATCGACGCCGATGCCGACGATGTTTTCGGGCTTGAATGCCCGGCTTTTCTTTTTCGCTTCCGCGACGGCCTCGGGCACGGCCGTTTCGATGCCCAGGATCCAGTCGGCCGGGTTCTGCCGGGCCAGGTTCGAGTCCTTCGAGTCGAGGAGGATTCCCGCCGCGCCGCTCGGATAGCTGAAAATGACGGTCCCGACCTCGTTGCCGTTCGCGACGTCGACGATAAGGGCCCGGATGGAATTGGTGCCGAAATCAAGGCCGAGCGCGAATTTGGCAATTTTCATGTCCATGAACCTCCGCAGGAGGGCGAGCGCCGGCTGCTGCCAGCCAATATTATACCCACCGGGGGGGCGGGAGCAACTCCCGGGTGGCGTTTCAATGCTGCATCACAAGTCAAGAAACGCTTTGCGTGAGTTGTTTAAAGAGAAGTAATTGAAATATAATATATCAGCGACATCATGTTTCCGGACAGGGGAGGACCCATGAAAACCCGTCACCATGCGCCCGCCGCCGTCGCGGCCGCGCTCCTATTCATCCTCGCGGCCGGTTACGCCCAGCAGGTCCCAGCGCGGTTCAACGAAGACCTGTTGAAAGGCTTCACTTATCGGGCGCTCGGGCCCTACCGGGCCGGGTCCTGGGTGACGAGCTTCGCCGTGCCGAGCGTTCCGGCCCGCGAACATCTCTATACGCTCTACGTCGGGACGCGGAACGGCGGCGTTTGGAAAACTGTCAACAACGGGACGACCTTCGAACCCATTTTTGACGGCCAGCCGAAGCTCTCGATCGGCGACGTGGCCGTGGCCCCGTCCGATCCGAACATCGTCTGGGTCGGGACGGGCGAGGCCTATTGCGCCCGGAGCTCGAACTCGGGAGACGGCCTGTGGAAGTCCATCGACGCCGGGAAGACCTGGACGAACATGGGGCTCGCCGATTCGCACCACATCGCCCGGATCGTCATCCACCCGGCGAACCCCGACGTCGTCTACGTCGCGGTCATGGGCCATCTTTTCTCGCAAAACGCCGAGCGCGGCGTCTTCAAGACGACCGACGGCGGGAAGAACTGGCAGAAGGTCCTCTATGTCAACGATAAGATCGGCGCCGTCGAGCTGGCCATGGTCGAATCGACGCCCGACGTCCTCTACGCCGCGATGTACGACAAGGTCCGCCTGCCCTGGCATTACGAGCTCGGTGGCCCGGAGAGCGCGGTCTATAAGACGACGGACGCGGGGAAGACGTGGGCCCGCCTCGGCGGCGGCCTGCCGACGGGCCGGGTCGGCCGCATCGGCCTCGACGTCTATCAAAAGGACCCGAATATCCTCTACGCCGTCGTCGAAAACGGCAACCGCCGGCCGCCGACGGCCCAGGAGGCCGAGCAGGACAAGCGCCGCAGTGTAGTGCCGGCGCCCCGGACGGCCGGGAACGAGGTGTTTCGCACGGACGACGGTGGCAAGTCCTGGCGCAAGGTCAACGCCGGATATGAAGCAGCCCTCAACAAAGCCCCCTATTCCTTCAATCAGCTCCGTCTCGACCAGAACGATACGGAGACGGTCTATATCACCGGGCAATCCCTGGCCTCGACGAACGACGGCGGCAAGACGTGGAAGGGACTCGACTGGCCCTCCGACGGGGTCATGCCCCGGGCCTTCGGCGACTGGCGTGCCATGTGGGTCGACCCGCTCGACTCGAACCGCCTCATCTTCGGCTCGGACGGCGGCGTCAACATCTCCTACGACCGGGGCAAGACGAGCCACCACGCCTATAACCTCCCCTTGACCGAGTTCTACGCTGTCGGCGTGGACATGGAGGACCCGTACAACATCTACGGCGGCCTGCAGGACCATGATTCCTGGAAGGGCCCATCGAACGGCTGGGCCGGCGAGATCTCGCTCGCCGACTGGGTGACGGTCGGCGGCGGCGACGGCATGTACAACTGCGTCGACCCCTCGGATTCGCGCTGGCTCTACAACAACCGGGAGATGGGCACGATGTGGCGGCTCGACCAGAAAACCGGGGTCCAGACCGGGATCACGCCCAGTCGGGGAAAGGGACAGAAGCCGTTGCGCTTCAACTGGACGCCGCCGATCGCCCTGTCGCCCCACAACCCGGCCATCGTCTACACCGGCGCCCAGGTCGTTTTCCGCTCCCTCGACCGCGGCGACCATTGGCAGGAGATCAGCCCCGACCTGACGACCAACGAAGACGCGAAACAGCACGGCGAGGGCTTCATTTCTTTTTGTACGCTGACGACGCTGGCCGAGTCTCCGGTTGCGCCCGGGGTCATCTGGACGGGCTCGGACGACGGAAAGATCCAGGTCACGCGGGACAGCGGGGCGACCTGGCTCGACCGGACGGCGAAACTCGCCGCGGCCGGCGGGCCGGCCAACTTCTGGGTCAGCCGCGTTTTCCCGTCGGCCCACGCCGCGGGCACCGCGTTCGTGACCAAGACCGGGTGGCGCCTGGATGACTATCGGACGTCGATCCACAAGACGGTCGATTTCGGCGAGACGTGGACATCGATCGCCGGGAACCTGCCGGCCGGGAAACCCATCAACGTCATCGTCCAGGACCGGAAGAACGCCGACCTCCTCTTCGTCGGGACCGAGTGGGGCGTCTACGTGACGATCGACGGCGGGAAGGCGTGGCGGCCGTTCATGGCCAACATGCCCTCGGTCAAGGTCACCGATATGACCATCCACCCGCGCGAGAACGACCTCGTCGTCGCGACCTACGGCCGGGGCGCCTACGTGACCGACATCACCCCGCTCCAGGAGCTGACGGCCGCCGTCCTGGAGGAGGACGTTCATCTCTTCGACGTCGAGCCGAAAACCCAACGCGTCACGGGCGGCATCGGCAATTACCAGCTCCTCGGCGACAGCCACTTGTTCACGCCCAACGAGCCGAACGCCTTCGCCATCAACTACTATCTCAAGGCCAAGGCCGCCGGCCCGGTCAAGGTCACCGTGACCGACCCGTACGGGACGGTCCTGGCCGAGCTCGCGGGCAAGGGCGAGCCCGGCTTCAACACCGTGTCCTGGGGCATGCGCGCCCAGAGGCCCGGCCAGCAGCCGGGGCGTTTCCAGGGCATGGGCGCCGGCCTCGTTGCGCCGGGAGAGTACGTCGTCACGCTCGATGTCGGCGGCAAAACGCTGACCAAGAAAACACGGATCCGTTACCGCCAGGGCTGGACCGTCGGTCCGGTGCCGGTGGTCATCTATTGAAACTCGAGTGATGAGGGGGCTTTTCCGCCCGGAAGGCCGAGCCCCGGGCGGCGGAGATCCCGGGAGATTCCGATGATCAAGACCGACACGCTGCGAGGCCTTGCGGCAGTCCTCCTTTCGGCCGTTTTCGTTTCTTCGACCGCGGCGGCCGGGAAGAAAGACTACCCGATCACCCCGGTCCCGTTCACCGCCGTGAAACTCACGGATGGTTTTTGGGCGCCGCGAATCGAGACGAACCGCCGGGTGACCATCCCGGCCATCTTCAAAAAGTGCGAGGAAACCGGGCGCATCGACAATTTTGCCATCGCCGGCGGGCTGCTCAAAGGCGAATACAGGGGCGAGCGCTATAACGACACGGACGTCTACAAGACGATCGAGGGCGCGTCGTACTCCCTCATGGTCCATCCCGACCCGGAGCTCGACCGTTACCTCGACGGCGTCATCGCCAAGATCGCGGCTGCCCAGGAACCTGACGGCTACCTCTACACGCCGCGGACGGCCAGCCCAGGGAAGCTCCAGCCCGGTATCGGCGCCGAGCGCTGGGCGGAGCTGGCCGTGAGCCACGAGCTCTACAATGCCGGACATCTCTATGAGGCGGCCGCGGCTCACTTTCTGGCCACGGGGAAGCGCTCTCTCCTTGACGTCGCCCTCAAGAACGCCGACTTGGTCGCGCGGACCTTCGGTCCGGGACCGGCGAAGAAGCAGGGATTTCCCGGCCACCAGGAGATCGAGCTGGCCCTGGTCAAGCTTTATCGCTTGACGGGAAAAGTTGCTTACCTCGATCTGGCCAAGTATTTCCTCGACCAGCGGGGTCATGGCGTCAAGCTCATCCAGTACCCGCCCGGGAACCGTTTTGCCATCTACAACGACCCGACCCAGATCCAGGCCCACAAACCCGTCCTCGACCAGGACGAGGCGGTCGGACACGCCGTGCGCTTGACCTACATGGCCTCGGGCCTAGCCGACGTCGCCGCCCTGACCGGAGACCGCGCCTATTTTGACGCCGTCCACAAGCTCTGGGAGAACGTCGTCGGGAAAAAGATGTACCTGACGGGTGGCATCGGGTCGCGTCACGACCAAGAGCGGTTCGGCGATAATTACGAGCTGCCCAACCTCACCGGCTATCTCGAAACGTGCGCCTCGATCGGGATGGCCTTCTGGAACCAGCGCATGTTCCTGCTGACGGGCGAGGCGGCCTACCTCGACGTCATGGAACGGGTGATGTACAACGGCGTCTTATCGGGCGTTTCGCTCGACGGGACGCTCTTCTTCTACCCCAACCCGCTCGAGTCGGACGGAAAATACAAGTTCAACAAAGGGCGGGCCGGTCGCGCGCCGTGGTTCGGCGTCGCCTGCTGTCCCGGCAACGTCAGCCGGTTCCTGCCCTCGGTGCCGGGCTATGTCTACGCCACGCGCGGCGATATCCTCTACGTCAACCTGTTCATTGCCGGCGAGGCGAAAATCGATTTGGGCGGACGGGCCGTAAGCATCAGACAGGAAACGCGCTACCCTTGGGACAGAACGGTCGGGATCACGGTCGACCCGGCGCGAAAGGGCGAGTTCGCCGTCTACATCAGGATCCCCGGCTGGGCCCGGACGAGCCCTGTGCCGACCGACCTCTATAGGTTCGACGAGCGCGGTGACGCCAAGGTCGCGGTCCGCGTCAACGGCAAGGCCATCGACATGGATCTCGAGAATGGCTTCGCCCGTATCCGCCGCGTCTGGAAAAAAGGGGACAGGGTCGAGGTCGTTTTCCCGATGGATGCGCGCCGGGTCGTCGCTCATCCGTCGGTCAAGGACGACGAGGGTTTCGTGGCCGTCGAACGCGGGCCGCTCGTCTACTGCGCCGAGGCACCGGATAACGGCGGCCGGGCGCTCAACATCGTCCTGCCCGATAAAACGGCGCTGCGGCCGGAAGAGCGGGCCGGCCTCCTCGGCGGCATCGTCGTCCTCACGGGAGAGGCGCTCGCGGCTGACCCAGCGGCCGTCTCGAGGGTCGGCGAGGCCGTTGGAAAGGATGCCGCCGCCGACGACGAGGAAGATGCCCCGCCGGCTTCCCGGCGACGGCTCGCCACCGGCGCCGACCTCAAGCCGCACCGCCTCGTCCTCATCCCTTACTATGCCTGGGCGCATCGCGGCGACGGCGAAATGGCCGTCTGGCTATTTAAATAAGGAGGGTCCCCATGAACAAAGCGAGCACGGCGAAAGGCCTGATCCTGACGCTTCTCCCGACTCTTTTGGTGACCTGTACCCAGGCGACCAAGGCCGATTACCCGGCCGCGCCGGTGCCCTTCACCGACGTCCATCTCACGGACGCGTTCTGGGCGCCCCGCTTAGAGACAAACCGGACCGTGACCATCCCCCACAATTTCAAGCAGGGAGAGGATACCAAGCGGGTCAAGAACTTCGAGCTGGCCGCGGCCGCGCAGGCCGGAGCCAAGGACCTCAAGTTCTGCACCGTTTACCCCTTCGACGATTCCGACGTCTACAAGGTCATCGAGGCCGCCTCGTACTCCCTGGCGACCCACGCCGACCCGGAGATGGAAAAGTACATCGACGGGCTCGTCGTCAAGATCGCCGCGGCTCAGGAGCCCGACGGCTACCTCTACACGTCGCGGACGATCGGCGGTCCTCCGCCCCAGAGCTGGCTGGGCAAGGAGCGCTGGTCGAACCTCTACATGAGCCACGAGCTCTACAACCTCGGCCACCTCTACGAAGCGGCCGCCGCCCACTTCCAGGCCACGGGGAAAAAGAACCTCCTGGCCATCGCCACGAAGAGCGCCGACCTCGTCGCCAAGGAGTTCGGCCCGGGCAAGCGGACCAATCCCCCAGGCCACGAGGAGATCGAGATCGGCTTGGTCAAGCTCTACCGGGCCACGGGAAAAACGAAATATCTTAACCTGGCCAAGTTCTTCATCGACGCCCGGGGGAAGACGGAAGGCCGCATTCCCTACGGCCTCGAAGGCCGCCAGGAGCTGCTCTACGGCCAATATGCCCAGGATGACAAGCCTTTCGTCGAACAGACAACGGCCGTCGGGCATGCCGTCCGGGCCGGCTACCTCTACGCCGGCGCGGCCGACGTCGCCGCTCTGACCGGGAACCAGACTTATGTCGCGGCCCTCGACAAGATCTGGGCCGACGTCGTCGGGACGAAACTCTACATCACCGGCGGCATCGGCGCGGCCGGCGCCTGGGAAGGCTATGGCCCGGCCTACCGCCTGCCGAACGCCAGCGCATACGCCGAAACCTGCGCCAACATCGCCACGTTCCTGTGGAACTCGCGCATGCTCCGCTTGGAACTTGACGCGAAGTACGCCGACGTCATGGAGCGCATCCTCTATAACGGCGTGCTGTCCGGCATTTCGCTTTCCGGGGACAAGTTCTTCTATCCCAATCCGCTGACGTCCTATGGCCAACACGAGCGCACGCCCTGGTTCACCTGCGCCTGCTGTCCGCCGAACGTCGCCCGCATCCTGGCCTCCGTGCCGGGGTACTTCTACGCCGCCTCCGGCGACAGGGTCTACGTCAACCTCTTCGCCCAGGGGACGGGCAAGCTTCGGGCGGGCGGGACGAACATCGAGATCGTCCAGACGACCGACTACCCCTGGAAGGGCGACGTTCGTATCGAGGTCAAGCCTGGAAAAGCGGCCGACTTCACTCTCGCCGTCCGCATTCCGGGATGGGCCATGAACCGGCCCGTGCCGTCCGACCTCTACACTTATCCGGAAGCGGCGGAAGGCGCGCCGGCGCTCAAGGTCAACGGCCAGGCCGTGGAGATCATGGCCGAGAAGGGCTATGCCCTCATCAGCCGGAAGTGGCAGGCCGGCGACGTCGTCGAGCTCAGCCTGCCCATGCCCGTGCGCCGGGTCGCGGCGAACGAAGCGGTCGAAGACGACCGCGGCCGGGTCGCCGTCGAGCGCGGCCCGCTCGTCTACTGTGCCGAAGGACCGGACAACGACGGCCGGGTCTCGAACCTCGTTCTTCCGGACGGCGCCCCCCTGACCGCCGAAGCGCGGCCTGACCTCCTCAACGGCGTTGTCGTCATCAAGGGCGAGGCCGAGGCGCTGAGCGAGAAAGGCGGGAAAGTGGTCATCGAGAAGAAACCGCTGACCCTCATCCCGTATTACGCTTGGGCCAACCGGGGCAAGGGCGAGATGACCGTCTGGCTGGCCCGTGATCCTGCGAAAGCGCGGATTGCCCGGGAGCCCGGTCTTTCGGCCCATGCCAAGGTCACGGCCTCCGGGAAGGCTGTCAATCCGCGGCGCGTGAACGATCAGTTCGAGCCCGAAGGATCTGACGACGCCGCGAGCTACATGCACTGGTGGCCGAAGAAGGGCACCCTCGAGTGGCTCGAATACGCGTTCGAAGCGCCGGTCCGGGTGTCCGAATCCTCCGTCTACTGGTTCGACGACACGGGCGGCGGCGAGTGCCGCGTCCCGGCCTCATGGCGCATCCTCTACAAGTCCGGCGCGAGCTGGCTTCCGATCAAGGCCGCCGGCGAATACGGTACGGCTAAGGATGCTTGGAACGCCGTGAGATTTGCCCCGGTCCGGACGACGGCCCTGCGCCTGGAAGTCCAGATGCAAAAGGACTGGTCGGCCGGCGTCCACGAGTGGAAAATAAAATAATAGCCTTACGTTTTAGACCCGGCCCGAACACGGCGTGAGCGATTTCGGGCTCGTGGTGCGTCTTTCTTTGATGAGGCGCTCTTTCGGAATCTGATCGTCCGGTTCTAAAAAAAGATCGTCAGATGAAGACGGACGTCCGCAACTTGACAAGATGCACAACTGTGCATATGATATCATGCGTTATCAGTGGAACAGAGAAAAGGCGGAACGGAATTTTCGGAAGCATGGCATCTATTTCGCCGATGCTGTTTCGGTCTTGTCGGACGACCTCGCCGTGACCATCGAGGATGATTATTCAACAGAAAGACGATGGGTGACGCTGGGGCGCGATATCTTCGGCCGGACGCTGGTCGTGGTCTTCAGCTGGCGTAACGACGAGATCAGGATCATTTCGGCGAGAAAAGCCGACCCGAAGGAGCGCCGGCAATACGGAAAGAAAACATGAGCAAAATATATGATTTTAGTAAAGGAAAACGAGGGGCTGTCGTCCCCCTTCCGCCGGGCAAGACTCGTATCACTATCCGCCTGGACAACGAGGTCATCGGGTGGTTCCGTTCGCAAGTCGAAACGCGAGGCGGCGGCAGTTATCAGGCCATGATCAACGTTGTCCTCAAAGAACACGTCCAGCGGGGGGGAGAGGCGCTAGAGCGCTATTTGAGGCGGATCATCCGGGAGGAGTTGCATAATAAGGATTCACGGAGCCAAATCCACTCCATTCCCTAGGACCGGCCGGGATGACGACAATCGGGCGCGAGGGTCGGCGGGGCGCTCCTCTGGCTGGGCTGCCCCCTTATGAAACCTGATAGTGCCCGGCTTGAAGGAGCCTGAAGAACGAGCGGGCGCAGGCCTCGAGATCGCTCGAGGCGTCGTGGGCACCTTGATAGGAGTGGCCGAACACATAGATGTGCAACTCCTCGAGGGTCGGCCACTTGAGTCCGAACCCGCCCGGTCTCGGCAACCGGCATAGGTCGGTCGTTGACTTCATCGTGCAGATCCCGGGGATCTCCAAAAAGCGGAGCGGCCTGTTCTGCCGGACGAGCTCGCCCCCGAGCACCCCGCAATCATAATCGAGGTTATGGGCGACGAGTGTCGACCCCGGCCGTTCGGACGCCTCCAGAAATTCGTCCAGGACCTCCGCCAACTCCCTCCCCACCTGGAGGGCGTGCGCTTGGGTAATGCCATGGATCCTTGTCGCGTCAACCGGGATTTCGAATCCTTCCGGCCTGACGATATGGCATCGAGCGTCTTCGGGATTTCCTTGCAAGTCGTAGTGGGCCCAGGCGATTTGAACAAGACGGGGCCAACCGTCGACATCGTCGGGCGAAAAATAGCGGCTACGGGGCAATCCCGTCGTTTCGCAATCGAAGAACAAGAACTTACGATCTTGCGCGAACATGACTTCCTCGGCTCAGGCATAAGAGTTACTCGGACCCGGGCTCGGTGTCAAGACGAAAAGACAGGTATTCGGCAGCGTTGACAGAGGTTCGGAGCCGAGGTACATTCTCCCTCGTCGCCCGGACCGGGAAGGAGGACCCATGAACACACCCCGCGAATATTCGGCATCCCTGCTGACCTGCCTCATGGCCTGCGGACTCCTGCTTTGGAGCGTTTCCTGCCGGCCCGCCGGGCCCCAGGCCGGGGATGAGCTGGCCGGCGTCACCCAGTTCGTGGCCAACGGCTCGTTCGAAGAGATGGACGGCGACAATCCCAAAGGCTGGAGTCCGCGGAGCTGGCAGAGGGACGGGGCGGTGTTCGCCGTCGAGCCGTCTGGGAGAAGTGGCGGCCGGAGCGTCATGATCTCCTCCGAACGGGGCGCCGATGCTTCGTGGGTGACGACAGTCGCTATCAAGCCCTACTCGCGCTATAGGTTGAGCGGCTGGGTCAAGACCCAGGACCTTGTTCCGGGCACGAGCCGCGGGGCCCAGATCAACATCGACGGTGAGGAAGAATGGCGCACGCCTCCGGTCACGGGGACGCAGGATTGGACCAAGGTCGAAGTCGAGTTCGACGCCGGCGCCAACGACGCCCTCGAGGTGACGTGCCTCCTCGGCGGCTGGGGGAAAGCGACGGGGAAGGCTTGGTTCGACGACATCGAGCTCACCCGCCTCTCCGGCAAGGAGCTGGGCCAGTCCAAGGTCACGATCGATATCGATAAGACCGGGAAGCCCGTATCCAAATATATCTACGGCCAGTTCATCGAACACCTGGGCCGGTGCATCTATCAGGGCATCTGGGCCGAGATGCTCGAGGACCGGAAGTTCTTCTATGCCGTGGGAGAGGGCGAATCCCCTTGGAAGGCAGTCGGCGAGGCTAGCCTCGTCAAGATGGATAAGGACAAGCCCTTCACGGGCGCCCACACGCCGCGGGTGATGCTCGCCGGGAAAGGCCCGGGCGGGATCGTCCAGGAGGCGCTGGCCCTCGTCGAAGGGAAGGAATACGTCGGCCGGATCGTCTTGGCCGGCGACCCGAGCGCAACGCCGGTCAACGTCAGCCTCGTTTGGGGCGACGGGCCCGATGCCAGGCAGACCCTCGCGGCTAAGGAGATCGGCCGCGACTTCAAGGTCTTCCCGTTCGTGTTCAAAGCCGGCGCGTCGACCGAGAACGCCCGGCTCGAGATCGCCTCGTTCGGCCGCGGCTCGTTCAAGGTTGGGACGGCCTCGATCATGCCCGCGGATAACGTCGACGGCTTCCGGCCGGAAGTTCTGGCCCTGCTCAAGGAGCTAGATTCTCCCGTCTACCGTTGGCCGGGCGGCAACTTCGTCAGCGGCTACGACTGGCGCGATGGAATCGGCGACCGCGACCAACGCCCGCCGCGCAAGAACCCGGCCTGGACGGGCGTCGAGCACAACGACGTCGGCGTCCACGAATACCTCGACTTGCTGCGGCTCATCGGCTCCGAGGCGTACATCACGGTCAACAGCGGTCTCGGCGACGTCGTCATGGCTCTCGAGGAGCTCGAATACGTCAATGGCGCTCCGGATTCTAAGATGGGCAAGCTCCGCGCGGCCAACGGCCATCCCGAGCCGTGGGGCGTCAAGTTCTGGGCCATCGGAAACGAGATGTACGGCGACTGGCAGCTCGGCCACATCCCCCTCTCCGATTATGTCAAGAAGCACACCCAGTACGCCGTGGCTATGAAGGCCATGGACCCCTCCGTGAAGGTTGTCGCTGTGGGCGCTGTCGGCCGCTGGAGCGAAACCATGCTGGCCGAGGCCTCGAACCACATGGACCTCATCAGCGAGCACTTCTACGTCGGACACAAGGCCGGGCTCCTCGGCCACGTCAACCAGATGCCGACGGAGATCCGCCGGATCGCCGAGGCCCACCGGAAATACCGGCAGACGATCCCGACGCTCAAGGCGAAGGAAGTCCCCGTCGCCCTCGACGAGTGGAACTACTGGTACGGGCCGCACATCTACGGCGAGCTCGGAACGCAATATTTCCTGGAAGACGCGCTCGGCGTCGCCGCCGGGCTCAACGAGTACGCCCGCCAGAGCGACATCTATTTCATGGCCAATTACGCCCAGACCGTCAACGTCATCGGTGCCATCAAGACCTCGAAGACGGCGGCCGTGCTCGACACGACGGGCGTCATTCTCGCGCTCTACCGGAAGCAATTCGGGACGATCCCGGTCGCGGTCGGCGGGGCGCCCGAGCCGCTCGACGTCATGGCCTGCTGGAAGGACGAGACGAAAGGCGTCATGACCCTATCGATCGTCAACCCGACCAAGGCGGCACAGACCCTCAGGCTCGATTTCGGGAAGCTGAAGCTCCCGAAGACGGCCAAGCTCTATCTCGTCGCCGGCGACGACCCGAGGGCCTGCAACGTGCCCGGGAAACCTCCGGCCGTAGTGGTCAAGGAGGTCGACGCCGCTCCGTTCGGCAAGAAGATCACGGTACCCCCGATCAGCGTCTCGCTTTATCATATCGGGGTCGGACAAAAGTAAGATATTAAGAATTAATTAGATAACGTGCGCTTGAGAAGGAGGCGATCCATGAAAAAACGCCCAGCGGCGAATCTCCGTGCCGCGGCGGCCCTGGCCCTTATCTTCGGTCTGGCCGTCGTTTCCGCCGTTGCCCAGCAGAAGATCCACGAGGAATACACCAAGAAGATCATCGAGTTCACGACCGATCCTTGCTTCACCACGAAGTACGTCAACTACCTGCCCTTCGCCGAGGGCATCCCCACCCCGCTCGAGGTCCTCGGACATATCGCCGGGGCCAAGGACGTCCTGACTTACTCAGCCGACGTCTACAAGTACATGCGGGCCCTGGCCGCCGCCACCCCGCGCGTCAAGGTCTTCGACATCGGCAAGACCGAGGAGGGCCGCGACTGGATCCTCGTCGCCGTCGCCGATGAGGAAACGATCAAGAACCTCGACAAGTACAAGGCCATCAACGCCCGGCTGGCCGACCCCCGCGGCCTGACCGAGGCCGATGCGCAAAGCCTGATGAAGCAGGCCAAACCGATCTACTGGGCGACCGGCGGCATGCACTCCGGCGAGACCGGCTCGGTCGAGATGCTCATGGAGCTCGCCTACCGCGTCGCCGTCGACGAGTCCCCCTTCATCAAGACGATCCGCGATAACGCCATCGTCCTCATCACGCCCATCCTCGAGGTCGACGGCCGCGACAAGCAAGTCGACGTGTCCATGGCCAAGCGCAAGGACCCCAAGGCCAACGTCCCCAACCGGCTCCTCTGGTGGGGCAAATACGTCTCCCACGACAACAACCGCGACAACCTCGGCCTGGCCCTGGCCCTCAGCCGGAATATCATGAAGGTCTTCCTCGACTACCATCCGATCGTCATGCACGACCTCCACGAATCGGCCTCCCACCTCTACATCTCGACGGGCTCCGGCCCCTACAACGCCTGGCTCGACCCGATCGTCATCGACGAGTGGCACCTCCTGGCCTACCGCGAGGTCGACGAGATGACCAAGGAGGGCGTCCCCGGCGTCTGGACCCACGCCTTCTACGACGGTTGGGCC
>JBGOYY010000003.1:0-91261 GCA_041479905.1 Candidatus Aminicenantia bacterium
GGGCCTCATCCTCGTCTTCTCCCCCATCGACCGGATGGTCAAGATCAGCCTGCGGCTCATCACCATGGACATCCCGCCCCAGGACGTCATCACCAAGGACAACGTCACGGTCAAGGTCAACGCCGTCCTCTACTTCAGGGTCATCGACCCGATCAAGTGCGTGATCGAGGTCCAGGATTATATCTACGCCACCTCCCAGCTGTCCCAGACGACCCTGCGGAGCCTCCTCGGTCAGGTTCCGCTCGACGACCTCCTCTCGGAGCGGGACAAG
Source organism: Candidatus Aminicenantia bacterium (assembly GCA_041479905.1). Classification (GTDB taxonomy): domain Bacteria; phylum Acidobacteriota; class Aminicenantia; order Aminicenantales; family Saccharicenantaceae; genus RBG-16-66-30. The sequence continues at coordinate 272 of JBGOYY010000003.1, forward strand.
TTGAACACCCGCCTCCAGGAGATCATCGAGCAGCACACCGACCCCTGGGGCATCAAGGTCCAGCTCGTCGAGATGAAGCAGGTCGACCTGCCGGAGAACATGATCCGGGCCATCGCCAAGCAGGCCGAGGCCGAGCGGGAACGGCGGGCCAAGGTCATCCACGCCGAAGGCGAGTTCCAGGCAGCGGACAAGCTGACCCAGGCCGCCGATATCATTTCCAGGAATCCCCAGGCCCTCCAGCTGAGGTTCCTGAGCACGCTGGCCGAGATCGCCACCGAAAAGAATTCCACGATCGTTTTCCCCCTGCCGATGGAGTTCCTGAGGGCCTTCACCTACGATAAATCCCAGGAGAAAAAATAGAACTGATGAAAAACAAAGATTTCCGGGAGATCCAGGTCTCGAGCTCCCTGCTCGTCGTCATCTTCCTCGGCGTTCTGGCCTTGGGCGTGTTCATCTTTCTGCTCGGCGTCTCGGTCGGGAAAAAGCAGGTCCGGATCGCCTCCCCAACCCAGGTCGTTACCCAGCAGATCCCGGAACCCGTCAAGGAGCCCCCCGTCGAGCCCACGGTTTCCGAAACGGAGTCGGCCAAGACGGAGCTTTCGGCCGGCGGCGGACGATCCCCCGCTGCTGCGGTCGAGGCGGCGTCGAAGCCCCCGATCCAGGAGCCCGTGGTCAAGCCGGCCGCTGAAAAAACCACGGTCGTGCCCAAGAAGACCCCCGCCGGCGGGCCCGGCCTGTACTATGTCCAGATCGCCGCTTTCGCGGATAAGGCCCAGGCCCAGGTCGAGGCGAACAAGTATAAAAAGCAGGGGTACACGACCTTCGTCGCCGACCCCAGACCCGCGGACACGAAGACATGGTACCGGGTCAGGCTGGGCGGCTACTCGACCAGGGACCGGGCCGTCGCCCTGCTCAACAAGCTGAACGCGGAGGCCAAGAAGAAGACCGACTTCCGGATCGTTCAGGACTAGGACGGTCCGGGCTACACCCGGATCGGCGACGCCCTGCCCATCGCCGGCTTGACTTTGAGCCTTCTGTCCCTTATTCTGGCTGTGACAAAAAGAGCGAAGGATAGACGAATAAATGGCCGCCCTCGACAAATCAACTGACCTAAGGACACGCCTCAACGGCCTTTTCGAGAAGATCGAAGAGGTCCGAGGCTTTCTTTGACCTAGATCGCAAGAACGCCGAGTGGGATTCCATTAACTTGCGCCTCGCCTCCCCCGAGGTCTGGCAGGACCAGAAAACTTCCCAGGCCCTCCAACAGAAAAAAAAGCGTCTTGAAAAGGACATCCAGTTCTTCAAGCAGATCCTCGGCCAGAAAGAAGAGCTCGAAGTCCTCATGGAGCTCGCCGGGGAAGGCGAAAACGTCGAGGCGGAAACCGAGGCCGGGATCGGCCGGCTGGACAAGAACCTGCAGGAGGCAGAGCTCCGGGCGCTTTTTTATGACGAAGACGACCCCCGGAACGCCATCCTGACGATCCACCCGGGCGCCGGCGGGACCGAATCCCAGGACTGGTCCCAGATGCTCCTTCGGATGTACCTTCGATATGCCGAGCGGAAGGGATTCAAGGTGGAAATCCTCGACCAGCAGCCCGGAGACGAAGCGGGTTTGAAGAGCGCGACCGTCAGGATCGAAGGCGACTACGCCTTCGGAAACCTGAGCCAGGAGACTGGCGTCCACCGCCTGGTCCGCATCTCCCCCTTCGACGCCGCCAAGAGGCGGCACACGTCGTTCTCCGCAGTTTTCGTCTACCCCGAAGTCGACGAGGACATCGAGATCAACATCAACCCGGACGATATCAGGATCGACACCTACCGCTCGGGCGGCAAGGGCGGCCAGCACGTCAATACCACGGACTCGGCCGTCCGCATCACCCACATCCCGACCGGCATCGTCGTCCAGTGCCAGAACGAGCGTTCCCAGCACAAGAACAAGGCCTCGGCCATGAAGGTCCTCAAGGCCCGGCTCTACGAGCTCGAACAGCGAAATAAGCGGGTCAAGATCGACGCTCTCGAGGACGCGAAATCCGAAATCGCCTGGGGGAACCAGATCCGGTCCTACGTCCTCCACCCCTACCGGATGATCAAAGACATGCGGACCAGGGTCGAAACCGGCGACACGGACAAGGTTCTCGACGGCGACCTCGACGAATTCATCAGGGCCGCGCTCATCCTCAGGAATAAGCCGGCGTCGGCCGCCTCATAGCCCCTGCGTTACCGCGGCCGAGGCCCAAGACCATCTTGTTTTTCAGTACAGGACGTCGCCGGCGCCGAACCGGACGATGATCTTCTGGATCTCGGCGACAAGTAGCTTCTTCCGAGCCATGACCGCCCGGAGCTCCTCGTCCGACAACAACTCCCCTACGGCTTCCCGGACTTCACCCTCGCTCAGGGCCGAGACCCGATCCACCAAGGACCGCGGCAACTTTCGCATCAGGTTCACGGAGGGGGTATTCTTGTCCGAAAACGGCAAACCCTCGACAAAGCTTTTCATCGTCCGGAACGTCCTCGAATGGTCGATGAGGAGCGCCCGGAAGTCGCCCGTGACCAGCACGTTCCCCAGGTGGCGGTCTTCATTGCCTATCAGGTCGTCGAACAGCTGGGCGATATAGCCCGCCTTCTTCCAGCCCTCCGTCCGGAAAGGTTCCCGGCTCTTGCCCTCCGCGAGCATGTCCCGGTAGAGGGACGTGCCTTCGATCCAGAGCTGGCCCGACCCGGAGGACCCGAGGAACTCTTTTTCGACCGTCGGCGGGACCATGTCGATGCCCAACAGCTTGTCCATCCGGTAGGCGGCGATCTCGTATTTCCAGCCCTCCAGGAATCCCCCTTTTATACCGCTCGGATTCTTCCAGAGGGCGTGGCGGACGACGTCCCCCTGCCGCAGGGTGAGCTTCCATGGCTTGGTCACGCCCTGTTCGCGGGCGAGTTGTTCCTGTTCGACGACCTCGGCCTCCCGGAGGAAGGATTCCCAGCGGGACCGTTCCGCGAGCTCGGCGGCGGTGAACTGCGCCCATCCCGGACGGACCAGCGGGACGAGCAGCAAGACGAGGAGCCCATAGGTTCTTATCATCTCCTCTTTCCTGACCGGAGTTTATCCCCTGTCCCGCGCCGTGTCAATTCCGCCGAACAGCCTTGTAATTTCGGCCTCGTAATTGTAAGATGGGAACCCGTGAGGCCATGACCGACGACGACGCGAAAATCAAGGACGACGCCGAGACTCCCGGGGGTCCGGAGTTCCTCCCCCCCCTCGAATTCAGCTCCGTCGTCCTCCTCCTCTATTTCCCCGCTCTGGTCCAGCTCGGCCTCGTGGAGGACCCGGCGACGGGCGAGCGCCACGAAAACCTGGGCCTGGCCAAGCGGAACATCGACCTCCTCGACCTCCTCAAGGACCGGACGAAGGGCAATCTCGAAGCCGAGGAACAGAAATTCCTCGATGGTGTGATCGACCAGCTCAAGCTGACCTACCTCAAGAAAGCCGACATCGTAAAGATGTAGCCGCATGGTCGTTTATCGCGGCCTCGACGACGCCCGCCTCCTCCCCCGCCCCGCCGCCGTGGCCGTGGGCAATTTCGACGGCCTCCACCTCGGTCACCGGAAGATCCTGTCCAAGCTCTGCGCCCTGGCCGAAAAGCGGGGCCTTCGGTCCCTCGTCCTGACGTTCGACCCCCATCCAGAGCGCGCCCTCGGCAAGAGGTCGGTCAGGATGATCGACACTCCGGAGAAGCGGCTGGAACGGTTCGGCGAGACATGCGTCGACGCCGTCGTCGTCACGTCCTTCGACATGTCCTTTTCCCGGCTCTCCTGCCCGGTTTTCGTCGACCGTATCCTCGCGGCGAAGCTCGGCGCCAGGGAAGTCGTCGTCGGCCGCGACTTCCGGTTCGGCCGGAACAAGCGCGGCGACACCGAGCGCCTCCGGGTCCTGGGCCGTCGGGCCGGCCTGGCCGTCCACGTCGTGCCGCCGGCCGTCCTCGACGGCCGGGTCGTCAGCTCGAGCGCCATCCGCCGCCTTCTCGGCCACGGCCGGGTCGAAGAGGCCGCCCGCCTTCTCGGGCGGCCGTACGAGATCTCCGGCCGGGTCGTCCGCGGCCAGCACCGGGGCAGACTTCTCGGCTTTCCCACGGCCAACCTGGAAACGGCCGGCGAACTCCTGCCCGAGGGCGTCTTCATCACGGAGACCGTCCGCAGTGGCCGGATTTTCCGCTCCCTGACCAGCATCGGCGCCAACCCGACTTTCGGCCCCCATCCCCTGAGCGTCGAAACCCTTCTCCTCGATTACCGGGGCTCCCTCTACGGGGCGGAACTCACCGTACGCTTTCTCCGCAGACTGCGGCCGACAAGGAAGTTCCCCGACGCCGCGGCCCTCAGCGCCCGCATCGGGCGGGACGTCGAGGAAGCCCGGACCTACTTCCTGCAGCGGGGTTGACATTTCGCGGGATCTCATGCATGTTCAAGGGGAAGGAACACGACATGAGGAGTGACCGTATGGAAGAGAAAATCAAGGCCCGGATCATGGACGCCAGCAAGATCCGGCGCGTCCTGGCCCGGGTCGCCACCGAGATCATCGAGAGGAATCGGAACCTCAAGAACCTGGTCATCGTCGGCGTCAAATCTCGCGGCATCTACATCGGCAAGCGCGTCGCCCATCTCGTCAAGGAGCTGGAAGGCATCGATATCCCCGTCGGCATCCTCGATATCGCCCGCTACAGGGACGACGTGACCGCTTCGAAGGCGAAGGGGACTCTCGAGGAAGCGGAGATCGGTTTCTCCGTCGCCAAGAAGGACATCCTCCTCATCGACGACGTCCTGATGACGGGCCGGACGATCCGGGCCGCCATGGACGGCCTCATCGACCGCGGCCGCCCTCAGAGTATCCAGCTCGTCGTCCTCGTCGACCGCGGCCACCGCGAGCTGCCCATCCGGCCGGATTACGTCGGGAAGGTCCTGCCCACTTCGCGCCGCGAGGTCGTCAAGGTCCGCCTCAAGGAGATGGACGGCGTCGACGAGGTCCTCATCGCCGAGCCGGTCAAGGTCGGCGGGAGAAAACAACGGTGACGACTCTCGTCCGTGGAGGCCGGGTCGTCGACCCCTCGACCGGCCTCGACGGACTCTTCGACATCCTCCTGAGCGGCGGAAAGATCGCCGCGGTCGGCGCGAGGCTCGACGCCGTCCCCGAACGGACGATCGACGTCACGGGGCTCGTCGTCGTTCCCGGGCTCATCGACATGCACGTCCACTTGAGAGAGCCCGGCTACGAAGCCAAAGAAACGATCGCGACGGGCGCCCGGGCGGCGGCCAAGGGCGGCTTCACGACGATCTGCGCCATGCCCAACACGAACCCCGTCAACGACCGCCGCGCCGTGACCGAGCGAATCCTCGCCGAGGCCGGCCGGTACTCCATCGTCAACGTCCTCCCCATCGCCGCGGTCACGCGCGGCTCCCGGGGGGAGGAGCTCGTAGACATGGCCGACCTCAAGGCCTCCGGGGCGGTCGCCTTCTCGGACGACGGACTCCCCGTCATGAACAGCCGGGTCATGCGCCAGGCCCTCGCGGCCGCGGCGTCTTCCGGAGGCCTTGTTATCGACCACTGCGAGGACCGGGCCTTGGCCGAGGGGGGCTCGATGCATGAAGGCCCCGTCGCGGCGCATCTCGGCCTGGCCGGCATCCCCTCCGCCGCCGAGGAGATCATGATCGCCCGCGACATCATATTGGCCGAAGCCCTGAAAGCGCGTGTCCACATCGCCCACCTTTCGACCGCGGGCGGTGTCCGGAGCGTCGGCGAGGCCAGGCGCCGCGGCGTCCGCGTTTCGGCCGAAGCGACGCCCCACCATCTCCTCCTCACCGACGCCGCGCTCGAGTCGCGCGACACGAATTTCAAGATGAACCCGCCCCTCCGGGCGCCCGCCGACGTTGCCGCCCTGGTCGAGGGCCTCCGCACGGGCGTCGTGGACGTCGTCGCCACCGACCACGCCCCGCACACGGTGGAAGAAAAGAGCCTGGGGTTCGACAAGGCCCCTTTCGGTATCGTCGGCCTCGAAACGGCCGTCACCCTCCTCCTCGACAGGTTCGTCCGACGGAGGATCATCTCTCTCGGCCGGTTCGTCGAACTCCTGTCCGCGAATCCGGCCCGCCTCCTCGGCCTCCCGAACAAGGGCCGCATCGCCGCCGGAGCGGACGCCGACCTGACGGTCCTCGACCTGGGGCTCGAAACTACGGTCGACAAGAACAGATTCGAATCCAAGGGCCGGAACACGCCCTTCGACGGCTGGACCCTCACGGGAGGCGTAGCCATGACGATCGTCGGCGGCCGGGTCGCCTATCCGTTCGGCGACGACGGCACGGCGCCGCGGGCATGAATACCGTGAAACGCGAGCGCCTCGAGAAAGCCATCGGCCACGTCTTCAAGGACCCGGGCCTCCTAACCAGGGCCATGACCCACAGTTCCCACGCCTACGAGACGAGCCCGGACCATCCCGAAGATAACGAGCTGCTCGAATTCCTGGGGGATTCGGTCATCGGTCTGGTCACCGCCGAATTCTACTTCGCCGCGTTTCCCCGCCGGAACGAGGGGGAGCTGTCGAAGCTCAAGGCCTCGGCGACAAGCACCCTGGCCCTATCCCTGCTCGCCCGGGCGATCAAACTCGACAAGGCCATCCTCCTCGGCAAGGGCGAGGAAAAATGCGGCGGCAGGAAGAAGGTCTCGATCCTGGCCGGCTCGTTCGAGGCCCTGGCCGGGGCCATTTATCTCGACGGCGGGTTCGAGGCGGCCCGGCGATTCGTCTGCGGCCTGCTCCGTTCGTCCCTGAAACCCCTCAAGTCCGAAACGCTGACGATCAACAACTCCAAGTCCGCGCTCCAGGAGATCTGCCAGAAGGCGGGCCTTCCGGCGCCGTCCTACCGCCTCGTTTCGGAAAAGGGCCCGGCCCACGAGAGGACGTTCGTCGTCGAAGTCCATATCGGGGACGAGGTCCTGGCCAGGTCGAAGGGCGCGTCCAAGAAAAGCGCCGAACAGACGGCCGCCGAGAAGGTGCTCAAAGCCCGTTTCGGCCGGAAGATCAAGAGGATATCGCCGGAGGCGTTCGTCATCGAGGCCGAGGATCTGACTCTCCCTTGATCGTCTGACCGCCCGGTTCTCAGGGCCCCATCAGGACGGCAACCTGCCGCAGAGCCGGGACATTCTGGCAGATGATCTTGATCACGGCCGTCAGCGGCACCGACAGGATCATGCCCGGGATCCCCCAGAGCCACCCCCAGAAAAGCAGCGAAAAAAAGACGAGCAGAGGGCTGAGGCCGAGCCCCTTGCCCATGATCCGGGGCTCGATGAAGTTCCCCAAGATCGCATCCAGCCCCGATGTGATGACGAGGATCCAGAACGGCGGCCAGAACGTCCCGAACTGGAAAAAGGCGAAACCGACGCGGAGGACCGTGGCGATGAGCGAGCCGATGCTGGGGATGAAATTTAGGACGAAAGCCAGGAATCCGAAGAGGGCGGCGAAATCGACGCCGAAAAGGGTCAACACGAGCCAGACCTCCAGGCCGTTCACCAGGCTCATGACCGTCTTGATGACCAGGTACTTGCGGACCTGGCCGTTGATGGCCTCGAAGGCCGTCCTGACCCGGCCGGCCCGGCCGGCGCCCAAGGCCTTTTGGACTTTCGTGACCGCCCTCCCCCGTCCCGAGACGATGAACACGAGGAAAAGAAAAACGAGGAGGAGCTTGCCGAGAAGCTCGAAGAACGGGCCGATCGCGGATAGGATGACCGCCCCGATCTTCTCGATATCGAGCTTCCCCAGGGCCGAGGATAGGTGGATCTTGAAGGGTCCGACGCCCTTCTCCAGGAGCCTGGCGAGGTCGCCGAGACGGTCCTGGTATCTTGGGAGTTCGGCGGCGAAGGACTTGCCGCTCGAATAGACGAGCGCGCCGGCGAGGTAGAGGAAGACGAACATCAGGGCCAGGACGATGAGGACGGCCCCCGGCCTGGGGCAGCGGCACCGCGTCAGGAACGTCAGCGCGGGGTCGATGATGTAGGATAGGAACACGGCCAGGATGAAGGGGATGAGGACGGGACGGGCCAGCTTCAGGACGACCCCCACGACGAAAAGGACGACGACCGCGATGGACGCCTTGAAAAACCTGTCTTCGTCCAAGTTTTTATCCGGTCATCATTTCGGGGTCGGCGGCTTGGCCAGGGCAGCCGTCAGGGCTTCGAGGAGCGAACCTCCCGCCGCTTCCAGTCCGTCGGGGACGCGCATCACGCCGCAGAGGACGTTCCGGACGCGGCCGATGTAGAGATGCTGGGCGTAGCGGTTCCGGGAGTGATAGCCGAGGGCGATCCTCTCGGGAGTTTGCTTGTCCCCAGCCAGGGCCTCTAGGAGCTTCTCGAGCATCTCCTGGGCGTCCTTTTCGGAGCCCGCCTCGATGAAAAAGGCCTCCACCTCCCGGCCGTCGGCCTTGTAGGCGGCGACGTAGCCGTCCCGGAGGAACTCGTAACCCATGAAGTTCTTCTTGATGTATTTCTCGCTCTGGGCGACGAGGCCTTTCCTGGGAAAGGCCAGGACGAGCGCCGGGAGCGCGCCCTTCTCCTTGACCGCGGCCGCGACCTGCGCCCCGACACCGGCGAGGATGGACCCCGTCTCCTCCCCGAGTCCGAAACCGAGCATCTTCACGTAGTACCGGCCGGTCATGAAGTTCAAGGCCTCGCCCTCGAGGTACCCCAGCTCGCCGATGTTGACGGCCCGGTTCTCCGGGTAGCGCTCCGCGCCGAAGATGCCGAAGGCATTGACGGGACTCCCCATGTCGTAGATCTCCAGGGTCAACGTCGCCTCCGTGCCCTTCTTCTCGAGATCGACGACGAGGAGCTCCCGGAAATCGTAACTCAGGTAGCTCTCGGCCGCCCCGTCGATGTACTCGAAAAGGCTTTCCGGGAAGAAGCTTCGGGGAGGTTCGGACGGAGTCCAAGCGTCCACCCGGGGAACGAGAGCGGCGAGCTCCGGGCTCCCCTTTCTCGCCTGGGCCAGGCCATCGACCGGCGCTAATAATAAGACCACGGCCAGCGCGGCCGGAACGGCCCATCCTGGCCAGGCCCGGGTGCGTTTCATCCTCGACCTCCATTCCGGAATACAGAGCTAATATAACGAAGGCATGCTCTCTTGGCAAGGCCGCGGCCTCGGTTGACAGGTCCCGGGAAAAGGGACATCATGGATTCGCCATGGCCGCCCCGCGCGTCGTCGTCATCAAGGCCGGGAATTTGTGGGCATCGACCGGCGCCGTGGACCCGGCCGTCATCACCAAAATGTTCGCCCGAGGGTTCGCGCTCCTGACCGGAGAGCGGGGCGACGCGGGCGCGATCTCCTCTCTTTTCCGGCCCGGCGACCGTGTGGGCATCAAGATCAACACCATCGGGGGGAAGGCCCTGAGCACCAGGCCCGACGTCGCCCTGCCTTTCGCCGGCTGGCTCTCCCGAAGCGGGCTTCAAGCGAAAAACCTCTTCATCTGGGACAGGACGACGAGAGAACTCCGCGACGCCGGTTACGGGACGAGCGCCGACCGCAGCGGGATCAAAGTCTTCGGCACGGACGCGGACGGCGTCGGCTACGAGTCCAACCTCGTCTCCCATCTCAGCGTCGGCAGTCTATTTTCGAAGATCCAGACGGAATTCGCCACGGCCTCTGTCAGCCTGGCCCTGCTCAAGGACCATGGCCTGGCCGGGGTCACGGCCGGGATGAAGAACTATTTCGGGGCCATTCACAATCCCAACAAGTACCACGATTCCCGCTGCAACCCGTTCGTCGCCGAGGTCTTTGACGCGCCCCCCGTCAAGGGCAAGCACAAAGTGTCGATCCTCGACGCCCTCATCGTCCAGTACCACAAAGGGCCCTCCTACCACGCCCGCTGGGCCGCGAAATACGGCGGGTTGATATTCAGCCTGGACCCCGTCGCGGCCGACACCGTCGGCTGGAGCGTCATCGAGGCACTCCGGGCCGCCGCAGGCCTGCCCGCTCTCAAGGACGAAGGCCGGGAGCCCGTCTATCTGGCCACGGCCGAAAAAATGGGCCTCGGCCGGGCCGACCTCGCGTCGATCGAAACGGTCGAGGAGACGCTCGCGTGAAAAGACGCCAGTTCATCCGCGGCGCCGCGGGGGCCGGACTCGTCGTCGGCACCGGTCTTCCTTCCGTCTGCTCCGGCCTGGCCGTGTTCGGCGCCAAACCCAACCTCTCCCACATCGAGGCCCGCTACTACGACAAGCTCCCCGACCGGGAGGTCGAGTGCCGCCTCTGCCCTCGGAAGTGCCGGCTCGGCGATAAGGAACGGGGCTACTGCGGCGTCCGCGAGAATATCGGCGGGACATATTACACTCTGGTCTACGGAAAAGTCTGCAGTCTCAACGTCGACCCGGTCGAAAAGAAGCCCTTCTTCCACTTTCTGCCCGGGACCTCCGCCTTGTCCCTGGCCGCGGCAGGCTGCAACGTCAACTGCAAGTTCTGCCAGAACTGGGAGATCTCGCAGGTGCGTCCCGAGCAGGTCGACCATTTCGATCTGCCGCCCGAGAGGGCGGCCGCCCAGGCGATCGAGGCCGGATGTCCCTCGATCGCCTACACCTACACGGAACCCACCGTGTTCTTCGAGTACATGTACGACACGGCCGTCCGGTCGAAGCGAAGGGGCGTCAGGAACCTCGTCGTGACGGGCGGGCACATCAACCCCGAACCTCTCGCCGACCTCCTGGCCGTCGTCGACGCCGTCAAGGTCGATCTGAAGGGCTTCACTCAGGAATTCTACGCGGAATATGTCCGCGGCGAGCTCAAGCCCGTCCTCGAGACGATCCGCGCCGTCGCCAAATCCAAGGCCTGGCTGGAGATCGTCTATCTCGTCATCCCCACCTTGAACGATCGGATGGACCTCATCCGGGAGATGGCCAAATGGGTCAGGAACGAGGTCGGCGACCATGTCCCCGTTCATTTCTCTCGTTTCCAGCCGATGTACCTCGTCAAGAACCTCCCGCCGACCCCCGTATCCACATTGGAAGCCGCCCGCGAGACCGCCCGCGAGGAGGGCCTGCGTTTCGTCTACGTGGGCAACGTGCCCGGCCACGAGGGCGAGAACACGTTCTGTCCCGGGTGCGGGAAAGTGGCCGTCCAGAGGGTCGGCTACCGAATCGAGGCGATCCGGCTCAAGGCCGGCCGGTGCGACACATGCGGCACGCCCATTCCCGGGGTCTGGACCTGAAGCTCCGGCTCCCGGCCCTCCTCCTCGGCTTCCTGGCCGCGGCCTTCGAGATCTATCTCCTCCGGGAATTTTCCGCGGAATTTTACGGCAACGAACTCACGTTCGGCCTTTTCCTCGGCTCCTGGCTTCTTTGGGGCGGCCTCGGCAGTCTCGCCCGGCCCGGAGCCGCGAAAGAAGCCTCTTCCGGACGCCTCTCCGGCCTCTACGGCCTCGCGATCGTGCTTTTCTTCTTGAGTCTTGTCGCGTTGAGGTTCTCGCACGGCCTGATGGGGATCCTGCCGGCCGAGCTCACGGGGCTTATTCCCGCCCTCGGGTTCGCTCTTTTCCTGAGCTTTCTCCTGAGCTTCCCCTTGGGCCATTACTTCGTCCTCAACGCCGGTCTCCTCGGCGGTGACGTTTCCCTTGTCTACCTCCTGGAATCTGCGGGAGCGGCGGCGGCCGGACTGGTCGTCCATTTTCTTCTCATACCCCGGTTTTCAAATTGGGAGGGAGGGGCTCTCATCGGCGCCGGGGCGGCGGTCCTGATCCTCGCGGGGATGAAGCCCGGGCGGTCGCGTTGGCTCGTCGCCGCGGCGCTCGTCTCCGCCGCCTGCCTGGCCGCGTTCGACCTCCCATCCCAGAAAGCGGCCTGGAAACCCCTGCGCCTGGTTGAAGCCGAGGACACGCCTTACGGGAAGCTCCAGGTCATCAAGACCGAGGAGCAGGTGACCCTCTTCGACAACGGCCTTACGGTCTTCTCGCACCCGGACGCCGGCGCCGCCGAGGAATCGGTCCACTTCGCCCTCCTCCAACGGGCCGGCATCCGCGATGTTCTCCTCATCGGCGGGGGAGCGAGCGGCGGGGCCGCCGAAGTTTTGAAATACCCGAACACTCGGGTGGACTATGTCGAGCTCGACCCGGCCATCATCCGGCTGTCTGAAAAGCACCTCGCCGCGGCGGATTTTGCCGCCCTCAGGAGCCCGCGCGCCCGGATCTTCTATCGTGACGGCCGGTCCTTTCTCGAAGGGACAAGCGAGCGTTACGACGCCATCATCCTCAACCTGCCCGAGCCGGCGACGGCCCAGGTCAACCGGTATTACACGCGCGAGTTTTTTCTCGAGGCGCGGAAAAAACTCAACCCCGGCGGCGTGCTCAGCTTCACCGTCCCCTCGGCCGAAAACTACATCAGTGACGCGTTGGCTCAATTCCTGAGCTGTCTTGCCGGCACACTGCGCGGCGTCTTCCCCGAAGTCGTGGCCGTGCCGGGCGGCGACTGTGTGTTCCTGGCCTCGGAGAGCCCGCTCTCGATCGATCCTGACCGCTTAGCGGCGACGATCGTCCGTCTCGGAATCAAGAACCGGTTCGTCAGCCCGGAGATGCTCCCCGCCCGCCTCAACCCTCTTCGCGTCGATTATCTGGCCGGGAAGATCTCAGGCCCGTCGACGAGGATCAACCGCGATCTCGTGCCCGTGAGCTACTACTTTCATTCGATCCTTTGGGCCGCCCAGTTCCGCGGTTTGGAGTCGAAACTCCTTCAGGCCGCCGGCCGAATCCCCTCGGGCTGGCTCCTGGACGCGCCCCTGGCCCTTTTCGCCCTCGGCCTGGCCTTCCTGGCGCTCAGGAGGAAGCGCTCCAACGCCCGCTTCCTCGTTCCCGTCGCCGTCATGGGTTTGACATCGATCGTCGTCGAACTCGTCGTTTTCATCGCCTTCCAGGCCAATTTCGGCTGCGTCTACGGAAAGATCCCGCTCCTCCTCGCCTTTTTCATGGCTGGCCTCGTCCTCGGCTCGCTCCTGGCCCGACAGCGTAAACAGCCTGGCCGCTTAGACTTGCCCGTGGTCCAGGGCGCCCTTGTCCTTGCCCTCCTCATCACGCTCGGGGGTCTGTCGGGGACCGGCGGAGAGTACGTTTCTTTCGCCCTCCTGCTTGCGTTCGGCGCTCTCGGAGGCTATCTGTTCGTTTGCGCGAACAGGCTCCTCCTCCGCGAGACCCCGCACCCGGGTCTCGGCTACGGCGTCGACCTGTTGGCTTCGTTCGTCGGCGTGGCCCTGGCTTCCGCCGTGATCATTCCCCTCTGGGGCCTTCCCGCCGTACTCCTCCGCCTGGCCATCCTCAACGCCATCTGCTTCGCCTACCTCCTCGCCACCTCCTCCCCAAAATCCTAGCCGGGGCGCAGGAGACCTTTCTTGCCGTGAAGGTTAGTCCCGTGTGCGCCTGTGAATTTCCCCTGACGGTCATGATGAGAGAATGCTTTCGGCTTCGCCGCGGCCGACTAAAATCTATCTCTTCAAGTTGTTCAATTAATAATTGGGCAAAGTGCTCGGGACGTCAAACGGAGACAGGCTATCCTATCGAGTTTTCGGAAGATTGGTGGGCCGACCGTAGATATGGCAAACGACAAAAGATTCAGGAAGCCATGGCCCGGAGTGGTGCCTTCCCAACGTCTCAGTCAGCGAACGGGGAAGGGCTAAATGATGGCCCCGAAGTTGTGAACTCATGATGACAAGGCCAAGATGGATTATGCCCGATCCATTTGCTATAATAAAGTTAATAAAGTGCATATTGGGGTTAAATGAATAGGTTTGTTATCGCGTCTTTCGGCACCTGTCTTTTTGCCGTTGTCCTTCTGCTCCAGAATGCCATCCCTAGCCATAATAATATGTCCGAGAGCCAATTCCAAAAAGAGGCACCGATTTCTCCCAGGCTCATTCATGTCAATGTCACAGATAATGGAGGAAGCCCCATAATCGATCTTCAAAAAGAAGATTTTACGGTATATGAAAATGGGATCCCTCAAGGGATTACTGAATTCGAAAAACATTTCATTATTCCTTCAAGCACCGAACCCCAATATTTCCAGAAGATAGCCCCTCAAGCCCCCCTCATGAATCGCAAGATCTTTTTCATTTTCGACTTTGCTTTTTCGGATGAAACGGGCTTTCAATTGGCCAAGAAATCGGTTCTTAACTTTATAGAGAGCTACGTCCTTCCCATGGACGAAATCAGCGTTTTTTCTTTCTCTGGGCAGAAAGTTCTTAAGCTCCGCGAATACCGGACGAATGATCAGGCAAGAGTTCATGCTGCCATAGAAGCTCTTGGTCTTCAGGATTTGGGCCATGCATTTCCAAAGGAAGAGAATCATAAAAAGAAAATCGCAAAGAAATTCATCGTCAACGACGAAACAGTCTGGATGTCTTTCAGCGAACCTCCCGAAGTCGTTGCTGCTCGCAATTTTTTTTGGGCCATGGCATCGTTTGCGGAAAGTATGCAATATGTCCCTGGGAAGAAAAGTTTAATATTATTGTCGAGCGGGATTCCCGGCGATATAATTAAAAGAGCAAATAAAATGGATGGTGATATCCACCTTGAATATTTCCAACTCTGCAAGCAACTGGCTGCATCGAATATTACAGCCTATTCCATTTATACAGGCCGGGTCACCGATCGACTCGAAGCGCAAACTGGAATTGCAGCTTTACGGGAATTAGCAGAAACTACGGGCGGGCGTTTTCTCGGACCCGCCACCGATTCAGTGAATCAGCTTAACGAATTGCAGACATTGATTGGCACATATTATGTATTAGGATATAAAAGTAAACTGGGTTTGGTGGGTAAATTTCATAAAATCGCTATAAACGTTGCTCGGCCCGATTGCGTCGTTCGGACTCAATCCGGCTATTATGACCTTAAACCGTTTTCTGAATATTCGGACCTGCAAAGACAGCTTCACTTAATGGACTTGGCGTTGGCTGAGCAACCGTTATCGCAAACGCCGGAACGATTTATAATGCGGGCATTCGCCTACGATACAACTCCGCCGAACAATCTCGGGCTTATCGCTGAGTTCTCTTTGGACAAGCTGAAGGACATTGTCGGACAAAAAATGGAAGTGATCAACATGGTATTTAATGGAGCGGACGATATCGTCGATTGGCGTCGCTCAGAATCTGACTTTACATATTACGAGAAAAAGAAGGCATATTTCGACGGATTTCTATCTGTTCCTTACGGGACTTATCGATGTAGGATTGTCTTGAGAAACCGTTTAACAGGACGGGCTGCTGTAGCTGCCACGACCGTCTCCATTCCCATGCAAAAAGCCGACGAGCTTCTTATTTATCCCCCCGTGCTTTTTCTTCCCGATGAGAACGCCATTTATATTGATAATATTATTACCAGCAAATCTAAGAAGAAAAGCGGAGCCGTTGATCTATTGAAAGAATTATTGGTTGATCCGACGCACTTTGTGCCAGTTTTCGATAAGTCTTTTAAGCGAAATACTGAAATTTGGGCTGCGGTCCGCTGCTCCTGCTCAAGAGCTGGAGCAGCGGGGCCAAAATTGTCTGCTTTTCTCGTGGACAGATATCTTGGAAGAGAGCTTCTAGTTCCGATAGAAGTGATCAATGAAGAGCAACGGGGAAAGAAAAAGAGTTTCTTTATAAAGATGAAAGTTCCGGATGCAGAGCCCGATACATATTTGTTTAATCTTGTGGTCACTGAATCGGGAAATCCTAATCCTTCGAGTATCAGCACAAGTATCATTATTGAATAGCGAAAGGACGAGGAAGGAGGCCGAGGTGTATTCCTGGCGGTCTTTATGCTTAAAAGAAATGGCAATCGTAACTCTTGGCCTAATCTTCATCGTTGCGCTTGGTAGGTCGGCGACTGTTCAGGAAATAAAAAAACCCGTTTCGGTTGACCTCGATGCTCTCCTTCTTAAGAATGCCGAGTATTGTCGAAGGCTGGAAAGCGTCATATTCTATTTCGTTTGTCTAGAGGAAATCGAGGAAATAATTGATCCCACTCTTGAGGTCCTAAACCCATGGGATACCGTTGATGATTGGCGGTGGGTCCCTCCCGGTCATGCCCTTTCGGCCCAGATCATACCGCTACGCAAAATACGCCTATCATATGTCTATGATTACCAGTGTATACGAGCAAACCGGGCTATCCGCGAGACCCGAACGCTTCTTGAAGAAAACGGGAAGAAGAAAAATAGTCCAAATGCTACCCTCCAAACGTCCGTCGTCGTTTATGGCAATGCATTATTGGCTCCGGTTAGCCTTTTTGGAGAAAGATATCAAGCTTCTTTTAATTATAGAATTGTCGATAAATCAATAATCGAAGGACAGCCGATGCTCGTGATAGAAGCAAAGCCTAAGAAGGGCACCGGGGAAACAAACAACCTTTACGGCTCGGCGTGGGTGGATCCAATGACAGGTGACATCTGGAAGATCGTGTGGAATGAAAGTCGTGTTGGCAATTACGATGTCTTCAAAAAGCGGGGCAAAAGATTTATGCGTTTCCCTCGCCTGACAATAACGTCCGAATTTACTGCAGAAAAGAACGGGATTCGATTTCCGAGTCGCCTTTTTGTCGAAGAAGCCTATGTAAATGATTTGGGAAGAGCTTTAGTGCGGTCGAAAACTACGATCGTGTATAAGGATTTTAAATTCTTTTCGGTCGAAGTAGAGACTAGGTAGGACTGTGTCGACTTGAGCATGCCATTTCGCTTTCACCATAGCCTTCTTTAGGTCGCCGCTTGGACGGCTAGAAAAGAGCGACTTCGCGCTCGGGCCTCCCATCACCAAATGATGATATCGCCGGCCTGCGATCCCGGCGGGGGAGGACCGCGGCTGTCGGGCGCCGCGCTGGAGCGTGGATTGGGCCGGTTGGAAGCTGCTGTGGTCTTCCTCACTCGCGAGCCGCGCTAGATCCGTATCACAAAGGGCTCCCACGATCGCCCGTGGCTCAAAGCCAGGTGAAGATTGGTGCCAGCCACGTGCCGAGTTTTTGTCGAGTTGGAAGCTAAAAAGGGCTTAATCGGACTTAAAGCCCGATTGATCGAGGGACTCCCATAAGTGATTTAATAATCGGCCCTATTCGGCCCTATATGGGGAGATTTTATGAGGTCAATTGTAACTATCCCCTGTCGCGAGGGATTATATTATAATAGTTTACTAGGCCGTCGAAACATGTTTGAAGATTGTCTTCCCGCCCCGAAGAAGAACGGCCGGCCGCTGCGCGACAAGGCCGTCGGCGCCCTGGTCACTCTGCTCTTCCACGGACTTCTGGGGATCGCTGTCT
This sequence comes from Candidatus Aminicenantia bacterium, assembly GCA_041479905.1. Classification (GTDB taxonomy): domain Bacteria; phylum Acidobacteriota; class Aminicenantia; order Aminicenantales; family Saccharicenantaceae; genus RBG-16-66-30. The sequence goes on from JBGOYY010000003.1 coordinate 17,564, forward strand.
ACCATGGCCGGTTCACGGTCAAGATCCTGTCCTTCGGGAAGGAAGAGGTCCGCGCCGTCATGATCGTCCCCCCGCTGAAGGTGAATATTCCGAAGATCGTCGGCGGCCGGGGTTTGACGACCGAACCCGCCGGCTTGCCGGAGAAAGCAGGCCCTCCCGGGACGGCTCGGCAGGCCGAAGATGTCCGGCAGAAGCTGGCGGAGGGCCCGGGAACACCGGCCAAAGCCCCCCCGGGCGAGGCCCCTCCCGCCACGACCGGCGCCAGCTCCGCCATCCCTTCTCTCTCCTCTAAATACCAGGAAATGATCGACAAACCCAAGCCGGCCCGTGAATATGGCCTGACAATCGCGCTCGCGCCGCCGGGCACCCCTCCCGGCCCCCCCGGGGTCGGCGGCGGCCCCCTACTCCCGGATTTTTCGAAGTACGGCCGGGGCGCCTACGGGGGCGGCGAATACGGAAGGGGCGGAGGCCGAGGCGGCAGCGGAACGGGAGGCCGCCAACGGGTCGGCATCTCCATCGCGCTCAAGGGCTATGACCTTTTGCCCTGGGCCTCCGTCGTTGTCGACCGGATCCAGCGCTTCTGGAACCTGCCCGCCGTGTCCGAACTGCCCGATACGGCCAAGGTTCGGTTGATCGTCGTCATCAAGAAAAGCGGCGAGCTCGATTCGATCGAAATCCTCGAGGGGACCTCCGTCGAGGTTCTCGACAGGGCCGCGCTCGAGGCGATCCGGGCCGGACTCCCCTTCCCCGCCCTTCCCGCCGATTTCCCCGGCGACCTCCTGGAGATCATTTTCGAGTTCGTCTACAATGACTAAACGCATACCGGCGGCCATCTTCCTTCTGTTGGCTCTAGCGCCTCTCCTCCGCGCCGACTGGAAGTCGGAGCTCCTCTCCCGCCTGGGCCGGACGCCCGACTACCGCGCCGCCTATGAGTACCTCGTCGAAGAATCCAAGAAGCTGGAGCCGGAGGACAGGCAGACCGCCGGAGTCCTCCTTCCCTTCCTGGCCGGCAAGCTCGGCGATGTCGTGCGGGAGAGAGACCTAGCCGCCGACTATTTCGAGACCTACCGGGACAACGACCCAAATTTCGGCTTCCTGGACGAATACACCCTGCGGGATTTTCTCGCTTTTTGGGTACGCTGGAAGCGGTCCTATCCCCTGGCCTACGACCTCAATCTCCTCTCCTACGCGAAGGGCCCGGCGACCGGCCTGCCGGCCGCTGTCGAAGTTGGCCTCGAGCTCCTGAACGAGGCCTACTACAGGATCTCGCTCGGCCCTTATATCCTCGAAGGCGGGTATTGGCCGGCGGGCTTCCACATCCTGACCATCCCCCTCAACAACCTTTTCGAACGCTCGGACACATACGATTTCATCCTCGACCTCAGGGCCGGAGATATCGTCGTCAGAAAACCCGTCCGGGTCCGGGTCGATATCGCGGACATGGTCGTCGCCGCGGCCCCCTCGCCCCGGGACACATTCTTCCGCGATGCCGGGACGCAGGTCAAGACGATCCAGGAGGGTGAGATTTCTCTCTATGTCGACGGCAAGCTCGTTTTGAGAAGCCGCAAGATCGCCGCCAAGCCCTCTTCCTTCACCTTCCCTCTCGGCGGGCCGCTCATGCCTGGCCAGAAGCCCTACATGCCGCCGCCGAAAACGGGCCCCCTGGCCAGCGGGGTCAACATCCTCGACGCCCTCGCCCTGGCCTACAAGGCCATCAAGGACCTCGTGGCCAAGAAACCGCCGAAGCCGTCCCCTCCCTCCTATAACAAGGTCGGCAGTCTGTCCTTCGCCTACTCCAGAACGACGGCCGAAGGGTTGGCCGTATCGGCCCGGGCGTCCATCGGTCTCGTTCCCTCGCGGGCCGTTATCTTGAAAGAGTAAAACGGGTTGGGTTGACTTCGGCCCTGCATGTCTGCTATATCTTTCATCAGAGGGAGGCATCCGTTGAATTGCCTCCGGCCGTTGACCCGATAGGAAAGCCTGGAGAAGCGGAGGTTCAAGATGGGCGAAAAGGGGATTGAAAGGCGACTCTGCCAGCGGTTCAAGATCCCCGGAGCGACGGTTTCCTACAGGAAAGAGAAACTGCTTTTGTCCAAAACGAAGATCGACGAGGAGTTCTGCCCCGTCCTGGACCTCAGCCGGGGAGGCGTCCGTTTCCTGACCCAGAAACCCCTGAAATTCAAGTCCAAGGTCATCCTTCAGCTGTCCATCCCCGGCGAAAGGATCCCGCTCGACCTCAAGGGCCGCGTCCGCTGGTCGACGTTCAACGCCGGGAAGAGCTACAAGTACCAGGCGGGCGTGCAGTTCAGCCCCTACGGATTGGAGAAAAAACAGAACGTTCCCCAGACGCTGACCAAGATCGTCGTCCTCGAACAGAAGTTCCTCGAACCGAGCGGCCCGGAGAGCCCCGGCAAGCCCAGCGAATTCGGCGCCTAGCGCGGCGCCTTCGGTTTCGCCGGCTTCTCCCCTTCCACGACGACCTGCGAGTAGTCCGCGATCCCCAGGAGCATCCTGTTGATGGACTGGAGGAGACCCAGGCGGTTCTGCCGGATCTTTTTCTCTTCGGCCATGACCAGGACCTTATCGAAGAAGGTGTTCAAGACGGGCTGGATCTTGAAATAGATGCCCTGGGCCCGGGCATAGTCGCCCTGGGCGATCATAGGCTGGGCGTTGTCGCGGATGATCGAAAACATCGAATAGAGGTCGCGCTCTTCTTTCTCGACGAAGATGTCCGGGTTGACCTTGGCGGCGGGGAGCCCTTTGAGGATGTTATTGATGCGCTTGGCCATGAGAATGAACGGCTCGAACTGCGGGCTCGATTTCAGGGCGTCCAGGGCCTCGACCCGCGGCAGGACATCGTAGACCTGGTTGACGCCCGGCCCGAGGGCCGCTCCGACGAGGTCGTAGCGGAAGCCGCGTTTCTCCAGCATGAACCGGAGGCGGCCCGCGAAAAATTCCAGGCAGGAGGCCTTGACGGCGCCGCGCTCGACCGCCAATCGGTCGCCGTAGACGGCCAGGACCTTGTCGAGCAGGAGAGGCAAGGAGAAGCGGAGTTTCCTGTCCAGGATGACTTTGCAGACGCCGTGGGCGTTGCGGCGCAATCCGAACGGGTCGCTCGAACCGCTGACCTGGATGCCCACGCCCAAGACCCCGACGATGGAATCCATCTTGTCCGCGATCGACAGCACGGCCCCGGCGAGGGAGGACGGCGAGGCGTCCTCGAGGCCGCCGGGCTGGTAGTGCTCGTAGATCGCCTGATGGACCGCGGCCGGGAATCCCTCCTGCTTGGCGTAGAGGCCGCCCATCCGGCCCTGGAGGCCAGAGAATTCCTTGACCATCTCCGTGAGCAGGTCGGCCTTGCACAACTCGGCTGCTTCGATCGTCTCGGCCTTGATCTCGGCCGCCTTGAGCTTGTCGCAGAGGTAGGACACGATTTTCTTCAAGCGCTGGGCCTTGTCCTCGTAGCTGCCGAGCTTCTCCTGGAAGACGACGTTCTTTAGGCCGGCCGCCCTTTCCTTGAGAGGAACCTTGCGGTCTTGGTCCCAGAAAAACCGGGCATCCTCGAGCCGGGCCCGGAGGACGCGTTCGTTGCCCTTGCGGATGAGCCCTTTGCCGTCCGCGGCGGCGTCGGCGACCCCCAGGAAATGGGGCAGTTGCTTTTTGTCCCGGACGACGGAGAAGAGTTTCTGGCCTTCGCGCATGGCCGTCGACAGGACCTCGAGGGGGAGGCTCAGGTAGGCTTCCGGGAACGAGCCGAAGACGACGAGCGGGTGCTCGACGTTGAGGGTCAGGTCGTCGAGAAGCTCGGGGTCCGGGTAGACCTTGGCCTTAAGAGGGGCCAGCGCGTCTTCGATTTGGGCCAGGATCGTCCTTTTCCGGGCCTCGGGATCGACGACGACGAAGCTCTTCTCGAGCTCAGCCTTGTATTCGGCGAAGTTCCGGGCCTTTATCGCGCCGGGCGAGGCGATCCTGTGACCGACCGTTTCGTCTGTAGCTTTGAACCCCTCGAACGAGGTCTCGACCGGAGTCCCGCCGAAGACGCATAGCAGGCCGTGGATGGGGCGGGAAAAGCGGAACGGGCTCTCCGCCCAGCGCATCATTTTGGGGAAGGACAGCCCGCCGAGGATACGGGGAACGGCCTCCTTGAGGATCTCGGCCGCGGGCGTCCCCTTGGCCTTGCGCTTGAACCCGAGGTATTCGCCGCGGGGCGTCCGGATGGCTTCGAGGAGGTTCTCGTCCACTCCCTGGGACCTGGCGAAGCCCTTCCCGGCCGGGGTCAGGGCCCCGTCCGGTCCCTTGGCGATCGCGAGCGGCGGGCCGGTGACGACTTCCTCACGGTCTTCCTGCCCGGAAGCGAGATCGGCGACGACGATGAGCCGCCGCGGCGTGGCCAGGGTCCGGAGCGAAACGATCTCGATCCTGGCGGCCGCGAGCTCTTTACGGAACCCGGCTTCGATCTGGCCGAGGGCCGAGCGGATGTGGGAGGCCGGGAGCTCCTCCGTCAGCAGTTCCAGGAGGAATTCCATCAGGCCGCCTCCTTTACCGCGGTGTATCTCCGGGCGACGTCGTTGACCAGGGCGCGGATCTGAGAGATCATCTTGACCCGTTCGGTGACGCTGATGGCCCCCCGGGAGTCGAGGAGGTTGAAGTTGTGGGAGCACTTCAGGCACATGTCGTAGGCCGGCAGGAGAAGGTCCTTTTCGATCAGGCGGGCCGCTTCCTTCTGGCAGGCGCCGAAGGCCTGCCGGAGCATACCGACGCTCGCGACCGAGAAGTTATATTCCGAGAACTCCTTCTCCTCGCGGAAGCGGAGGTCCCTGTAGGTGACGTCGGCCGACCAATCGAGGTCGTAGATGTCGTCCTTCTGTTCGAGGAACATCTCCAGCCTCTCCAGGCCGTAGGTGATCTCGACCGGAACCGGCGAAAGATCGATCCCCCCGCACTGCTGGAAATAGGTGAACTGGCTGATCTCGAGGCCGTCGAGCAGGACCTGCCAGCCGACGCCCCAGGCGCCGATCGTCGGCGATTCCCAGTTGTCCTCGTCGAAACGGAGGTCGTGGTCTTCGAGGACGACGCCCAGGGACCTCAGGCTTCGGACGTAGACGTCCTGGATGTCGGCGGGCGACGGCTTCATGATGACCTGGTACTGGAAGTGCTTCTGGACGCGGTGGGGGTTCTCGCCGTAGCGGCCGTCGTCCGGCCGGCGCGACGGTTGGACATAACCCACCCGCCAGGGCCGCTTGTCGAGGACGCGGAAGAACGTGTCGGGGGTCATCGTCCCGGCGCCGACCTCGAGGTCGTAGGTCTGGGCCAGGTAACAGCCTTGCTCGGCCCAGAACCGGTGCAGGTTGAGGATCAGGTCTTGGACGGACATGTCTAGGGCTTCTTTTCCCAGCGCAGGACGGGGAACTTGGCCGCGGTCACTTCGTCGAGCCGGCTGACATAGGCGACGTGCGGGGCGGAGTGGAGGATCTCGGGATTCTCCCGGGCCTCCCGGGCGATGGCCTTCATGGCGTCGATGAACAGGTCCAGGTCGCGCCGGCTCTCCGTCTCCGTCGGCTCGATCATCAGCGCGCCGTGGACGATGAGCGGGAAGGACATCGTCGGCGGATGGAGGCCGTAATCGATGAGCCGCTTGGCGATGTCCAGGTTGGTGACGCCGAATTCCTTCTGGATCTTGTCCGAGAAAACGCACTCGTGCATCGAAGGGGTGGTGTACTTGAGGTGGTACTCCCCTTCGAGGCTCTTGCGGATGTAGTTGGCATTGAGCACGGCGAACTCGGCGATCTCGCGCACGCCCTTGGGCCCGAGAGTCAGGATGTAGCACAGGGCCCGGACGATCACGGAAAAATTCCCGAAGTAGCTCCTGACCCGGCCGATCGTCGCCGGGCGGTCGAAATCGAGGACGAATCGGCCGCCCTTCTCCCCTATCACGGGGACCGGGAGGTAGGGCACGAGCTCCTTCTTGACGCCGACCGGGCCCGACCCGGGACCGCCGCCGCCGTGGGGCGTGGAGAACGTCTTGTGGAGATTGATGTGGAGGACGTCGATGCCCATGTCGCCGGGCCGGACGATCCCCGTCAGGGCGTTCATGTTCGCCCCGTCCATGTAGACGAGGCCGCCTTTCGCGTGGACGATCTCGGCGACGCGGCAGATGTCGGACTCGAAGACGCCGAGCGTGTTCGGGTTGGTCACCATGAGCGCGGCGACTTCGTCCGTCATGGCCGCCTCGAGGGCCTCGACGTCGATCGTCCCCTTTTCGTTCGACTTGACTTCCTTGACGGAGTAGCCGCAGATGTGGGCCGAAGAGGGGTTGGTCCCGTGGGCCGAATCCGGGATGAGGACGTACTTGCGGGCGCCGCCCCGCGCTTCGAGAGCGGCCCGGATGAGCATCATGCCGGTGAGCTCGCCGTGAGCCCCGGCCGCGGGATGGAGGGTGAAGGCGTCCATTCCGGCGATCTCGCAGAGGTAGGTCTCGAGCCTTTTCAGGACCTCGAGGCTCCCCTGGACCAGGTCCTCGGAGGCGAGGGGGTGGGAGGCGGCGAAATCGGGCAGGCCCGACAGGCGCTCGTTGACCTTGGGGTTGTATTTCATGGTGCAGGAGCCGAGCGGGTAAAGGCCCATGTCCACGCAGTAGTTTTTCTGGGAAAGCCGGGTGAAGTGCCGGGTGACTTCCGTCTCCGAGACCTCGGGAAAGCCTTCGAGCTCGCGGCGCAGGGGGACGCCGGCGAGGAGGTCCTTTTTATCGGGCACATCCAGGGCGGGCAGTTCGACGGCCCGCTTGCCCGCTTCGCTCAATTCGAAAATGAGGGGCTCACGGATTTCTTTGATCATGACAGGACCTCCTGGAGCGCTTGGGCCAGCCTGTCGATCTGGTCCCTAGTTTTCAGCTCGGTGACGCAGACGAGGGCGCAGTTCTTGAGCTCCGGATAGGAGGGCTCGAGGCCGTAGCCCCCGATGAGCCCCTTGCCGCGCAGGCCGGCGTCGACGGCGGGCCAGGGCTTGGCCAGCTCGATGACGAACTCGTTGAAGACCGGCCCGGAGAATCTTTTCCTGACGCCCGGGACGGCCCCCAGGCGGTCGGCCGCATAGGCCGCTTTCTGGACGTTCTGCCAGGCCATTTCTCTCAAGCCCTGCTTGCCCAGGCTTTCCATGAAGATCGTCGCCCGGAGGGCGCAGAGGCCCTGGTTCGTGCAGATGTTCGACGTCGCACGTTCCCGGCGGATGTGCTGTTCCCGGGTCGAGAGCGTCAGGACGAAACCGCGCCGGCCTTCGGTGTCGACCGTTTGCCCGGCGATGCGGCCCGGCATCTGCCGCAGAAACTCCTTTTTGCAGGCCATGAAGCCGAGGTAGGGCCCGCCGAAGCTCACGGGGATGCCCAGTGACTGGCCCTCGCCCGTGACGATGTCGGCGCCGAGCCGGCCCGGGGCTTCGAGGAGCCCCAGCGAGACGGCCTCGGCGACGATGGCGACGGACAACGCTTTGCGGCCGTGGGCGGCATCGGAAAGCGCCTGGACGTCTTCGACGACACCGAAGAAGTTGGGCGACTGGAAGACGACCGCCGCCGTGCTCTCGTCGAGGGCCCGGCCGAGGGCGTCCTTGTCGACGCGGCCGTCGGGCCCGTACGGAACGTCGACGGCTTCGAGGCCGAGGTTCTTGATGTAGGTCCGGACGACCTCGCGATACTGCGGGTGGAGCGTCCGGGCGAGGAGGACCTTGTTCCGGGTCGTTATCCTCTGGGCCATAAGGACCGCTTCGGCGGTGGCCGTGGCGCCCTCGTAGAGGGAGGCATTGGCGATATCGAGTCCCGTGAGCTGGCAGACGAGGGTCTGGAACTCGAAGACGACCTGGAGCGTGCCCTGGCTGACTTCGGGCTGGTAGGGCGTGTAGGGACTGACGAATTCGCCCCGCGAGCTCAGGTAATCGACGACGGTCGGGATGAAGTGCTCGTAGGCTCCGCCGCCGAGGAAGGAGAGGTGGCGGGAGTACGCGTTCTTCCGGCCGATCGCCTCGATCGTCCGGACGAGCTCGAGCTCGGACTGGGCCGCGGGCAGCCTGAGCTCCCGCTTGAGCCGGACGGCGTCCGGGATGCAGCAGAACAGGTCGTCGGTCGACCCGACGCCCACGGCCGCCAGCATCTCCTTCTTGTCCTTGTCGCTGAGAGACAGGTAACTCATCAGTGCTCGAGCCCTTCCAGGAATTTTTCGTAGTCGCCCGCGGTCAGGAGCCCGTCGATCTCCTTCTTGTCCTTGATCTTCAGGCGGACGATCCAGCCCTTCCCGTGGGGGTCCTTGTTGACCAGGTCCGCGGTCTGGGCGAGCTCGCCGTTGACGGCGACGACCTGGCCGGAGATGGGCGCGTAGACGTCGGACACCGACTTCACGGATTCGACGACGCTGATCGACTGGCGCACGGCGAGCTCCTTCCCCACCGGGGGGAGTTCGACGTAGATGATGTCCCCGAGCTGGTGCTGGGCGAAATCGGTGATGCCGACGAGGGCCTCATCGCCCGCGACCTTGATCCACTCGTGTTCCTTGGTGTAACGAAAATCATTCGGATACATGGATGCCTCCTCGACGATGGAACGTGTTATTTCTTGTCGGCCCTTTTGTAGAAGGGCGTGGGAATGACTCTGGCCTTGATCCGCTTCGTCCGGATCTCGATCTCGAACTCCGCGCCCACGGCCGTGGCCTCTATGGGCAGGTAGACGAGTCCGATGGCCTTCCTCAGGAGCGGCGAGAAGGTCCCCGACGCGACCTCGGACACCTTCTGTCCCTTGACGTAGACGGGGTAGTGTGGCCTGGCGACGCCCGGCTCGGCCAACTCGAAGCCGACGAGTTTTCTCCTGAGCCCCTCGGCCAGCTGCTTCTCGACGACCGGCCTGCCCAGGAAGTCCCCCTTCTGCAGCTTGACGATCCACTTGAGGTCGGCTTCGAGGACGGTCGTCTTGTCCGAAATGTCGTTGCCGTAGAGCATGAGCTTGGATTCGAGCCGAAGGGTGTCGCGGGCGCCGAGGCCGATGGGCAGGAGCCCGAGAGGCGTCCCCTTCTCGATGAGAGTCGTCCAGACGACTCCCGGATCGGGGTCCATCGTGTAGATCTCGAAGCCGTCCTCGCCCGTGTAGCCGGTCCGCGACACGAGGCAGTCCTTGCCGAGCACCTTGCCCTTGGCCCAGTGGAACGATTTCATCCCGGCCAGGGCGATGTCGGTCAGCGGCTGGAGGATCTTTTCGGCCAGCGGCCCCTGGAGGGCGAGCTGGGAGTAGGCGTCGCTCTGGTTCTCGACCTTGACCTCGAAACCCTTGGTGTGGCCGGCGATCCAGGCGAAGTCCTTGTCGACGTTGGCCGCGTTGACGACGAGGAAGTATTCCTCGGGGCCGATGCAGTAGACGAGCATGTCGTCGACGAAGGTCGATTCGGGCGTCATCAGCGCCGTGTACTGGACCTGGCCCGGGGCCAGACGGGCGGCGTCGTTCGGGGTCAGCCACTGGACGTAGGCCAGGGCCTGCTTGCCCGTGACCAGGACCTCGCCCATGTGGCTGACGTCGAACAGGCCGGCCTTGGTCCGGACGGCCATGTGCTCGGGGATGATGCCCGAGTATTCGACCGGCATCTCCCAGCCGCAGAACTCGATCATCTTGCCGCCGAGCTTTTTATGCAGTTCGTTGAAGAGGGTCTTCTTCATGGTCCCTTCCTTTCTCAAAAAGAAGCTCAAAATTATCACATCTCCGCCCTTCTATCAAGTCCACAAGCAATGTCCCGATGCTTGCCCTCGGGGGCGATTTTGCTATAATAAGTGGCCGAACATGATCAGCTTCAAAACCCGCTTGAAAGAAACGATTTACGAACGGCTGAAGGGCGTCTATCCGATCGCGATCGAGGACCTCGACATGGCCCCGACGCCCGACCCGAAGATGGGCGACCTGGCCCTGACCTTCCCCTTCCAGCTGGCCAAGACGCTCAAGAAGGCCCCCCGCGCCATCGCCCAGGAGGCCGCCCCGCTTCTCGGTTCGGTCGAAGGCGTCGTCAAGGCGGAAGTCGCCGGCGGCGGCTTCCTCAACATCTGGCTCGACAAGGCCGCCGTTTTCGCCGAGGCCCTCCGCGGCGCCGGCCGGTCGTCGCTCGTCCCCGAAGAGGACAAGATCATCATCGAGCACACCAACATCAACCCGAACAAGGCCGCTCACATCGGTCATCTCCGCAACGCCTGCCTCGGCGACACGCTGGCCCGCTGTCTGCGCTTCAAGGGCGAGAAGGTCGAGGTCCAGAATTACATCGACGACACGGGCGTCCAGGTCGTCGACGTCGTCTTCGGCTTCATGGAGCTCGAGAAAAAGACTCTCGACGACCTCGAGAAGCTCTCCGGCAAGTTCGATTACTATTGCTGGGACCTCTACGCCCGGGCGTCCGTCTATCTCGGCGAGCACCCCGAAGCCCAGACCAAGAAGGCGGCCATCATCAAGAAGATCGAGAACGGCCAGGACCCGGAATACGCCCTGTCCCGCTATGTTTCCCGGCGCATCGTGCGCGCCCACCTGGCCACGATGAAACGGCTGGGCATCGCCTACGACGTCCTGCCCTGCGAGAGCACCATCCTCCACTTGAAGTTCTGGGAGAAGGCCTTCGACCTCCTCAAGGAGCGGCAGGCCATATATTTCGCCGCGCAAGGCGAGAACAAGGGCTGCTGGGTGATGCGTCTCGAGGAGGACGAGGAACGGGAGAAGGTCATCGTCCGTTCCGACGGCACCGTGACCTACGTCGGCAAGGACATCGCCTACCAGCTCTGGAAGTTCGGCCTGCTCGGCCGCGACTTCTATTACGAGCCCTTCGCCGAGGAGGACGGCCGGACCCTGTGGATATCGACGTCGACGCCCACCGCGGGCGGCCCGGGCTTCGGCGAGGCGAGCAAGGTCTACAACGTCATCGACACGCGGCAATCCTACCTCCAGAAGATCGTCGTCCAGGGCTTGCGCTCCTTGAAATACGAAACCCAGGCGGCCAAGTCGGTTCACTTTTCCTATGAGATGGTCGCCCTCTCGCCGAAGAGCCTCAAAGAGCTCGGTTACGCCGCATCCGAAGAAGAGAAGGAAAGGTCCTTCCTCGAGGTCTCGGGACGGAAGGGTCTCGGGGTCAAGGCCGACGACCTCCTCGACCGGCTCGAAGACAAGGCCCGGGCCGAGATCGAGAAAAGGAACCCCGCCCTGCCCGCCGACGAGAAGCAGCGCATCGCCCGGGACATCGCTTCGGGGGCCCTGCGCTACTTCATGCTCAAGTTCGCCCGGAACTCGCTCATCATCTTTGATTTCGATGAAGCCCTGAACTTCGAGGGAGAGACCGGACCGTACCTCCAGTACACCGCGGTCAGACTGAACAGCATCTTCCGCAAGCTCAAGGAGCGGGACGGCGTCGTCGAATCCGACATCGTCCCCCCGACCGACGGCCGGGCGCTCCTCCCGCCGGGACTCTCGGAAAAAGAGACGTCCGACTTCTGGGGCCTCATCGTCGCCGCCGCGTCGCTCGATGAGGAGGTCCTCCGGTCCGTCGCCGGCCTGGAATTCTCCCACCTGGCCAAGTTCGCCTTCCTCCTCTGCCAGAAGTTCAACGGCTATTACCATAAATACCCGGTCCTCGCCGAAGAGAATAAAGAGGTCAAGGCCTTCCGGCTGCTGACCATCCGCACCACCAAGGAGCAGCTCCAGTGCGCCCTGGCTCTCATGGGCATCCCCCTGCCCGAGCGCATGTGACGCAACTCCTCGCGGTCATCGGCGGTTTATCAATCTGACAGCGGAGGTGAAAATGATCGAGGTTCAAGGGCTCACCAAAAAATACGGGGAGCTCGTCGCCGTCCGGGACCTCACGTTCAAGGTCGAAACGGGCCGCATCTGGGGCCTCCTCGGCCCGAACGCGGCCGGTAAGACGACGACGATGCGCATCCTGACCGGCTACCTGCCGGCGACGGCCGGCCGGGCGACCGTGTCCGGGTTCGACGTCTTCAACGAGCCCGACGCGGTCAAAAAGTCCATAGGCTACCTGCCCGAGGTCGTCCCCCTCTACCTGGACATGACCGTCTCCGGATACCTCGGCTTTGTCGCCGAGATCAAGCAGGTCCCGCCGGCCAAGCGCAAGGCGGCGATCGCCCGGGCCGTCGAGTCCGCCGGCCTGAAGGACGTCAGCCGCCGGCTCATCAAGAACATCTCCCGCGGCTTCAAGCAGCGCGTCGGAATCGCCCAGGCCATGATCCACGACCCGAAGGTCCTTGTCCTGGACGAGCCGACGATCGGCCTCGACCCGGCCCAGATCCGCGAGATCCGCGAGCTCATCAAGGGTCTCCGCGGCGAGCACACCATCCTGCTCTCGACCCACATCCTGCCCGAGGTCACCCAGGTCTGCGACGGCGTCGTCATCATCAACGAAGGCCGGCTCATGGCCTCCGGCTCTCTCGAGGACCTGACCGCCTCCTTCGAGCGGAAAGACGGCGTCATCCTCACGCTCCGTCGCGCCGGCGCCGAGGAAGCCGCTCTCCTCAAGGGCATCCCCGGCGTCGACAAGGTCTCGGCCGATGGGAACGAACTCCGCGTCGAGTGGGGGCGCGGCCTCGACCTCCACGACGACGTCGCTCGCCTCGCCCTCGACCGGGGCCTCGGCCTCCGGGAGATGAGGTCCGTCGCCAGCATCGAGGACCTCTATATGAAGATCGTCTCGGGAGGGCTCGAACAATGAGAAACATCTGGTCCCTGATGAAAAAAGAGATCGGGGCCTACTTCAGCTCGCCCATCGCCTACGTCGTCATCTCCGGCTTCCTCCTCCTCGTCGGCTACTTCTTCTACAGCCTCGTCTCGTGGTTCAACGCCCAGGCCATGCAGATGGCCCAGAACCCCTACTACGCCCAGCAGATCAACATCAACGAGATGGTCTTCTCGCCGCTCTTCCACAACATGAGCATCATCCTCATCCTCGTCGCCCCGCTCCTGACCATGCGGTTGCTGGCCGAGGAGAAAAAGAACGGCACCGACGAGCTCCTCTACACCTCCCCGCTCTCGATCGGCCAGATCATCCTCGGCAAGTATTTCGCCGCCTTGGTCATGCTGGCCGCGATGCTCGGGCTGACCGCCCTTCTCTCGATCTTCGCTTTCGCCTTCGGCAACCCGGAAATCGCCCCGTGGCTCACCGGCTACCTGGGGCTCTTCCTGATGGGGGCGACGTTCATCGCCATCGGCCTCTTCTTCTCGTCGCTGACCGAGAACCAGATCGTCGCCGCCTTCCTGACCTTCGTCACCCTGCTCCTTTTGCTCGTCCTGAACTGGGTGGCCTCGTCAGGAAGTGGAACTTGGCAGAGCGTCCTCAGCTATCTCTCGTTCTCCCAGCACTTCGAGGACATGACCCGCGGCATCCTGGACACCAAAGATGTCGTCTATTACCTGAGCTTCTCGTTCTTCGGCCTCTTCCTGGCCCACTCCGTCATCCAGTCGAGGCGGTGGAGATAAGCCATGACCAGCCTGAAAAAAAACCTCAACACCATCGCCCTGGCCCTCATCGCCGCGGCCGTCGTCGGCGGCATCGTCTGGCCCCAGAAAAAGACCCTGGTCGTCGCGATCGGTGCGCTCGGCCTTCTGGCCCTGGCCGCGCACATCGCTTTTAACTTGAAATCCCTCAAGCAGAGCTTCCGGCGCAAGTCCTTCATCTATTCGGGGAACCTCCTCCTCGTCGTCGTGCTCGTCATGGCCATCCTCGGCCTCGTCAACTACTTCCTCTCGAAAAACCACTACCGGATGGACTTCACCACGGCCAAGCTCCACAGCCTGTCCGGCCAGTCCGTCACCGTCCTCAAAAACCTCAAAACGGACATCGCTTTCAAGGGCTTCTTCCGCGAGGGGAACTACGGCCGGGCGGCCATGGAAAACCTGCTCAAGATCTACGCCTACCATTCCGGGAAGGTCAAGTACGAGTTCATCGACCCCGACAAGAACCCCGGCCTGGTCAAGCGCTATGGCGTCACCCAGGACGGGACGACCGTCATCGAGGCCGGCGACAAGGAGAGCCGGATCACCACGACCACTGAGGAGGACGTCACCAACGCCCTGATCAAGGCCACCCGGACCGTAAAAAAGGTCATCTATTTCCTCGAAGGCCACGGCGAGGAGTCCGTCGAAGAAGCCGGCGACAACGGCTATGCCACCGTCAAGACCGAGCTCGAAAAACTCGGCTACGAAGTGAAGAAGCAGACCCTGGCCCTGGCCGACAGGTTCCCCAAGGCCTGCGCCCTCCTCGTCGTCCCCGGGCCGCAGAAGGACCTTTTGCCGAACGAGTACGAGACGATCCGGGCCTACCTCAAGGACGGCGGCCGCATCTTGTTCATGGTCGACCCCGAGACGGCGACGACGTTGCCGTCCTTCCTGGCCGAGTACGGCTTCAAGCTCGAGAACGACATCGTCGTCGACACCGTCTCGCGGCTCCTCGGCGGCGACTACTTCATGCCCGTCGTCAGCGAGTACGAAACCCACGCCATCACCGAAAAGTTCACTTACGCGACGTTCTTTCCCTTCGCCCGGTCCGTCGAGATCGCGGAACCCAAGCCCGAGGGCGTGACGCTCACAGTCCTGGCCAAAACGAGCCCGAATTCGTGGTCGGAGCGCCAGCTCGACCAGAAAGAGGTCAAGTTCACGCCGGACAAGGACAAGCAGGGACCGGTCGGCCTCGCGGCCGTAGCCACCTTAAAAACCAAATCCGGCCAGCCGGCCGCCGAAGAACCGAAGACCAAACCCGAAGCAGCGGAGAAGGAGGCCCGCATGGCCGTCGTCGGCGACTCCGACTTCGCCAAGAACCGCTACTACGGCGTGTCCGGCAACGGCAACTTCTTCCTCAACATCGCCAACTGGCTGACCGAGGAAGCCGACCTCATCGCCATCCAGCCCAAGACGCAGACGCCGCGGACGATCCAGCTCACGCCGTCGCAGGGACGCCTGCTCTTCCTCGTCAGCGTCATCATCCTCCCCCTGGCCGTACTTCTCCTCGGCGTCTCGGTCTGGGTCCGGAGGAGGTCGTTGTGAAATTCAAGACGACCCTGGTCCTACTCGCGGTCTTCACCGGCCTTATGGCGATCGTCCTCTTGTTCGACACCCGGAGCGAAAATAAAATGGCGGCCGACGAGAAAACGAACACGCTCATCAGCCTGGCTTCGGGCGATATTCGGAAAGTGAGTCTCGTCCGGGACGGCGAGACCCTGACCTTCGAGCGGGACGAGGCGGGACCGTGGCGGCTGACCTCGCCGCTCCAAGCGGCGGCCGACGACATCGAAGTCGGCAGCGTCGTCGACTCCCTCGCTTCCCTGCGCATCGAGCGCGTCGTCGAGAAGGAGGCCAAGGACCTGGCCGCTTACGAGATCCCTAAAATAGAGGTCTCCGTCTGGGTCAAGGGCAAGGATGCGCCCGTCCGGCTCTTCGTCGGCATGGAGAATCCCCTCGATAAGACCCTCTTCGCCAAGCGCGAGGACGACCCGCGGGTCGTCCTCCTGGCCGCGACGCTCAAGACGACGCTCGACAAAAAGATCTTCGACTTCCGGCAGAAAGACGTCTTCAAGTTCAGCACGGCCGACGTCGAGACCGTCCGGGTCCGGGCGAAAAACATCGCCTGGCAAGCCCAGCGCGAAAAGGCAGGCTGGTTCCTGAAGACGCCCGTCGCCGCGCTGGCTGCCAAAGGCAAGGTCGACTCCCTCCTCGACTCCCTATCGGGGCTCCGAGCCAAGGCGTTCGTCACAGAGAGCAAGAATGCCGAGGCCCTCAAGAGATTCGGCCTCGAAAAGCCCGAATACGAGGTCGTCCTGTCCCTCCCCGGGTCAAACCAGGAGATCGTCTTCTCCCTGCACCAGGAGGGCGAGGCCTTCTATGCGACGACTTCCCTCTCGACCAAGGTCGTCGCCTTCGAGGGCGCTCTCCTGACCAACCTCGACCGGACGGTCGACGGGATGAGGGAGACAAAGGTCGCCGATTTCTATTCCTGGGAAGCGGACAAGGTCGTCCTCAAGAGGGACGGTTTCGAGCTCGCCGCGGTCAAGGAAAAAGTCGGCGAAGAGGAAAAATGGCTTCTCGACCCGGCGACCAAGGAAGAAGCCGACCGAACCAAGGTCGAAGATTTCATCCGCAAGCTCGAGGGCCTCGAGGCCGCCGCCTTCATCGACGATCCCGGCCCGCTCTCCGCCTACGGGCTGGATGGCGGCGCAGAAGTCCGGATCCGGACGAAGGACGCCCAGGGCAAGGTCAAGGAGACGGTCCTTCTCATCGGCCAGGAGGACGCCGAGAAAAAGCAGGTCGTCGTGAAGACCGCGGAGCTCGCGTATCTCTTCCGCGTCGATTCGGGCTTTCTCCAGGATTTCCCCAAGGACAGGAAAGACTGGAAAGTCGTGCCGCCGAAAACAGAAGAAGGCAAGACCGATAAAAAATAAATTCGCCGCTGAGCTCCTCGCTTGGTACCGGGTCAACCGGAGGAAGCTCCCCTGGCGCCGGACCCGTGATCCTTACAGGATCTGGGTCTCCGAGGTCATGCTCCAGCAGACGACCGTCCCAGCGGTCATCCCCTATTATGAGCGCTGGTTGAAGGTTTTCCCTGACATAGGAAGCCTGTCCCGGGCCTCTCTCCGGAAAGTCTTGAGAGAATGGCAGGGCCTCGGCTATTACCAAAGAGCCAGAAACCTCCATAAAGCCGCTAAGACGATCGTTCGTGAGTACGGCGGAAGGATCCCCGACGATGAGTGTTCGCTCGGGAGTCTTCCCGGCTTCGGGCCCTACACCACGGCGGCCGTACTGAGCCTCGTCTACGGTAAACCGCAGCCCGTCATCGACGCCAACGTCCGGCGGGTCCTCATGCGGGTCCTCGGCCTCCGCGGGACGGCCAAAGCCAGGGTCGACAAGACGCTCCGCGCCTTCCTCGAGACGGTCTTTTCCAAGGACTCGCCCGGCGATTTCAACCAGGCCATGATGGAGCTCGGGGCGCTCGTTTGCCGGAGCCGGAACCCCCAGTGCCTAGCCTGTCCATTGCGGGAGTTCTGCCGAGCGGCGCGAGAAGGGACGCAGGAGATCATCCCCCGGCCTCGGCCGCTGGGGCTCGCGAAGATCGAAGCGGTGGTCGCGGTCATCGAGAAGGACGGCCGGATCCTCATCCAAAAACGGCCTTCTCGCGGACTTCTCGCCGACCTCTGGGAATTCCCGGGAGGGAAGGTTGAGAGGGGCGAGAGCTCGACATGCGCCCTGAGGCGCGAGATCCGCCAGGAGCTCGGAGCTGAAATCGAGGATGTCCGGCGCCTGACGACCGTCCATCATGCCTACACCCGTTTTCAGGTGACGCTCCGCGCGTATGCCTGCAAACTGCGGGATAAGGATTTCAAAACGGGGCCCCGGCGCCGCTGGGTCACCCTGGATTCCATCCGCAGGTATCCCCTCCCCTCGGGGAGCGTCAAGATCGTCGATTTCCTGGCCGCCCGGCGTTAGGCCATCAGGCCTAGTTCCCGGTGCTTCGCCGCGACCGCCTCGGCCAGCTTGTCGATAGCTTCCAAGTCGGACGGCTTCGGCAAACCCTTGCAGATGACCGGCGGCAGCAGCTCGACCTTGAGGTTAGGCATGGCGGCTATGACGGTGTCGGCCATTTTCCCGGCCCAGCCGTAGGAGCCGACGATCGAGGCGAACCGGACCTTCGGCCGGAGCGCATTGGCCAGCACGACGGCGTTGAGGACCATCGGATGGGGTCCGACGTGGACCGTCGGAACTGCCACGATGAGCGTCGCCGCGTCGACGAGACTCATGGCCAGTTTGCCGATGTCGGCCGTGGCCATGTTGAAAGGAAAGACGGTGATGCCCCGCTCGGACAGGGCGTTGACGAGCCGCTCGACCATGATGGCGGTCGAGCCGTGCATGGTCACCCAGGGAATGACCACGGTGTTATGGGGCATGTCATCCGTCCAGTCCCGGTAGGCCTGGATGATGGATTGGGGGTCGCGATGGACGGGGCCGTGGCTCGGGGCGATCAGCCGGATGTCGAGGTCACGGATCTTCTCGAGGTTCTTCTGGACGATCTTGCGGAAGGGCATCATGATCTCGGCGTAATACCTTTTCGCTTCGGCCAGGATGCAGTCGGCACCGTCGACGAAGAGCTCGGTCGAAGCGATGTGTGAGCCGAACCAGTCGCAGCTGAAGAGGACCTTGTCCTCTTCGAGGTAGGTCGACATCGTCTCCGGCCAGTGGACCCACGGCGTGGAGATGAAACGAAGGGTCTTTCCCCCCAGGTCGAGTCTCTCCCCGTCGCCGACCGTCCGGATCCTGGCCGCGTCAAGGCCGAGGTGGTCGACGAGCATGGGTTTGGCCGGTTCGGAGCAGAGCAATCGGGCTTCCGGATAACGCTCCAGGACCCAGGGGATCCCGCCCGAATGGTCCTGTTCGGTGTGGTTGGAAATGAGATAGTCGATCCGGGTGACGTCCTTCAGGTGAGCCTGGAGCACATGGAGCATCGCCGGCTCGACCGTGTCGATGAGGGCGACCTTGTCCCGGCCCCGGACGAGATAGGCGTTATAGCTCGTCCCGTCGGGAAGCGGTATCAGGGCGTCGAACAGTCTCCGGTCGAAATCCTGGGCCCCCACGGCCAGCACGTCGGGTACGATCTCTCTGGGCTTCATGACCATGAATCTCCTCGCAGGGAATGATCAATTCCTAGTTATTTTATAGTATTAAGATCGAAAAAGAAAGAGGATAGGTCGGCGCTTCAGACTTTGAAAAAGATCCTGCGCCGATGGAGGAAGAGAAGACACGCCCATTTCGCCGCCAGGGCCCCGACCGGAATGATGAGCGGGACGAGGAGGCCGGCGTTCCGCTCGACCCCGGACAGGAAAAACCTCGCGATCCCGTCGAAGTCCACGATCTCCTGGCCGAAATAGACGAGGATGGCGTTTGTCCCGATGACGACGAAGACGAAGGCCCAGCGGCTCCAGCCCTTGACGTCGATGAGCCAATAGAAGAGCGCCATCAGGAGAAGGCACCAGCCGCCGGCCCAGAGCACGTACGAGCTCGTCCAGATGTGCTTGATGATGGGAAAGACCAGCCCCCACGCGTATCCGACGCCCAAGCAGAAGATGCCGCCGACGACGAGGCCGAGCGTCTTGGCGTTACCGCTTCGATTGGACTTCAGCCAGTATCCGGCGAACACGCCCAGCAGGAGGGAACAGGCCGCCGGAAAGGTCGAGGCCGCCCCGAGGCTGTCGCCCGGCCCGTAGAACTCGGCCGAAATCTTCCCCGGCATGACCTTCTGGTCGATAAAGCTGTGGAGGGACCCTTCAGGCGTCATCACCCCTGCCCCGTGCCCCGGGACGGGGATGAGCGCCATCGCGGCCCAGTAGAGCAGCAAAACCCCCACGAACACGCCGACCTGCGTCCTGACCTTCGTGTTGAGCACCAGGACGGCGACGAGCAGATAGCATATCCCGATCCGCTGCAGGACTCCCGTCCAGCGCATGTTGGCGAAGTCGAACCTCAGCACGCCGCCGGCGATGAGCCCCAACACGATGAGGATGAGCGAACGCTTGACGACGTGGAGATACAGGCGCGTTCGGTCCTTTCCCGTTTCGGCCCGCTTCAGCAGAGAGAACGGGAAGACGGCTCCGATGATGAAGAGGAACAGGGGGAAGATGAGGTCGTAGAACGTGAAGCCCGCCCAGGCATTGTGCTCGACCTGACCGGCGAGGAAGCGCGTCCAGGGCGCATCCTGGATCGCCGGCAGGCTCCGGCAAATCGCGTCTCCCCCGATGATCCAGAACATGTCGAAGCCGCGCAGGGCGTCGAGCGACATGATGCGGGCCGCCGCCGGTCCCGGTTTCTGGGCCTCCATCGTTCCTCTCCCCTACCGTCCGCCGTTGCCGTGGTCGCGGACCGCGGCCTTCTCCAGGGCCGTTTCCATGGAATCGTACATCCACTGCATCATCTC
Source organism: Candidatus Aminicenantia bacterium (assembly GCA_041479905.1). GTDB lineage: Bacteria > Acidobacteriota > Aminicenantia > Aminicenantales > Saccharicenantaceae > RBG-16-66-30. The sequence continues at coordinate 37,522 of JBGOYY010000003.1, forward strand.
CGCCGTACGGGAGGGTTTCACCTCTATGGAGACGGCCGCCTCAGTTTCCTTGCGGAGAGCCCGGAGCACTTCGAGGACCCGCCCGGCCTCGGCCGCGATCTCCGGGCCGGCCCCGCTCTGCCGCGCCTTCAGGAGAATCCTCGAGGCCTCGGCCCGGTTGATGAGGTTCCTGGCCGCGAGATCCCAGGCACCAAGCTCGTCGCTCCCCGTTTTCGCCGCATTCGCATAGGCGCCAAGCTGGGCCAGGCCCTCCCGATATTCCTTGAGCCTCGTCTCGCAAGTCGCGAGTTCCGTCTCGAGCTCGCCTTTCTTCGCTATCTCCTCGATCCGGTCCGCGACGTAGCCTCTGGGCGCCGGCTGGGCGTCCTTGAAAAAGCCCAGGTCTGCGGCGTAATTGAACAAGCCCCTCCTCGCCAGCCGCCCCGCGGCGACGAAGAACCCCGTGTCGTCGACGCCGAAATGCTCGCGGACGTAAGCCTTTTCGAAGGCCGCCAGGTCGCCGTCGGGATGAGCGGCGATGAACTGCGGCAGCTCGATCGACGTCCTCTGCAGTTCCCAGGGGAAGAGATGCACCGTCCAGCTCGTCAGGACGGCGCCTTTCAGCGGCCCGGACGTCCCTTTCCGGAACGAATCGTAGGTGTTCCTCATGTGGAAGTACGTCCGCGGGGCGAACACGCTATCGCCGTAACAGCTCGAGCTCGGGCAGACGACGACGTCGAACCCGTTCGCCGCCAAGTAATCCGCCGTGTAGAACACGTCCGGGTCGCGGCCGGGTTCGTCGCCGAGCGGGTAGAGGTAGGCGCCGAACCGATCGAGGGTCGCAGCGTCGAGTTCCTCCCTGGTCTTATTCCCCAGGCCCCACACATGAACCTCCCCGAACCCGTAGTACCTGTCGTAAAGCCAATCGAAGATCACGACGTTTCTCGAAAGTTTATCGAGGGCCTCGGGGTGATGGAGAAGCATGTCGCCCCAGATGACCGGACGGATCCCTTTTTCGATCAATGGAATGCTCATGGCGTTCATGTGGTCGATGTAGAGCTCCGAAAGCGAATGCTCCGCGGCGTAAGCCCTGCATCGAGGGCATTCCCCCAGGGTATAGGCTTCGTCCGCGCCCAGATGGAAATACTTGACCTCTCCAAAGAGCTCCAGATACTCTTCGATCCACTTGCGCAGGAACGGCACGACGTCCGGATTCCGCGGGCAATACTGGTCGATCCGGTCCGGAACCTCCGCCAGCGGCTTGTATCGGTCGTTCTTGAGGACGTATTCACAATGACCGATCGTCTGGAGCAGGGGGATCGGTTCGAGCCCGAGCGACCGGCTGTAGGTGAGAATGTCCTTGAACTCAGCCTTCGTGAACGCGTCCGGCGAGACGCACTCCGGGCAGGTCTCCCAACGGATGTTATTTTCGACCTCCCAGATGATCGTGTTGTAGCCCAGGTCGGCCAGCGTCTTCAATTCCCTCATCAGGTAGGGGCCACGGAACTGGGCGATGTTCATGTCGATATGAAAGCCCCTCATCCGCGCGGGCGCGGCGCCGGTCGCCGACTTGGCCCCGCAGGCAGCGGATCCCGCCGCCGCCAGCATGAGGATTGCCAGCCAGACGCATCGACTCTCCGTTCTGATCATGGCGCGGCTCCTTGCCGGCATGATATCGCATCGGAATTGGATTGACAAGGTGTCGGGGCTCCGTCTAGAGTAAGGGCGGAAAGCGTGTCGCGATGAAAGGAACAGGCTCGGGTATGGGGTTCGAAGAAGAGCTTTCGGCGACCATCCGTTCCCGCGGAGACTGGGCGCGGGACCTCCTATGCCGGCTGATCGCCTTCCCCAGTACGACCGGCACGGAGGGCGGTGTGCAGGATTACCTGTATCGTTTTCTCTCGAGTTCGGGCTTCACGGTAAGACTCTCCCCCATCGACGAGTCCATCGTCGACGACCCGGATTACACGCCCGTCCCCGGGCATGAAAGCTATCGGGGGCGGCCGAACGTCCTCGTCGCCCTCGCCGGCGCGGGCGGCGGGAGAAGCGCCATCCTCAACTCCCACACCGACGTCGTCCCCGGCCCGGACGGGATGTTCGAGGCGAGGTCCAAGAACGGCGTCGTCCACGGCCGTGGAGCCTGCGACGCCAAGGGCCAGGTCGTTACGATATTGCTGGCCCTCTCCGCGCTCAAGGAGCTCGGCGTCCGGCTCAAAGGGGACGTCGAGGCCCAATTCGTCATCGAGGAGGAGGCCGGCGGCAACGGCTCCCTCGCGGCCATCGCCGGGGGCCGTCGGGCCGACGCCGCGGTCGTGCTCGAGCCGACCGGCCTCGGCGTCCGTCCCGCGAATCGAGGGGCCGCTTGGTTCAAGCTCACCGTCTCGGGCCGCTCCGTCCACATGGGCCGTTACCGCGAGGGCGTGAACGCGTTCGACGAAATGCTCGGCCTCGTCCCAGTCCTCAAGGAGTACGAAGCTTCTCTCCGAGAAGCTTCGAAAGGATACCCCGGGTTCCCCGACGACCCCAGCCCGGTCGTCGTGAACATCGGCCGGGTCCGGTGCGGAGACTGGCCCTCGACCGTACCCGCCGAGTGCATCGTCGAGGGCGGGATCGCCTTCCTCCCGAATCGGACCGCCCGGCGGATCGAAGAAGAGGTCCGGGCCCTGATCGAAGCTAAAGCGACGCCCTGGGCACGGGAGCACGCCCGTTTCGAGCTCGCGGGACTCCGTAACGAGGCCTTTGAAACTCCGGCCGGCGATCCGGCCGTCCGGTCGTTCCACAGGGCCGCCGAGTCGCTGCTGGGGCCGCGGCCGCTCGAGGGCTGGGTCGCCTCGTGCGACGCGCGTCTCTTTTTCCATCGCGGCGGGATGCCGACGCTCGTCTTCGGCGCCGGGGACCTCGGCCAGGCCCACGCGCTCGACGAGCGGGTCGAAATGGACGATATCCTCCGCGCCGCCGAGGTGCTGGCAAGGTTCCTCACGGATTGGTGCGGTGTCGAGGGGAAGGAGGCGAGGAATGCCTGTTAGGATCGCCGTCGTGGGAGCGGGAAAGTTCGGCGAGACGCATCTGGACGTGTTCACCCAGCTCGGATCGACCGGCCAAGCCGAGCTTGCCGCCATCGCCGAGACAAACCCGGAGCGGGCGGCAGAGCTCCGCGACCGGTACGCCTGCCCCGTCTACGGAGATTACCGCGAGATGCTCGGAAAAGAAGCCCTGGACGCGGTCAGCATCGCCACCCCCGATCATCTCCATCGCGAGATCGCCGTCGCGGCCGCCGCGGCGGGAAAGCACGTCCTGGTGGAGAAACCCCTGGACGTAACCGTCGAGGGCGCGGCCGAAATGGTCCGGGCGGCCCGGGACGCCGGCGTCCTTCTCCAAGTCGACTTCCACAAGCGCTACGACCCCGACCATCAGACGATCGAGCGGCGCGCGAGGTCCGGCGACCTCGGCGATATCCTCTACGGCAGCGTCCACATGGAAGACCGCATCGAAGTCCCGACCGTATGGATCCCGCACTGGGCACCCCGCTCTTCCCCGGCCTGGTTCCTGGGGGTGCACTTTTACGACCTCGTCCGCTGGATCGTCAAGTCGGAGGCAAAGACCGTTTACGCGACAGGAACCAAGAGCACTCTTCTCAAGGACCATGGCATCGACACCTGGGACTGCATCAACGCCAAGGTCGACTTCGAGAACGGGGCCGCCTTCACGTTCGACACGAGCTGGGTCCTGCCCAAGGGGTTCGAGGCCATTGTGAATCAGGGCCTCCGGGTCGTCGGCACGAAGGGTGTCTTCGAGTGCGACAGCCAGGACCGCGGCACCCGCTCCTGCATCGACCGGGAAGGCATGGCCACCTACAACAACAACTTCAAGCACGAATCCGTCGACCGGCAGGGCCGCAAGGTCCTCCGCGGATACGGCATCGAGAGCATCGAGGACTTCGCCGGGAACGTCGCCTTCCTCAAGAGCGGCGGGCGGCTCGAAGACCTCAAAGGGATCTGGGCCTCGGGCGCGGACGGGCTCGAGGCGACGCGCATCGCCGTCGCCGTGCACGAGAGCCTAGCGACCGGCCGGGTCGTCCGACTGAGGTAGGGCTATGGCCATCTACGATCTCACCCCCGTCGACGTGCCGCGCGTCGAAACGCGGTATCGGTCCATCCGGACGAAGATCCCCGTGCCGGAATCGCTTCCCATCTTCGAGACGCTCGCGGCGAGCGAGCCGCGGTCCATGTCCGGCCAGCCGCCCGTCGTGTGGCACAGGGCCGAGGGCTTCACCATCCACGACAAGTGGGGCAACCGCTGGATCGACTGGTCGAGCTGCGTCCTCGTCGCCAACGCCGGTCACGGCCGACCCGAGATCCGGGAGGCCCTGAAAAGGGTCATCGACCAGGGCCTCGTCGCGAGTTACGTCTTCGTCCACGAGCAGCGGGCCGAGTTCTGCGGCATGCTGAGATCGCTCTCCCCGGACCCGGAGGCTTACAGAGTCTTCCTTCTTTCGACGGGAAGCGAGGCGACCGAGAACGGCATCAAGCTCGCCCGGACCTACGCCTTGGAAAAATACGGCCCCCGGCGGAAATATTTCGTTTCCTTCCGGAACGCCTTCCACGGCCGGACGATGGGCGCCCAGCTCGCGGGCGGCATGGACGGGCAGAAAAAGTGGATCGGCGACAGGGACCTCGGGTTCGTCCAAGTCCCATTCCCGGACGGCTATAAGAACACGGACACGAGCTTCGGCCTGTTCCTGGCGACCCTCGAGGAGAAGGGGATCGCCCCGGGCGAGATCGCCGGGGTGATGACAGAAAGCTACCAGGGCGTCGGGCCGGACTTCCTCCCGGTCGAGTACGCCAGACGCCTTGAGGCGTTCTGCCGCGAGCACGACATCGTCACGATCTACGACGAGGTCCAGTCGGGCTTCGGCCGGACCGGGAAGATGTTCTGCTACGAACACTACGGCGTCAAGCCGGACATCATCTGCTGCGGCAAGGGCATCTCCTCTTCCCTGCCGATCTCGGCGGTCGTCGGTCGGGCGGACATCCTGGGGCTCTACCCGCCGGGGGCGATGACCTCGACGCATTCGGCCTCCCCGCTGCCGGTCGCAGCGGCCATCGCCAACCTGAAGATCCTCCTCGGGGAGAACCTGGCGGCAAGGGCCGCCCGGATGGAGGGGGTCCTCATGCCCCTCCTGGCCGAGGTTCAAAAAAAACACGCGGCGAGGCTCGGCTGCCTCAACGGCAAGGGACTGGTCGCGGGCATCCAAGTCGTTAGATCCGGAACGAAAACCCCGGACCCGGATACCGCCCTGGCCATCAACATCGCCTGCATGCGCAAGGGCGTCCTGATGTTCGCGCCGGTCGGGGTCGCCGGGGAATGCTTGAAGATCGCCCCGCCGCTCATGATCGCCGAGGACGCCCTGGTGGAATCGGCGCAGGCTTTCGGGGAAGCCGTCGACGAGGTGCTGGGATGAACAAAGACATTTTCGGACTGAACGGAAAGACCGCCGTCATCACCGGCGGCGGGGGCGCCCTGGGCGGGGCCATGGCCATCGCTCTCGCGAAGCGCGGGGCAGCCGTCGCCCTTCTCGACCTAAGGGAAGCGGCCGACGCCGCCCGCCGCGTCGCCGCCGCCGGCGGCCGGGCGATCGGCGTCCCCTGCGATGTCCTCGACGAACAAAGTCTGACTGACGCCGCGGCGAAGGTCGTCGGTGAATTCGGGCGCGTGGACATCCTGGTCAACGCCGCGGGCGGGAACGGCCCAGCGGCGACCACGTCCAAGGAAACCGTCGAGCGCGCGGACCTCCACGAAACGCCCGGCGGGCCCACGACGTTCTTCGACCTCGACGCCGAGGCATTCCGGTCCGTCTTCGACCTCAACGTCCTCGGCACGTTCCTCGCGTCCCGGACGTTCGGGCGCTTGATGGCGGAACGCGGCGGGGGCGTCATCGTCAATATCTCGTCGATGACCGCCTCGCGGCCGCTCACCCGGGTCCCGGCCTACTCCGCGGCCAAGGCCGGCGTGTCCAACTTCACCCGGTGGCTGGCGACGCACCTGGCCCCGGTCCATATCCGGGTCAATGCCATCGCCCCCGGCTTCTTCCTGACCGAGCAGAATAAGTTCCTGCTGACGGACGAGAAGACCGGCGGCCTCTCGGCGAGGGGCACGGTCATCATCGCCCACACGCCGATGGGCCGCTTCGGGACGGGCGACGACCTGGCCGGGGCTCTGATCTGGCTCGTCTCCGACGCTTCGGCCTTCGTGACCGGCGTCGTAATTCCCGTCGACGGCGGCTTCTCCGCTTACTCGGGAGTATAGGCCCAGCATGATCACTAACCAACTCCTACCATCCGCGATGAAGGCGGTCGTGCTCGAAGCGCCGCGGAGGCTGGCCCTTCGCGACATTCCGATCTGGCCCATCGAGGCCTACGGCGACCCGGACATGGTCCTCGTCAAGGTCGCGGCCTGCGGCGTCTGCGGTTCCGACTACCGGTATTACGGCGGTGAGAATCCGTGGGCCATGCACACCCTCGGGCGCCACGTCGACAACCCGCCGGGAATCGTCCTCGGCCACGAATTCGCGGGCGAGGTCGTGGCCGTCCTCGACGAGAAGAACGCCCGCCTTCTGGGCCGGCGGGTCGCCCCGGTCTGTTCGAAGGTCTGCGGCACCTGCCCCGAATGCGTCTCGGGGCGGACGGAGCTCTGCCCGAACACCGTTCACATGGGTCACGGTCAGGGGTGGGGAAAGCGCGATTTCTATCCCGGCGCGTACGCCGAATACGTCCCCGCCTGGGGCAGCGGCTGTTTCGCCATCCCGGACGGGTTGACCTACGGGGAGGCGGCGATGATGGACATCCTGGCCGTCTGCGTCCATGTCGCCCATCAAGGGAACGTCCAGCCGGGCCGGCCCGTTTTGATGATGGGCGCCGGCCCCGCCGGTAACGGCATCGCCCAGGCTGTGCTTAATCTCGGGGCCAGCCGGGTCGTCGTCACCGACATCGCCGACGCGCCCCTCGAAGCGGCCCGGAGGAAGGGGTTCGACGCCGTCGTCGACGCGCGAGGCAAGTCGCACCGGGCCCTCGTCGAGGAACTGTCGGCGCTCGCCCCGGAGGGGTTCGGCAGCGTCTTCGACAGCGTCGGCGGCCGGGAGAGCTTCGAGCTCGGACTGCGGCTTCTCGGGAAGAAAGGCACGCTCGTCAACATGGCCGTCCACGACCTGGACATCCCGGTGAACTTCCTTCGCCTCGGCAGCGAGCGCCGCATCACGACGAGCTCAAATTTCGCGACGGGCGACTACCCCTGGGCCCTGAGCTGGCTCGAAAGCGGGCGGTTCTCGGTCAAGGATTGGTTGACAGAGGTCCGGCTCGAGGACGTCCCACGCCTGTTCGCCGAAGCCGACGCGGTCGGTCGGCGCGCCTTCAAGCTGGTCATAGAATTCTAAGAATCAGGGCTTTGGTTCCCAGCTGCTGGCCAGATACGCGAAATTAGACCCCGGGATATTTCCGTTTGGCGAAGTAAATGATCTCCGGGTGCTTCTTGTAGCCCAGTTTCTCGAACACCGCCATAGAGACGTCGTTATCGTCCTCGATGAGGCAGGCGAGGATGTCCATCCCCTGGACCTCGAGCCGCCGCTCGGCTTCGCGGACGAGCCGGGCGCCGATGCCCTGCTTCCTCAGAATCGCATCCACGGCCAGACGGTTGATCCAGCCCTTGCGCCCGTCGTGGGTGGCCAGCACGGTGCCGATGATCCGCCCCTCCTCCCCTTCCTCGGCCACGAGAAAGAGGACGTTGGGCATCTTGATCTGCCGGGCAATATTATCGCGACTATCGCGGCCGGCGGGCTTGAGCGGCAGGCCGCCCTCGGCCCAGAGCTCCATGACCCGGGCATAGTCCTCGATGCGGAATTCCCGGACTCTAAGGCCGTCTGGCTTCCTGTCGTCAGGCATCATCGTTCCCCTTTTCATCGCTCCAGTTCATTCCCCGCCGGTCTTCCCCGGACCGGAGTCGCCATCAGCGGATGAAAGCGACGAAGGCCCCGATAGCCAAAGCCGCAGCCGCAAGCCCGGCCATAACGGCGCCCAGCCCCGATTTCTTCCGGAGAAGCCGGGCGGCGAGCGTGAAGTTGCGGAGGGCCAGCGCCGCGGCGACCGCGTAGAAAACAAGATAGGTCGTCTGCCAGATGCCGGGCTGGGACAAGATACCCACCCATTCGCCCTGGCCCATGCCAAAGGCCATGAACGCGGCCTCGACGGAGGAAGGGATACAGGCCAGGAAAAGCGATGAGCTCAGCGCGACGCCGGCAAGCGCCGCCGTCCCGCAGAAATCCGTCCCGCCCTTTTCCCGCCGCCCCAGCGCATGGATGACTCCCGCCACGACAAGCCAGACCGCCAGGATCATGGGCAAGACGAAGATCATCTGCCAGAAGTAGTAGTTATCGGTGCCCATTCCGAAAAAGATGGGCGCCGTCGGCACGGCCCCGGTGACGGCCAGGGTGGCCGACGTGATGATATATAGGAAGCCCACGCCCCCGACGGCGAGGATGGCTCGGCGCGCCGGATGCTTCATCTTGAGGAGCCCGCGCATGGTCTGGCCGGGCTTGAAGATCGCGCTCGTCAACATCTATCCTCTCTCATCCCACGAAAAGGTGCTTGCTCGAAAAATTAGGCTCGGTCGTCAGGTTCGTCCCGAAACGCCGCAGGCCCGCTTCGTCCCCCGGCGTCGGGATGTGGGTGATGTGGACCTCGCAGCCCTGCAGGTCCTTCATCTTCTCCAGGGCCAAGTGGGCCATGGGGTTGGTGGACGCGTTGATGCTCAGGCAGATCAGGACCTCCGAGAGGTCGAGGCTGACCGTTTTGGCCCCGAAGATGTTTTTCTTGAGTTCCCCAACGGATTCGATGATCGACGGGGAAAGAAGATGGATCTTTTCCGGGATCTCGGCCAGCATTTTCACGGCGTTGAGGACCAGGGCCGACGAGGCGTGCATGAGGGGGGAGTTCTTGCCCGTGACGATGGTGCCGTCACGGAGCTCCATGGCCGCGCCGACGAAAACCCCTTTGTTCCCTTTGCCCGTCTCCCGGGCCTCCTCGGCTGCTCGCCGGGCCGGCTCGACGACCCGCCTGTCCTCGGGCTTGACCCCGAGCTCCTTCATCAGGAGCTCCGAACGCTGGACGGTCTCCTTCTCGACGAAGCCCAGGAGATATTCGCAGGAGTAGCGGAAGTATCTCCGGATGAGCTCCTGCTTGGCGGCGTCCCGGACGACGTCGTCGTCCTTGATCCCGAAGCCGGCGGCGTTGCAGCCCATGTCGGTCGGCGACTTGTAGAAGGACGGGCCGCCGGTGATCTTCTCGATGATCCGCCTCAGCACCGGAAAGACCTCGACGTCGCGGTTGTAGTTGACGGCGGCCTTGCCGTAGGCCTCGAGGTGGAAAGGGTCGACGAGGTTGAAGTCGCCGAGGTCGGCCGTGGCCGCCTCGTAGGCGACGTTGACCGGGTGCTTGAGGGGCAGGTTCCAGATGGGGAAGGTTTCGAATTTGGCGTACCCGGAAGCGAGCCCTCGCCGGTATTCGTGGTAGATCTGGGACAGGCAGGTGGCCAGCTTGCCGCTCCCCGGCCCCGGCCCGGTGACGATGACAAGGGGATGCTCGGTCTCGATGTAATCGTTGGCCCCGTAGCCCTCGTCGCTGACGATGACGTCGACGTCCGTGGGGTAGCCCTTGGTGAAACGGTGGGTGTAAACGCGGATGCCCTGCCGCTCGAGCTTGTTCTTGAAGATGCGGGCGGCCGGTTGGTTGTCGAAACGGGTGATGACCACGGCCCGGATCTGGATGTCCCACTCCCGCAGGTCGTCGATGAGCTTCATGGCGTCGACGTCGTAGGTGTGACCGAAATCGGCCCGCATCTTCTTCCGTTCGATGTCCCCCGCGTAGATGCAGAGCAGAAAATCCGCCTGGCTCCGGAGCTCCTGCAGGAGCTTCATCTTGACGTTGGGGTCGTAGCCGGGCAGAACCCTGGCGGCGTGATAGTCGAAGAACAGCTTGCCGCCGAATTCGAGGTAGAGCTTGTTCGGGAAACGCGTCATCCGGTCGAGGATGGCCTTCTTCTGTTCCTGAAGGTAGAAGCCGTTGTCGAAGCCTGATGTGTTATTCATCGCACGACACCCTTGAGTACCTTGAAATCGTCGAAGAGCCCGTAGTCGACAAAGCCGTATTCCGAGCCGGGCGGCAATCCTCCCTTGGCCCCCTGCTGGAAAGAACGGGGCCAAGCCCGGCCGAGGGGCTGGTTGTTATGGAACGGTCCGAGCGTGTTCTTGAGCGTCCCATAGACGACGACGGAGACCTCGTTCGGACCGGCGACGAGGGCGTCCGTCAAGTCCACTTCGTACGGCGCGAAAGCGGCTGTGCCGACCCGTTTGCCGCCGACGAAAACCTCCGCCGTCGCCCCGAGCCATGCGCCGAGCTTGAGGCGGTAAGCCGGCCGGGGCTCGTCCTGCGGAACGATATAGGTCTTCCGGTAGCGGACTCCCGCCCCGTAGAAAGGCAGGCCCTGGGCTTTCCAGGACCCGGCCGCGAGGGGCGCGGGCGGGTGGAGCTCGAAGCCGCGGACGGCGCCGGCGAGGCGGAAATCCCCGAGGAGGTAGACCGGCTCGAGCTCGGAGTGGATGGTGAACGGCTTGGCCTTGACCGTGATCTTATTCTTTCCGGAGACGACATGGGGGCCGACGGGGAAAACGCCGAAGGCCCGGTCGAGCCACCATTCTCCCGCAAGGGCCTTGACCTCACGGTCGTTGACGAAGACGCGGAAGAGCTCGGGACGCTCGACCACGGCTTTCAAGGCCGCAAAATCCTGGGCGTCTCCCTTGACCGCCCGGAACCAGAAAACCGCCTCGAAGCCGGAATTCGCCGGGAATTTGTCGCGGTCGAGGATGTTCGTCTTGTACTGGACGGCGCTGTCCCAGGGGTTCCGCCCCAGCCCATGGGCCTCGAACGTCTTTCTCTGGGCGTCATAAAAATAGAGGTCTTTTTCGGTCCGGCCGCCGAGGACGAGGTCGCAGTAGTCCAGGGTCAGGACGTTCGGCGCCAGAGGCTCAACCGCGAGACCCCCGTCGGCCGCGACATCCTCCCAAACGATGGCGGGGGCCGGCGCCGGTTTCGCCCGCTCATTCTTGAGACAGAGAAGCAGGCTCCCGCCCGGCGGAAGGGAAAAGGCGACGTCCACCTTGCTGCCGCGCCGGACGAAAGGATAGGCCTTGACCCGGCCGGTGAATGCGTCCCACTCTTCGGCCGAGCCGCCGGCCAAGGTCATCGTTCCCGCGGCCGTCTCCGCGGCGTCGGAGTTGGCCAGGAAGACGAACCGGCCGCCGTCGAACTCCCGCCGCTGGTGGAAGATGCGGCCGTTCGCGGACGTCCCGGCGAAAACGACGGCCGACGGGCTGAACATCCGGACCTTGTCGAAGCCGCTGCCCGGTCCGGCGTTGACCCAGCGATCGCCGAAGGAATCCTGCAGGAGCCGGAGGTCTTCGGTGACGATGCCGTTGATATAATCGGGCGGCGCGACCCAGGAGACGATCCTGCCGTCGCGGATGAGGTAGTCGCGAATGAGGGCCACGGTCGAATCCTCGAGGTTGCGCAGTCCGGGAGGGAAAATGACCAGGCTATACGAGCGGGAACCGATGTTGAGCTTCCCGTGGCTGACCGAAGCGAACTCCTGGAGGGTTTTTTCGCTGACGAGGTCGTACTCGGCCTGCTCGGCCTCGAGGAGGTGGACGAAGGCCTGAAAATCCCGGCCGACCGTCTGGAAATCCTCCGACTCCGCGGCCGGAGAATAATACATCCAGGCGGTCGTCGTCGGCTCGACGACCAGGATCTTATTGACCTGCTCGCCCAGGCTCATGACGACGGACAGCCGGCCGAAATAGTCGGCCAGGGTGTTGTAGTAGGGCCACCAAGGTTCGTGGTCGGAGAAGGACAGCGGGTGGTCGCGCTTGCGGGCGCCCTTGATCGTGGCGTAGGACAGGTGCTGGTTGAGGAAGTTCACGCCCAGGGCGTACTCCCAGTCGCCGATCCGCTTCTGGTCGGCGAAGGTCAGGTCCCAGCCGCCGGCCCCGTACGTTTCCGACATCGTCCGCTTCCGTCCCATCTGATTGGCGGCGCTCCGGATCTCGCGGACCGCGCGGGCGTTGCCGAACTGGGCGTCGGGGCCGGTTTCCCAATCGTTCATCAGGATGTCGATGCCGGGCATGTGGGCGTAGGCGGCCATGGCCAGGTTGTCCGGGGAGCTGCGGGGCGAAGGCCATTCGTGCTCCCAGTAGTGGCCGGTGAAGGCGAGGTTGTTGTCCGTGGCGTAGGCGTAATAGGGCTTGGCCCAGTTCTCGATGAACAGGTCGAGGAGCGTCGCGTAATAGTCGTGACGGACCCGCCGCCAGTTGCCGACCTCCTCGAAAAGGGACACGAGGTTCGGCCGGAGCTCATAGCCCCAGCGCGTCTGGAATGTCTGGAAAAGGGCCGGCGTGTAGTTCAGGGCCTCCCGGCCGCCGGCGGGCGAGATCTCGGCCTCGTCCTGGAAGACGCCGGGAACGGTCAGACCGAATTCTTTGCCGATCACTCTCTTGTAGCCGTTGAGGGTCAAGTCGATGAACTTCTCGGTGACGTCCTTGCGCATGATGTCGACGTAGGTAAAGCCGCCGTGCCAGGGCGAAGGGGCGGCCCGGACGACGTCGAAAACATAATAGGCAGCCCCGTCCTTCGCCGCCGGCCTAACCTTGCCCGTCACGTCCTCGAAGCCGGTCAGGGTCTTGCGCAGGACGACCACAGGTTCTGCGTCGAAGGCTTTCGGGGGACCCTCGAACCGCCTCATCCTCAGCCCCGAGCGCGCCGCGTCCGGCATCTCCGCCGGCACGTGACCCCCGGCGAACCCGGAGGGATAGGAGTTCTCGTCATAGAGCCAAACCCGGAGCCCGAGAGCCTTCCCGGTCTCGACGGCGTAGGCGCAGAGCGAAAACCATTCGTCCGTGAGATAGGGCGTGATCAGGCCGGGCCTCGGGTGGATGAACGCGCCGCCGATGCCGCGCGCCTTGAAGTCCTCGAGCTGGCGCTTGATCTCGTCGCGGGTCATCAGGTCGTTCCAGACCCAGAGAGGAGCGCTCCGGTATTCGGCCGGCGGGTCGGCGAACAACCGGAGAATCCCGTCGTAGGAATCGGCCACGGGCTTCTTGGCGCAAGCGGCGCCGGCGGCCGCGAGGGCCAGGGCCAAAGCCAGGAGGGTCAGAGTCGGGCTTCGACGGTTCTTAATCATGGGATGTCCCTTTCGCTCTCTCACGGGAATGCGGCCTCGGGCCGAACGATATTTATGAACGAAAACATACGGCCTCAAATTTAAGGGAACATAACCTCAAAGTCAAGCCGAGGGCAGGTCGTGATGGATCTCGAAAAAGACGTTCGTCACGTGAAAATATTAGTGGCGGAGAGGGCGGGATTCGAACCCGCGGTCCCGGTTTGAGCCAGGACAAACGCTTAGCAGGCGTTCCTGATCGACCACTCCAGCACCTCTCCGCGGTCTCGGAAACGTGGGGCTATTCTAGCACGGGGTGCGGGACAAATCCAGACGCGTCCGGCCCGATCAGCACGGGCCCCACTTATGGCGGGGGTGGCGCTTCTTGTATTCCCCGGCCGTGTTTTTCGTGATGCGGTGCCACGGCTCCCCCGTTTTTGCGCCGACGATCCCGGCCAGGGCGCAGCGGCAGAGCGTCGGGTCGACCTTGGTCCGCAGCTTGTGGAAGACGTCGTAGGGGTCGCGCTTGAGGAAGTCCTCTTTTGTCCGGATGCCGATCTTATCAAGCTTGGCAGCCGTTGTCTTGCCGATGTTCGGCAGGTCGGTCAGCTTCGCCGGCTTCTTGGCCATTGGGTTCATGGGACCTCCTCTCCCCTCCCCGCGTTCCTCTGCCGTGTCAACGCGTTCCGGAAAGTTCCTGAAAACGAGCGTAGGCCGCTTTTCTTTTGCCCTTGAGAATCCGGGACTCCTCAGCCAACCCATCCAAGTCAGCATTCTTATTTTGGATTTCGCTCCTGTAGACTCTGAGACCCTCAAGCTCTCTGCGCGCGAAATCCGCGACCTCGATGGCTTGGTCCATGAGTTCGGCGTCGTTCTTGATCAAAGAAGAAAGTCTCAAAGATGCTTTGGCACTAAGGTCGATTACGGCGTTGCCGACCTTGCTCTCAATGTCATCGGCCCCGCTCATGGAAAGATCGGAAATGGCTTTATCGAACCTTTCGTAGGAAGCAATAAAACCCCGAAGTGTCTTAATGTCGTCATGATACATACGGTAAAAGAAGAAAAAAACGCCGGCTGACGCCGCCACGATCAGGATAAAGATGAGCAACCATTTGTATCTCCTAATGATCCTCATGTTCATGAATCTGCGAGGGCGATCTTCTTATGGCCGCCGACATTAATCCCACGAAGAAAAGCGATAGTGGCGGAGGGAGAGGGATTCGAACCCCCGTTCCGGAGGACCGGAAAGCGGTTTTCAAGACCGCCGCCTTCAACCACTCGGCCATCCCTCCGTCTTATTGTTATTTCGAAGCTGAGATGCGTTCGAGTCCGTCCATGTAGGCCCGCAGGGCCTCGGGTACGACGACCGAGCCATCCGCCCGCTGGTAGTTCTCGAGGATGGCGCTGACGGTCCGGCCGACGGCCAGGCCCGAGCCGTTCAAGGTGTGGACGAACTCGGGCTTGCCCTTGGGCTCGCGCCGGAAACGGATATTGGAACGACGCGCCTGGAAGTCGACGCAATTCGAACACGAGGAGATCTCCATGAAGCCGTCGCGGCTCGGCATCCAGACCTCGAGGTCGTAAGTCTTGGCGCTGGCGAAGCCCATGTCTCCGGTCGCGAGCAGGACGACGCGGTGATGGAGCCCGAGCCTCCTCAGGACCTCCTCGGCCGAGGCGGTCATGTATTCGAGCTCGTTGTAGGAGCTCTCCGGACGGCTGAAGATCATCATCTCGACCTTGTTGAACTGGTGCTGGCGGATAAGGCCGCGGACGTCTTTCCCGTGAGACCCCGCCTCGCTCCTGAAGCAGGGGGTGTAGGCGACGAAGCGCGTCGGCAGGACCTGGCCGTCGAGGATCTCGTTTCGGTAGATGTTCGTCAGCGGCACCTCGGCCGTCGGGATGAGGTACCAGTCGAAGCCCTCGAGCTTGAACAGGTCCTCCTTGAACTTGGGCAGGTTCCCGGTGCCGGTCAGGCTCTCGGCGTTGGCGATGAAGGGCGGCAGGACCTCGGTGAAGCCGCGCTCCCGCGTGTGCATGTCGAGCATGAAATTGATCAGGGCCCGCTCGAGACGCGCGCCCGCGCCGAAGTAGAGCGCGAATCGCGAACCCGTGATCTTGGCCGCCCGCTCGAAGTCGAGGATGCGGAGCTTCTCGCCGACGTCCCAGTGGGCCTGCGGCTTGAAGCCGAGTTCCGGCCGGTTCCCGAAGCGCCGGACTTCCTTGTTATCTTCGGTCCCGCGGCCGACGGGAACGGATTCGTGAGGGATGTTGGGGATATTGAGGAGGGTCGTCTTGATTTCGTCCTCGAAGGCCCTGAGCCTCTCCTCGAGCCCGGCGATTGCGTCGCCGACCTTTCTCATGTCCGCGATCAAGGACGAGGCGTCCTTCCCCTCCCTCTTCAACCGGGAGACCTCTTCGGAAGCCTTGTTTTTCTCGGCCCTGAGGTCCTCGACTTTCTTGAGGACGGCCTTCTTCTCGCGGGAGACGCGGACGAACTCCTCGAGGCTTATCCGCGGGCCTCTCGCCGCGAGCCGATTCTGAACCGATTCAAGGTTTTCCAAAACGAATTTCGCGTCGAGCATGGCCCGATTATAGCATGGACGAACGAAATTTTGACAAGACGGGCGGATTATTCAAGAATAGACGCAATGGCCGGCTACATCCAGGTCTACACAGGGAACGGCAAGGGCAAGACGACCGCGGCCCTGGGCCTCGCCCTTCGGGCGGCCGGCCGCGGTTTCAGGACGTATATCGGCCAGTTCCTCAAGGGACAGCCGACGGGCGAGGTCGAAGCCGCGAAACGACTCGCTCCCCTCGTCCGCATCGAGCGGTTCGGACGCGAAGGTTTCATCACGGTCAAGGACAGCCCGGACGACGAAGACGTCACCCGGGCCAGGGCCGGGCTCGAAAAGGCGCTCGAGGCCATGCTCTCAGGCGACTACCGGATCGTCGTCCTGGACGAGGTCAACACGGCCGTCCACTTCAAGATCCTGCCCGAACAAGAGGTTCTGGACTTCCTCGACAAGCGCCCGGCCGGCGTCGAGGTCGTCCTGACCGGGCGTTACGCCCCGGATTCCTTCATCGCCCGGGCCGATCTCGTCACCGAAATGACGGCCCTCAAACACTATTACGACCGGGGCATCAAGGCCCGCGAGGGCATCGAAAAATGACGCGGAAGCCGAACCCCTTCGGCCGGAGCCCGTTCCGGCCGTCCATAGACCGGGCCCGCTTCGAGGAGCTCGTCGGAGAGGCCCTGGCCGAGATCCCCAAAGGCTTCCGCAAGCTCATCGACAACGTCACCGTCATGGTCGAGGACGATTGCCCCCCGGGGACTTCCCTGCTCGGGCTTTATCACGGCGTCCCCTACCCCCATCGGAGCCCCGGTTCCTACGGCAACCTCCCGCCCGATGTCATCGTCATCTACCAGCGGCCGATCGAGTCGATCTCGCGGACCGACGACGATATCAAGGACCACGTCCGCGACACCGTGCTCCACGAGGTCGGCCACTATTTCGGGCTCGGAGAAGCCGAACTCCGGGAGATCGAGAGGGCCGTCCGGGAATCGCGAAAAGGAGAGAGAACTTGAGCAAACCCCTCGAAGGCGTCTACGCCGCCCTAACCACCCCCTTCGCCGGGGACGAGATCGCGGCGGACAAGCTCCGGGACAACGTCCAAAAGTACAATCGCACGGACCTCGCGGGATATCTCGTCCTCGGCTCGACCGGGGAGAGCGTCTCCCTGACGGATGGGGAATCGTTACAACTCGTCGAAGCCGTCGTCGCGGCCGCCACGCCGGAAAAAAAGATACTCGTCGGGACGGCCCGCGAATCGACCAAGGGCACGATCGACTTCACCAACAGCCTGGCCGGCCGCGGGATCGCCGCGGCCCTCGTCCGGCCGCCCTCCTACTTCAAGTCGAAGATGACGCGCGAGGCGCTTAAAACGCACTATTGGGCCGTGGCCGAGGCGAGCAAGCTGCCGGTCCTCATCTACAACATGCCCCAGAACACCGGCATTTCCCTCGAGCCCCAGCTCATTATCGATCTGGCCCCGCATCCGAACATCATCGGGCTCAAGGAGAGTTCGGGCAGTCTGGCCTTCCTGGGCGAGGTCGTCCGCGAAGTGCCCGACCGTTTCCATTACTTCCTGGGTTCGGGGCACGTCATCTACCCGGGCCTGGAGATGGGGGCGTGCGGCGCCATCCTGGCCGTGGCCAACGCCGCGCCGGAGATGAGCGCCGAGATCTTCAGGCTGTTCAAGGCCGGGAAGAAAGACGAAGCCCGCCGGCTCCAACTCGACCTCGTCCCCCTCAACAAGGCGCTGATGGAAGTTTACGGCATCGCCGGGCTCAAGTATGCCCAGGACCTCCGGGGCTATTACGGCGGGCCGGCCCGGCTTCCGCTTCTCCCGGTCGGGGAGCAGGCGAAGCGGGATATCGCCGCCCTGCTCAAGAAAATGGGCTTGTAAATCCGGCAGGCGCGGCAGGAAAAAAAAGCGACCGTGCACCCTGCTCCGACAGCACTCTCCCTGCGTGTCCCGAGCCGCCGGCTCAGGCGAGGCTGACTGCCGCACAAGGGACCGTCCCGTTGCCGCTGCTACCTTCCGGTCCTGACGGAGTTCGCGGGAAGCCCTTCGCGCAGGGCCCCGGCCTTCAACGCCACGTGCAAGGGCACCGGCCAGAAAGAGGGAAGCCTCGGCAGGGGATTCGACCCCACTGGAGCGGATTGTGGGCCACAGGGCACCGCTACCTCCCCGTCTAGCACGGTCGATCCCTATTATACATTTTTTCTGATCATCCCGCCTCTCATCCCGGCATTTTACGCCCCGGCCTCTTACCAGTTCTTACAGACGGCCGGCGCTGATACCCAAGTTGATTCTAACGATCTGACTGTTTCGCAAAGACGTATGAAAAGGGTATTGCTATCAAGTCTCCAATGATATAGACGGCGAAAAACACGACATACGCTATCACATAGACCTGAAATTTGCCCGCAATCAGAACAGGGAGCAAAACACCAATGAACCAGACCACCTTATAGCTCAGTTGTAACAACAAAACTGGCGAATATTTTAGAGGAGACCGGAGACCTAATATGGATAGGAGGCCGAACGCAACCCAGACGCTGCCACAGATTCCAAAAACGATAGGATCTTGACTCGGCCAGCCAAAGATAGATCGTACGATACTTGGGATTAGAATTATTCCCAAACCTGATCCCCCTGCATGAATGATGGTGAAAATATACATTCCCTTGAGCCACCCCCACCTAACATTCATTTCTCTGGACATTTTTTCCCCTTTCGTTAGTTAGATAGATACTGACTCAACCAATCAGCCGCCTCCCTTGTGGGGGAGGAACAAATCCTTTAGACGAATCTCATCACTTATCAATGTCAGCCCGATATAGAGAATCGACCAAAGTAAGTCAACAATGCCAGTCCACAAGAATGTCTTCGGAAAACCTGGGATGCCGAGAATATAAGCAAACAACAAAACCACATAGAAGATCCTTCCTATGGTCACACAACCTATATTTAAAAGATAACGTCGAATGTTGAAAGCGGAGAGGATTTGCAAGTAGGCAAAGCAAAACAAAAATGATGCAATGAATATGGCGTAGAAACGGTGAACCGGTGGCTCTGTAAAGACCGTTCCGATCATAAATAGGTAAACGAGTCCTGCAATGATGTCCCATATACCGCTTAAAAAGAAAGTAATCGACAAAGGCTTTGTCGATTTTATTTTTTTCACAATGACCTCCTTAAATTCCTTTTTCGCAACGCGCACAAATCCGGCCCACAAGGCTTGGAACCGATGCCACCCCTCACAAAATGATGATATCGCCGGCCACGAGTCGTAGTCAAGAACCAAAAAAACTACCAGAACAGGGCCTTCCCCCTGGATGACTGCTCCGCGCGGCTGAGGAACTGCCCGGACGACGGCAGACCGCCTCCCTTCTTGAGATGACCCGCTATTCGTACTCCCCGCTCCCGCGGCCGTCATCAGGGCCGCCTGTTCGAAGACGTGGGCGAATTGATTTCCAACCCCTCCCCTGCTATCCTTGGCCCTTGAGATCCGGTCTTTACGCGATCGCGCCGAGGGAGGAATCATGAATCTGAAAAACGTAGGGCACCGCTACCTCCCCGTCTAGCGAGGACAGCGACATGTTTTTCAGGGAGGGAACTCGCTTGCGCGCAGGGCGAAAATTCGGTTCGTTCGTTCTTGCCCTGGCCTTGTGGGGCGTTTCCCTTGCCGGTCAGGCAGGTCTCGGAAAGGGCCGTTTGACCGGTTTCGTTAAAAATGAGGATGGGCGTCCCATTGCTTCAGCAAAGGTTGTTCTCCGATTCTTGGAATCAGAAAAGCTCAGCAGCAGAGGAAATGTGACCAGGGCCACGAGCAGGGAATCGGCGGTATTCGAGACCAAGGCCAACAAGAAAGGGAGTTGGAATTACAACGGCCTAGCCGCGGGAACATGGGAGATTACGGCCTCCGCGGAGGGATTCCATTCGGCCAGCCGGGAGTGCAGGATCTATCAGCTCCAGGACAACCCTAGAGTGGAATTGGTCCTGGAGGAGCTGGAGCAAGGCACGAACACCCTGGCGCCCGGTCTTCTTGAAAGAGCCGATGGCCTGGCCATCCTGCAAAAATACGACGAAGCGATGGCCCTCTACAGGCAATATCTCGAACAGGACCCCGAAGCCGTCATGGTGATGCTCGCGATCGCCGATTGCTTGATGGAGAAGGGCGACCTGGAAGAAGCCGTCAAGCATTATCAGATTTTTGTCGATAAAACCTCGGCAGATCCCCGCGATAAGGCGCTGACGGCCCGGGCCATGGCCCGAATGGGAGAATGCTTCTTGAAACAGGGCGATCGGCTATCTGCCGTCAAGTATTGGAAGGCTTCGGTCGTCCTGTCCCCAATCGACGCAGAAGTACCTTTCAATTTGGGAGAGGTCCTTTTCGCCGAACGAAATCTGGAGGAGGCGGCCCGATATTATCGGATCTCGGCCGAGATCTCACCGGGCTGGGGTGAGCCCCATTACAAGCTTGGGCTCATCTCCATGAGCCAGGAAAATTACGACCTGGCCAGAAAATCCTTCCAAAAGCTTATTGAGATCGAACCATACTCGGCGCTCGCCGATAAGGCAAAGGGGATCATCAAGGAGCTCGACAGGCTCAAGAAGTAGGACTCCCAGTTGATTTCAGGCCGCTCCCCTGTTATCTTTCGCCACAAAATCCGGTCATGACGCATCGGCGTGAATGGAGGATCAAAGGTATCATCCGGGCCGCCTACGAGTCGGGCCTGAACTACTTCGACACGGCCGAGGAGTACCCGGGTCACCATCGTGTCCTGGCCAAGGTCATTAAAGACATGGACCGCAAGAAGGTCTTCATCGCGACCAAGCTCGAGGCCACCAAAGGCGAAACCAAAGAGGGCTTCCTCAAGAGGGCCCGCAAGGCCCTGGAGGAACTCCAGACCGAATACATCGACTGCCTGATGATGCACTGCCCGGAGAAGGCCGAGACGCTCGCGGACATCCCCGGCGTCCGGGCCGACGTCTGCCGCGACTGCGGCGCTCCCTGCGAAGCTGCCTGCCCCTACGGCGTCCCGGTCCAGGGCATGCTCCTCGTCGCCCACGATACCCTCTCCATGCCCTGATCGCACGCGTCCGTCAGTCCGGTTCGGACTTTCCTTGACAGTCCCGGGCCCGGGTGATAGAAAGACCTCTTCGATCTTCCGCAGGAGGTCTCCATGAATAAATCTCCGATCATGACCCGGACGCTGCTCGTCCTGACTCTCGTCTTCCTGGCCGTCGGCCGACTCGCGGCCCAGACGCCGCCGGACAAGTTCCTCGGCCACAAGGTCGGCGAGGACCGCAAGCTTGCCGATTACTCCCAGATCAAGGCCTACTTCGAGAAGCTGGCCCAGGAATCCCCGAAGATCAAGCTCTTCACGATCGGCGAGTCGGTGCTCAAGAAGCCCATGATCATGGCCGCCATATCGACCCCCGAGAACCTGGCCAAGCTCGACCGCTGGCGGGAGATCACCCACAAGCTCCGCGACCCGCGCGTGACGCCCGTCGAGGAGGCCCGCAAGCTGGCCAAAGAAGGCAAGGCCATCGTCCTCATCACCTGTTCCCTCCACGCGACGGAGATCGCCGCCTCCCAGATGTCGATGGAGCTCGCCTACGACCTCGTCACCGGCCGGACCTTCTTCGACGCCGGAAAGATCCTCAACGACGTCATCGTCCTCCTCGTCCCGAGCCATAACCCGGACGGCAACCAGATGGTCGTCGATTGGTACCGGAAATACGTCGGCACCCAGTACGAGGGCGGCAACATGCCCTGGCTCTACCATCATTACGCCGGGCACGACAATAACCGCGACTGGTACATGTTCAACCTGCCCGAGACAAGGGCCGTGACCAAGGTCCTCTACCACGACTGGCTGCCCCAGATCCACGTCGACGAGCACCAGCAGGGCAGTAACGGCGCCCGGCTCTTCATCCCGCCGTTCATGGACCCGCCCCTGCCCAACATCCAACCCATGGTCTGGCGGGGCGTCAACCTCATCGGGACGGAGATGGGCTACGACCTCCAGAAGCACGGTTACAGCGGCGTCGTCAACGGACGGTCCTATACGGCCTGGTGGATCGGCGCCTGCGACGACACGTCCTGGCTCCACAACGTCATGGGCATCCTCAGCGAGGCGGCCTCGGTCCGCGTCGCCAGCCCCATCTCCATCGAGCCCACCGAAATCCCGACGAGCTACTACGAGAAGCGGATGGACTTCGTCGATCCCTGGCCGGGCGGCTGGTGGCGGCTCCGCGACATCGTCGACTACGAACTCGTCCTGTCGAAGAGCATGATCAAGACGGCCGGCCTCCACAAGGAGGACCTCCTCTTCAACTTCTACCAGATGTACAAGAACTCCATCGAGAAGGTGGACAAGGGCCAGCCCTACGCCTTCGTCATCCCGGCCCTCCAGCGGGACACGCCGACGACGCTCAAGATGCTCGAGGTCCTGCAGATGGGCGGCGTCGAGGTCCATCAGGCCAAGGCCGACTTCGTCGCCGGAGAAAGGCTCTACGGCGCCGGCTCGTTCGTCGTCAAGACCGCCCAGCCCTACAAGACCTACGCCTGGGCGCTTCTTGAAAAACAGAAGTACCCCGACATGAGGCAGTACCCCGGCGGCCCGCCTGTCCCCCCTTACGACAACGCCGCCTGGACTCTGCCCCTCCAGATGGGCGTCGCCTGCGACGAGGTCGACGAGGCCTTCGAGGCCAAGCTCGAAAAGCTCGACAAGGTCCCCTACCCCAAGGCCCCTGCGAAACAGGGCCAGGGCGCCTACGTCCTCCTGAACTCCCAGGTCAACGCGTCCTACGCGGCCGCCTTCGCCCTGCTCAAAGACAAGGCGGAGATGTGGCGCACGACAGCGACGGTGAAATTGAAGGGCGCCGACGTTCCGGCCGGGAGCTTCATCGTCAAGAACTCGGCCGAGGTCGGGAAGTCCCTGCCGGCGCTTCTCGATAAACTCCACCTGACCGTCCTCGACCTCGACGACGTCGCCGCCCTGCCGAAGGCGTCCCTCAAGTCACCGCGTATCGGGCTTTTCCAGTCCTGGCGGGGCAATGCTGACGAGGGTTGGACGCGCTACGTTTTCGACGACATGGGCATCCTCTTCAAGACCCTGCACAACGACGACATCAAGGGAACGAAAGACAAGAAGGCCGACCTGCGGGCCGACTACGACGTCATCGTCTTCGCCGACGAGAATATCAACACCATCAAGGGCACCCGGCCCGGCGCGACGCCCGGCGCGGGCGGCGCCGAGTCGCCCATGGCCCGGATGTTCCGTCAAGGCGCCGTGCCTCCCGAGTACGAGGGGGGGATCGGACAGGAAGGCGTCGACGCCCTCAAGGCCTTCGTCGAGAAGGGCGGCATCCTGGTCGCTCTCAACGGCGCATCGGAGTTCGCCATCGCCGAATTCGGCGCGCCGGCGCGCAACACCCTGACCGGCATCGACCGGACGAAGTTCTTCTGCCCGACCTCGATCCTCAGGATCCTCGTCGACAACGAGACGCCCATCGGCTACGGCATGCCCAAGGAGGCCGCGGCCATGTTCGTCAACAGCCTGGCCCTGGACACATTCTCGCCGCCCTTCGATTGGAACCGCAAGGTCGTTGCCGCCTATCCCGAGGACGAGGTCCTGCTCAGCGGCTGGCTCTTAGGCGAGGAGTACCTGACCCGCAAGGCCGCCGTCGTCGATACGAAATGGAAGGCCGGCCGGATCATCCTCATCGGGATCAGGTGTCAGAACCGGGCCCAGGCCCACGGAACGTACAAGTTCCTCTTGAACGCCCTGCTCTATCCGGAGATGTGAGCGGGCTTCAAAAGGAGTCGCTCTCCCGGCCGCATGTCGGCTTCGATGACTGGGCCGGTGTCACGCACGGCGTCTGCCGTAAGGCCTGAGGCCTTGTAGGCTCCGCCCGGGAACGGGTTTTCGAGCTTGAGCCGGCCGCCTTTCTCCGATGTCACCCGGACCTCGACGACTTTCCCGGCTTTCATCTTCGCCGAGACGAGGAACGCGCCCTGGGCCCGGAGGGAGTCGAAAGAGGCGTCCTGCCACGCCCGCGGGACGGCGGGAAAGACGCGGACGACGCCCGAGTGGCTCTGGAGGAGCATCTCCTGGACCGCCGCCGCGAAGGCGAAGTTCCCTTCGAGCGTGAACGGGCGATAGGTCATCTTCGATTTGCCGCTCTTCGACTGGTCGCCGTTCACGTGGAAGCTGTTCGGCAAACAGAAGCAATCGGCGAATGTCCGGAGCGCCGCGGCCGCTTTGTCCCCGTCCATGGCCCTCGCCGCCATGTTGCCGAGCCAGCTGTAGGAATAGCCGCACCACCCGTCGGGGCCGAGGCGGTCGAGCTCGGACAGGGCGGCGCGAATCGTCCTCCGGCCCGCCTCTCCCCCGCTCCAGTCGACGAGACCCAGCGGATGAATGGCCATGAGGTGGGAGAAATGGCGGTGGGATTCCTTGAGCGGATAGCCCGGCGCGACGAGCAAGCGGCCGTCGTCCTCGGCCAGCGCCAGCTCCGGCCACTCGCCGAGGATCCCCAGCCAGAGCGTCTTCTCTTCGGTGAGCCCCAATTCGCCGGCCAGCTCGGCCGCGGCCCCGAAGAGCCAGCGGACGAGGGCCAGGTCGAAATTCGTCGTCTCCGCGAACCAGGCGTCGATGCGGTTGTCGTTGATCTCAGGGCTCGAGCTCAGCGGGAGCTTCCGTTTCCCATCCGCCCGTCGCTCGGAGAGTCGGTCGAGGAACACGGCCACGGCCTTGAGATAAGGATAAGCCCGTTCTTCGAGAAACGCCCGATCGCCGCTGAATCGCCAGTGGAGATAGAAATGGTGGGCCAGCCAGGCCGAGACCGTCGGCCCGAGCGAGTACTGGATCCAACCGCCCATGGGCGAGCCGTCGAGCGTGGCGACGCCGGGGACGTTGAGGCCCTCGACGCCGAAATAGAGCTTCGTGAATTCTTCGCAACGGGGCTTGATCGCCCACAGCCAGTCCAGGAAAGCTAATCCTTCGTCCAGCCGGTTGCCGCTGTAGCACGGCCAATAGCTGAGCTGGGTGTTGAGGTCGTTGTGGAAGTCTCCTTTCCAGGGCGGGAGACTGCCGTCGTCGGCCGTCCAGACGGCCTGGAGGGTGATCGGCGGCGCGCCCCGGCGGGAGGCGGCCCCGAACTTGTAGGTTTCGAGATACCACTGTTTCTCGAGCACCGGGTCGGGGAGCCTGATCGTCGACTTGGCCCAGTATTCCTTCCACCAGGCCTCGTGGGATTCGAGGTCGCGCAGGAGCGATCGCTTGAGCGCTTCGGCGGCGGATTGGGGGGCGAACTGGGACGCACCGAATCCCCCCGTCAACGCTCCTTCCTTCTCCGGATAGAGAGAACTGATGCTCCAGACTCCGGTAAGAGTGCCGGCCGAAGGCCGTTCCCATTCTACGGCGACCTCGTAGCTCATCCCGCCCCAGCCCTCCTGATGGTAGCGGACCGACGTGATATCACGGGCCAGTTCGGGGGCCGGATAGCCGAGGCTGGCCAAGGTTTTTCCGGTCAGCGAGTTTTTTTCGGCATCCGACGCCGGGACCGGGGCCGCATAAGCGGGGGGGACCAGCCGGGGCATCAAGGCCGCTGGCAGGCCTTCGAACGTGAACCAGCCCACGGGCTCGGTCGCATGGACGAAGGCCGTCAGCCTGGCCCCGTTTTTCCATCTCACCCGGCAGACGGCCTCGGCGACGGAGAGCCGCACGGACTCGATCTCTCCAAGCGCCGAAATGTCGAACTCCAAGGCCGCGGCCGGGACCTTGGTCGGGGCCGGGTCACGGTCGTAGGGGATGTCGCCCATCCTATGGACCGGTTCGAAATCCTTTTTCAAGACCTGTTTCCGGACCCAGGCGAAACGGAATTCGGGGCCTGCGAATTCGGCCACGGGACGGAGGTCCCAGAGGTCGGCCCGGTCGAGGGACATCCGGAGAGAATCCCCTTTCTTCCAGACGAGGGCCCCGATCAAACCATTCCCCAGCGGGATGCCTTCGTCCCATGTCCCGGCCAGGGACTTGAAGACGAGGTCGTGGCGAAAGTCCGGGAGCGGGGTTTTCCCGGCGGGGGGGGCGCAGGCCGCGGCCAGGAATAGCGCCGGGAAAAGAAGGGCGTAACCCATTTTTGTTTTTCTTTTCATGACTATCGCCTTCAGCACGAACGGTCCGTCGGTCGGCATTGCCGGCCGGGGTCGTCCCTATTCCGTCAGGCCGGCGACGAAACCCGAGGCCCAAGCCCAGGCGAGGTTGTAGCCGCCACGGCCGCCCTGGACGTCGAGGACCTCGCCGGCGAAATAAAGGCCTCGCCGGAGCTTCGATTCGAGGTTCCGCGGCTTGACCTCGCGGGCGTCCACCCCCCCGGATGTGAACTCGGCTTCGTTCCAGCCGCGCGTCCCCAGGACGGCGAACTTCTTGGACTTGAGCGCCGCGGCCAGCCTTCGGCCCGCTTCTCCATGGCTCATATTTCCGGCCGAGGCACCGGCATCTTCGAGGAATTGCGGCATGACCAGGGCGAATTTTTCAGGCAGGAGCCCCGCCCCGAGGTCCTTCGCCGACCACCCGGCTTCCATTCTTCTCGATAATTCGGCGGCCAGGTCCTCCTCGGACATGAACGGGACGAGGTCGACGATGACGGAGGCGTCTTTTTTGCCGTTCCGGTTGACGGCGATGGAGAGACTTTCACTGACGTCGAGCGCCGCGGTCCCCGAGAGCCCGTAGTGGGCGAAGAGAAGCTCGCCCTCGGTTTTCTGCCCGGCTTGGCCGGCGACCAGGCTGACGGCGCGGACCATGAGCTTCTGCCCCTGGAGGGCATGACACATCGGGTCCTTGACCAGCAAGGGCACGGCGCTCGGCACCGGAGGCACGACATGATGCCCGAACCTCCCGGCCAGCGCATAACAGCTTCCGTTAGCGCCGAGAGCAGGGTAGGATTTGCCGCCGCCCGCCAGGATGACGGCCCGGGCCTCGACCGTCCGGCCGGCCGCGGAAGCGACCGAAAAGCCGCTCGACGATGCGGTGATGTCCGCCGCTTCGAAATCCGCCTTAACTGAAATGCCGAGCCGTCCGATCTCGAGTTCCAGGACCTTGAGGATCGAGGCGGCCTGGTTCGTCGCCGGGTAGACACGGCCGTCTTCTTCCGTCCGCAGCCGAAGGCCGAGGCCTTCGAAGAAAGCGCGGATCTCCGCCGCACCGAACCTGTCGAGGACGGATGCGACGAGGCCGAGGTCGGACGAAGTGAAAGCCGAGGCGGCCAGGTTTTCGTTGAGGAGATTGCCGCGGCCGCCGCCTGTAGCCAGGAGCTTCTTTCCCGTCCGCGGCAGGCGTTCGAGGACGGCGACGGAAGCCCCCCGCCGCGCTCCGCTCGCGGCGGCGACAAGGCCCGCCGCGCCGCCGCCGACGACGGCGATGTCGAAACGTTCAGGCATGGGACAAGCTTAACTCATTGCACCGGGGCCGGTAAAGGGACCTCTAAAAATGTCCGGGCGGCCGGCTCAGGCCCCGAGGAGCGCGCAGGCCCGCTCGATGTCCGAAACGTCCATGACGACCGTGACCTGGCTGCCCTTGCGGGCCAGCGTTCCGTAGCAGTATTCGATGTTGATCCCTTCGTCCCCGAGCTTGGTCGTCATCTCGGCCAGGGCGCCGGGCCTGTTCTCGAGGTCGATCTTGAGCACGTCGCGAAGCTCCGTCGTGTAGTTGAGCTTCGCCAGGAGCTTGACGGCCTTGTTGAGGTTCTGGACGCAGAGCTTGGCGGTGTCGTGGAACACGCCGATTGCGTCGATGTTGATCTCGTTCTCGGCCAGGTAACTGCACAAGTCACCAAGTTGGGACGGCTTGTTATCCAGGATGACGTAGATTTCGGTGATCCGTTCGATCATGCGTGACCCCCTAATCGTCCAGGATTTTCTTACCCCTATTCTGTATTAATATCATGAACTTCCCTGCAACGCAAACCAACGATCCATCGTCCACTTCGCGCAGGAATGTTCCCAGAGGAGGCCGCTGAATTAGGGGGCCGAGGGGCGTCGTCGGAGGGAGCGGCGGGGAGCGGAGTCTTCGTAGCGACCAGCAGAATTGTGGCGGAGTACCCGAAGCTACAATTCTGGTAAATATCTGAAAAGAAATTTCTTTCCTGGGCTTGCTTAAGATGTTTCCTAGAAGTGCGGCTCCGGGTACTCCGCCGCACTTCTATCGGTCGCTCCCCAGAGTCCGCTCCCTGCCGCTCCTCCCATCGAATCCGGCCCGGGAAGGCGTAAGAAATCACCGCAGCGGACAGAGACGATGCCCGAGGCCCCTCTGCGGCCGACGGCGGGAACACCCTGAGCGGAAAAGGGTGGACGATGGCCGGTCTGGGAGTCAGTCGAAAATCTTTCCGGGATTCATGATCCCGTTCGGGTCGAAGACGCGCTTGATGCCGCGCATGAGCTCGATCTGCCGCTCGTCGAGGACGATGGAGAGGTACGGCTTCTTGACCAGGCCGATGCCGTGCTCGCCGGATATGACCCCGCCGCGTTCGCGGCAGTCCCGGAAGAGCTCATCCCGAACAAGGTCGGCCTTGTCCTTCCATTCGCTCTCGGGCACGGGCACCATTTTGCCGTCCTCATAGCGGGCCTTCATGATGTGGGTGTGGACGTTGCCGTCCGCGGCGTGGCCGAAGGTCGGCAACCACATGCCGTACCGGGCGGCGACCTCTCTGACCTTGCGGACGTGCCCGGCCACTTCAGCCCGGGGGACGGAGATGTCGAGGATCTCGACCGTCCCGGCCTTGATGGCTTCGTAGATCTTCGAACGGATGTCCAGGACCTCGTCCTGCTTGCTCGGCGTGTCGGCGACGAAAACGTCGATGGCGCCTTTCTCCAGGCAGACTTCGGCGACGGCCTCGGACAGCCGGTCCATTTCCGCCTCGGATGGGGCGTCGAGAATGACCAGAAGATGGGTCTTCCCCAGCTTGGTCGGCCACTTTTTCCGGATGTGCTCTTCGGTCAGGGTGATGGGTTCGACCTCGAGGAACTCGACGGCGAGCGGCACGACCCCCCGTTTCATGATGAGCGGAACGGTTTCGAGGGCCGGCTCGAGTTCGGCGAAGGGCACGACGAACGAGCGCATGATGCCGGGCTTGGCTTTGACGTGGATGACGGCCTTGGTGACGACGCCGAGCGTCCCCTCGGAGCCGATGAGCAGGTGCATGAGGTTGTAGCCCGTGCTCGATTTTTCAAGCTTTCCGCCGAGCTTGAGAATCTCGCCCGTGGGCGTGACGACCTCGAGGCCCCGGACGTAATTGCGGATGGTGCCGTATTTGACGGCCCGGCTGCCCCCGGCGTTGGTGGCGATGAGTCCGCCCATCATGGCGCTCTCGTCGCCGGGATGGGGCGGGAAATAGAGGCCTCCCTCTTCGACGGCCCGGGTGAAATCGGACAGGCGGACGCCCGCTTCGGTCACGGCCATCTGGTTGTCGGCGTCGATCTCGAGGACCCGGTTCATCCGCTCGAGGGAGAGGACGATCCCGCCGTGGACCGGGACGCAGCCGCCGCAGAGCCCGGTTGCCCCGCCCCGCGGGGTCACCGGGATGGCCCGGGTGTTGGCGATGCGCAGGACCGCCGCGACTTCATCCGTCGTCCCCGGCTTGACGACGACGTCGGGCTCATGGGCGATCTCGCGGAGCGAGAATTCGTCGTGGCCGTAATCGATGATCCTTTCCGGGTCGGAGAGGACGTTTTCCGGGCCGACGACGGCCTCGAGGGATCCTCTGACGGCAGGCGTTATCTTCGAGGTCATGGAGATACCCCCTTCAGTCGACCCATTCGCCTCCCCGGTCTGAGGCCCGGGGTATGCTCAGGGTTGATACTGAGCGGCGCCACCCCCGATTTACAAAAACGGGGGTGGTGCTGCCGAACGTATCGACGCGCTTGAGCTGGACGGGGACGCCGATCATGATCTGGGGGCGCCCCTTGTAGAGCTCGATGAGACCCGTCGCCTCGATCGTCCGTCCGGAGAAATCGAGCGAACCGGGGAGCGACTTGAAGACCTCGAGCGGGATGACCGCGTCGAACTCCGCCCCATCGGCTTCGAGGATGTGGAAGCCGCCGCGCTTGAACGAACGCAGGCAGCGGAAACGGACGGTCAGGATCTCGCCGGGATGACGGCCTGTCTCCGGGGCGCCGATGACGGGGTAGGGCCCCTCCTGCCAAAGGCCTTTCCCCGACCGGCGGGCCGCGCTCTCCGCTTCCTTAAGTTTCGTCTTCCAAGCCTCGTCGAAGGGGAACTTGAGATAGGCGTGTGCATAACCTTCCCGGACCAGGGTTTCGTTGAACATCTCCCCGTCCGCCGTCCGGATGTAAGCCAGGAGCCGGCCGTAGACATCGCGCTTTTCCGGGCCCGGGAGGAGTTCCACCGTGGACTGATAAAGCCGGCTGAAGGTGAAACGCTTGGCCAGGAAGGCCATGAGCCGGACCTGTTCCCGGGCGTCGTCGAGCTCGGGCGTATCGACGCCGATGAGCCGGACACGCTCGTCCTTCCGGTCGGCCAGGCGGACCCGGACCGTGTCTCCGTCGTAGACGACGGTGACCGTCCCTCTTAGCGGTTCCTTGGCTGGAGCGGACAACGACGAGGTCGGGATGAGGATCGCGGCGGCGAGGACGATAACCGAAAAGGCGGACCGAACGAGGCGGATCTTCTTCATCCGCGGACGAGCTCCCGTGCGGCCCGGACGATGTTCGAGGCGCTGATGCCGTACCGTTCGAGGAGCTCGTCCGGCTTTCCGGACCTGGGAAGTTCGCGGACGCAGAGATGCATCAGCGCGGCTTTTCCGGCCAGGGCACTGGCCACGGCCTCGCCCAGCCCGCCGCCGGCGTAGTGGTCCTCGACGACGACCGCCCGGCCGCTCGTCTCCGCGACTTCCCGCAGGATCGTCGCCTTGTCCAACGGCTGGACCGAATACGCATCGATGAGCCGGACACCGATGCCCTCTTTTTTAAGCTCGTCGCAGGCCTTGATCGCCTCGTGGAGCGTGATCCCGGCGGCGATGACCGTGACCGCGTCCCCCTCCCCTTTCCGCAAGACCTTGGAGCCCCCGATGGAGAACATTTCTCCGGCCGGATAGAGGATCGGCGCCGCCGGTCGCGACATCCGCAGGTAGACCATGCCCTGGTGCGAGGCCGCGGCCGCCACGCACGCCTCCGACGAAACCGCGTCACCCGGGTAGAGGACGACACATCCGGGGATAGGCCGGAACATGGCCATGTCCTCGAGGCCCATCTGGGAGGGGCCGTCCTCGCCGATGCTCACGCCGACGTGGGAGCCGCAGACCTTGATATTGGAAAAGGAATAGGCGGCCATGCGGAGCTGGTCGTGGGCCCGGGTCAGGAAGGCGGCGAAGGTGGCGATGAAAGGGATATACCCTTTGGCCGCGAGGCCCATGCCCACGCCGACCATGTTCTGCTCGGCGATGAACGCCTGGAAGGAGCGCCCGGGGAAAGCCTCGAAGAACTTGTCGGCGTAAGTCGAGTTCTTGACGTCGCCGTCGACGGCCACGACATACGGGTTGACCTTCCCCAGGCTGAGGAGGGCGTTCCCGTAGGCCAGGCGCGTCGCCGTTTTATCCTTGTAAACCGTTCGAGGGAAGTCGAAGGACGAAGCGGCTTTCTTTTTTTGGAAGGGCTTGGGTTTGTGGACGAACTTCTGCGAGTCAACGTCGGGAAGACCGCCGATCTCCCCGAGCGCCCGGGCCAGTTCGTCGGCCTTGAGGGGCTTTCCGTGCCAGCCGTTCTTGTCTTCGATGAAGCTGACGCCCTTGCCCTTGAGCGTCCGGGCCAGGATGACCGTCGGCTTGCCCTTCTTTCCGGCCTCTTTCAAGGCGGCGAGTATCCGATCGATCTTATGGCCGTCGATGATGGCGGCGTCCCAGCCGAAGGCGCGGAACTTGCGGGCCAGGGCGGCGAGGTCGTGCTGGTGCATGGTCGGGTCGGACTGGCCGAGCCGGTTGACGTCGACGACGGCGCAGAGGTTGCGGAGTTTCCAGTAGGCGGCGGAATTGGCCGCTTCCCAAACCTGGCCTTCGGCGCACTCGCCGTCGCCCATGAGGACGAACGTCCGGGCCGGCGACTTGTCGAGCCGCTGGGCCAGGGCCATGCCGACCCCGACAGACAGCCCCTGGCCCAGGGAACCCGTCGCCGCCTTGACCCATTTCATCCGCGGCGTGGGGTGGCCTTCGAGCTCGCTCGAGATCTTCCGCAGGTCGAGCAGGTGTTCGAGGGGGATGATCCCGGCCTCGGCATAAACGGCCCAGAGGAGCGGCGCGGCGTGGCCCTTGGACAGGACGAACTCGTCGCTCGCCGGGTCGACCGGGTCAGCCGTGTTCCAGCGCATCTCTCCGAAGAAAAGGCCGGCGGCGATGTCGGCCGCGGACAGGCATGTCGTCGGGTGTCCCGACCCGGACGCGGTCGTCATGCGCAGGGAGTGGATGCGCAGCCGGGTCGCTATTTTGCGAAGGTCGTCGATTCTGGCCATGGGGTGGCTCTCCTCAGTCGTTCGGGGCTATGTCCTTCAAGGGAGGGATGATAGCATGAAACAAGGACCGGGCAAAGCCGGGGGCGGCGGCCGCGGGCTAGCGGGTAAATGGCGTGTCGGGGAATATGACGCGACGCGTTTTCGCCCGGCGCGCAGGTCCGGCCAGCCTCTACAAAATCGGCCAGGATTTCGGCAGGAAGACCTGCTCGTAGAGGGACATGGCATAGCGGTCGGTCATCCCGGCGATGAAATCCCCGGCCCGGACGATGACCGGGTCGCCCACCGGGTAGTCTTTGATGTACTCCTCCGGCTTCTCCATGATGTAGGCGAAGAGATCCCTGATGATCTTCTCCGTCTTGCGCAGCTCGTCGCGGGCCGTGGAGTTGAAGTAGACGTTCTGGTAAAGGAACTCCCGCAGCTCGAGGACGGCCTTCATGATCCGGTCGCTCATGGCGATGCGGTCGAGCTCCGCGCCCAGGCTGGCCTCAACGACGTCCATGACCATCCGGTCGATGCGCGTCGCGTGCCACTTGCCCAGGACCCGGACGAGTCCCGCCGGGATGTCCTCCTCCTTGATGATACCGGCCCGCAGGGCGTCGTCGATATCGTGGTTGACATAGGCGATGACGTCCGAGACGCGGACGATCTGGCCTTCGAGCGTCGAAGGCATGTCCTCCGGGTCCTCGTCGAAGATCTCGCCGCGGCCCTTGGAATGCCGCTGGATGCCGTCCCGGACCTCGAAGGTCAGGTTCAGCCCCTTGCCCTCGTATTCGAGCTTCTCGACGACGCGCAGGCTCTGGTCGGCGTGGTGGAAGCCGAGGGGCAGGAGCTTGCTGAGCGTCTCCTCGCCTGAGTGGCCGAAAGGGGTATGGCCGAGGTCGTGTCCCAGGGCGATGGCCTCGGTCAGGTCCTCGTTGAGGCGGAGGGCCTTGGCGATCGTCCGGGCGATCTGGGAGACCTCGAGGCAGTGCGTCAGCCGCGTCCGGTAGTGGTCCCCGAAAGGGGAGAGAAAGACCTGGGTCTTGTGCTTGAGGCGGCGGAAGGACTTGGAGTGGATGATCCGGTCGCGGTCGCGCTGGAAATCCGTGCGCAGGACGTGCTGGGCCTCGGCCCTGACCCGGCCCTTGGAGCGCGCGCTGAGGCAGGCCTTGGGCGACAGGATCTTCTGCTCGGTCTTTTCAAGCTCTTCGCGGATAGTCACGGATTCTCTCCTCGTCGTGCGCCAATTATAACAAAAAGCGGTGGGCCGCCGCCAGCTTCAAGAGGGGGTCAAACCTGCCTTTTGCTGCAAAAGGCAGGTTTGACCCCCTCTTAACTTGCATTTATCGTCGCAATCGCCTAAATATTGTCTGAGCACGCTTCGGCCAGGAGCCGCCATGATCAAAGACAACGTCACCGCGATCCTCGGGCAACTGCCGCCGGGCGTCGAACTCGTCGCCGCCGCCAAGACGCGGACGGCCGCCGAGATCATCGAGGCCATCGAGGCCGGCGTAGGGATCATCGGCGAGAACTACGTCCAGGAGGCGGCAGGCGTTTTTCCGGCCGTCGGCCGCCGGGCCCGCTGGCACTTCATCGGACATCTGCAGACGAACAAGGTCAAGAGAGCCGTCGAGATCTTCGACCTGGTCGAGACCGTGGACTCGGTCGCCCTCGGCCGCGAGATCGACCGGCGCTCGGCCGCGGCCGGAAAGACCATGGACGTTTTCGTCGAGGTCAACAGCGGACGCGAGCCCCAGAAAGCCGGTGTCCTTCCCGAGGAGGCCGAACCTCTCGTCCGGGCCCTGGCGGGCTTCCCCAACCTCCGCGTCCTGGGACTCATGACCATGGGCCCGTTCGAAGGCGACCCCGAAGACTCCCGTCCCTATTTCAAGGAAACAAAAAAGGTTTGGAGTGCGCTGAAGGCGCTCGCCATCCCGGGAGCCGAGATGCGGAACCTGTCCATGGGTATGACCAATTCCTGGCGGGTGGCCGTCGAAGAGGGGGCGACCATGGTCCGCATCGGCACGGCCATCTTCGGCCCGCGAACCTGAAGCTCCGGAACGCGCCCTACCTCGGCCCTTCTTTTTCCTCGGCTTCGTCGAGGGCCTGCACTTCGGCCTCGCCCAGGGCGATCTCAGGCTCGATCCCCTTCAGCCGCCTGAGGTCCTCGATCTTCTGGAGGGGCCGTTCGAGCTTGTTGCGGCGGGTCGTGGCGAGCTTCTGGAATTCGTCCCGGGCGTCGTCGATCTTGCGGCCCATGTTGTCCATGGACTTGCAGAACTTCTCCCATTCTTTGTTGAAGCCGCCGATGAGTCGGAGCATGTCGTTGGCCGCCTTGGCCGTGCTGAAGTTGTCCATGGCCTGACGGATGACGGCCAGGATGGCGAAGAGGGTGAACGGGGAACAAAGGATGACCTTGTTCCGCAGGGCCTCGTCGATGATGACGGGGTCGTTCTGGTTGATGAAGGCGTAGACCTGTTCGTTGGGGATGAAGACGAGGACGTAGTCCAGGGTCTCGTCGTCGGGGTTGATGTAGTCGCGGGTCGTGACCTCTTTGATCCGGCTCCGGACGTCCCTCAGGAACTGGCCCTTGTGGACCTCGCGCTCCATGTCGTTCTCCGTCTCGAGGTAGCGGAGGTAGCTGT
Source organism: Candidatus Aminicenantia bacterium (assembly GCA_041479905.1). Lineage (GTDB taxonomy): Bacteria > Acidobacteriota > Aminicenantia > Aminicenantales > Saccharicenantaceae > RBG-16-66-30. The sequence goes on from JBGOYY010000003.1 coordinate 72,476, forward strand.
TCAGGGGGAACTTGACGTCCATGTTGACCTTCCGGCCCTGGGGCAGCTGGAAGGTGTAGTCGGGACGCGACCCCGCCCCCTCGAGGGTTTTCTGTCTGAGGTAATTGACGCCCTCGATGAACCCGGATAGCTGGAGGACGTCCTCGGCCATCCGTTCCCCCCACATGCCCCGGGCCTTGGTGCTGACCAGGGCCTGCCGAAGGTGGTTGGCCGTGTCTTGGAGCTTGGCCGTCTGTTCCGCGGCCGTTTTCAGGTGGGCGGACAGCTCGCCGTACTTCTGGACGCGTTCCTTCTCGAACCCGGAGACGACGTCCTGCATTTTCTGGAGGTCGCCCCGCATGGATTCGAGGGTCTGGTCGATCAGCTTCTTTTTCCCTTCGAGGTCCTTCTCGCCGGACTGGGTCTGCTGGCCGAGCACGGACCCGGCCAGTTTCATGAATTCCTCCGAGTTCGTCTTCAGGGCCGCGAGGGACAGCGAGCCCATGGAGTCCTTGACCCGGCCGAGGATGACCTCGATATCCTTGACCTTCTCGTTTTCCGTTTCGCTGACGAGCTCGCGGGCGATCTCCCGCGCCTCCTTCCTCTTCAACCGCTGGATGATGAGGACAACCGCTGCGCCGAAGACGCCCCCGCCGATGAACAAATAGACACCCATCATGTTTCGACTCCTTCATCGCCGCCCGGCCCTGCCCCACCTTCCGCCTCGTCCATGGCCCGATCGACGTCCTCGTCGAAGTCCTCGTCCGTCTCCTCGCCCATCTCCCGCCCCATTTTCTTCATCCAGCGGGCGACGCTCTTCGGGTCTTTCTCGTCGAGCCCGGCCAGGGACGAGGGGTCGGCCAGGCTCTCGAGCCGGCTTTCCTCGGACCGCCGGACGGCGACGCGGGAGACGAGCTTGGCCAATTTCCTCCCGCCGCAGTGCTGGCACACCGGGTCGACGGCCGTGTTGACGGACAGCGTCATGACCGTCGTCTTCCGGCGGCAGTCGGCGCAGCGGTATTCGTAGATGGGCATGTCTAGATCAGGATCCCTTCGTCGAAGCCGAGCTTGACGAGCTCGATCCGGTTCGGGTCGCTCACGCCCAGGTGATGGCGCGTGTCGGCCAGTTGGATGTGGTGCGGCGTCGGCTTCAGGAGGCCGTCGTCCTTGAAGTGCTCGCGACGCTTGGCTTCGAGCACGCGAAGTCCCGTCGTGTCGGCCGCGACAGGGTCCCGGCTGACGATGAGGCCCTTATATTCCCAGGTAAAATCCTTGTTGTATTGCTGGGTTCCGATCATGTGGAACAGGGGGTTGAACATGACGAGAATATTGAGCCGCGTTTTGCCCTTGACGATCGGCAGGTTCCAGATCGTGGCCAGGTCGGCGCAGGTGTCGCCATGGTAGGCCGAGGGCTGGGGGACGAACATGATATAGTTCTTGATGCAGCTCCCCATGCCGGACCATTGATGGGTCCTGGCCGGGCGGGCGTTGATCAATGCGGTGGCGTTCTGGAAGACCGGGTTCCTGAGGACGCCCCGGTCATCGACGGAGAGCTTGTCCTCGGCGACGCCCGCGTCCATGACCCGACGCTTGATGGCCTGTTCGACCTGAGCCGTCGTCGGAAGCTTCCCCCAGGAGTTGGTCTTGATGCCGACGACGTCCTCGGGACGGATGAGCGTTTTCCAGGCCTTGACGGCGTCGCGCTCGTCGAGCAGGGCGCAGACCGCATCATCCAGCATGCGCTGGACGACCTCGGCGTTGGGCGCTCCGGACGCGTCCAGGGCGTTCGCGTCACGGACGAGGACGACACGGACCTTCTCTTCAACAAGCCGGGGAACCGGGCCCCGTTCTGTCCGATACGCGGCGGGGATCAGGGCCCCGGCCAGAGGCGCCACGGAGGCGGCTTTCAGGAATTCCCTACGGGTGATCGGTTTCCGGCTCATTTTTTTTCTCCTCCTTTAGTTCGGTCGGCTTGGCCTTTCATCAGAGCCACGACGTCATCCAGTCTGTCCGCGGCTGTTCGCTCCGAAATCATGTCAAAAACGATGACGACGTATCTGTCATGGACGCGGACGGCCGTCCACTTGCCGTTCTCCGTTTTGACCGCCCCCTTCTCCCGGGCTTCGGGCATGGTGACCGGCGCGAACGATCCCCCGGCCTTGGCGGCCGCCGCGGCATCGGCGTAGGCGACGACGAGAAGGCGGCTCCGATCGTCCTTGCCGCCATAGTCCGCCAGGACCGCGTCAGTCTTCTGGTCGAGAAGGAGGATGTTCGTGTCGGCGACGAAATAATGGTAATTGAGGACGGAATGGTTGTGGAAGAAGCGGACCCGCCCCGTATCCAGCCCTTCGGGAGGCAGGAACCGCAAAAGAACCGGCTTCTCCCCCCGGTTCGGTATGGCGGCGGCGATCCTCCGGCCGAGCTCGAGGACGAGCCCCTTGGCCTCGACCGTCTCCTCTTCGGCGTAGACGGAGCCGAAATAGCGGTCCTTCCAGAAAGAGAGGAGCCCGGCTTTGTAGTTCGATCCCTGGCCGACCCCGGCGTCCTCGCCGTCGAGGTCGTGGGTGAAGACGCCGAAGGCGTCCTCCGGCGATCCCATGTCGAAGAGGTCGACGACGATGTCGGGCTTGCCGTCCTTGTGGAAGCGGCGGGCGACGAGGAATCTCATGTTGTAGGACCGGTAGACCTCGCCCGCGCCGTCGATGTAGTCGAAGATCGACTCGGCATCGAAGGTCTGGTCGGCCTCCGAAACATAGGGGCCGAGCGTCGGGGGGATGAGCGCGGCGAGCTTTTGGACGTCGGGCACGATCGGTTCGGTCATCAGAACGAGTCCTCCCAGCAGGGCCAGGACAGCGGCGATAACGACAACCCTCTTCATTCCCGTCGATTGTATCACGCCGCCCCGGACGAGACAAGGGAACGGGGCGGACGGGAGCGGGCGTTTGCAAATTTCGGCGTTTCAGGGAATAATAGACGCGGTTTGCGTGATCCGATGACGTTCCGACGTCCGACCAAAGGAGACTTCGCATGACTCTGCGCCGCCTGAAGGTCCCCGCCCTCCTCGTCGTGGTCCTCGCCGGCTTCCTCAGCGCCTGTTCCACGACGCCCCAAAACGGCGGCGTCACCCCCGTCGATATCCCCGCGGCCTCCATGTCTTACATCGTGCTCGCCTGGAACGACCTGGGCATGCGCGACCTCAACCCGAGCTACGACAAGGAAGTCCTCCTGCCGCCCTACAATAATGTCTGGGCCCAGGTGATCAAGCGCGGCAACCCGCCCGAGATCGTGACGACGGGCGTCACCCTGGAATACCGGATCATCGACAACACCTATTCCTACGGCAAGGGGACGGCGTCGCCGCTTCGCAGTTACGGCCAGTTCTGGGACAACTCCTTCGACCTCTTCGGCGTCTCCCTCGCCCACGACACGGGCCTCAACCTGGTCGACCCGGACATCCACAACGGACTCTCGGGAACGATGCTCCTCAAGGGCAACCACTTCGAGGTCGACGGCGTCCCCGTCGTCCCCATCAACGACGCCGGGACGTGGGACCCCTACCAAATCGCGGAGATCGTCGTCCGCGACGCCTCGACAAGCGCCGAGCTGGCCCGGACCCGGGCGACCGTCCCGACGTCCGACGAGATCAATTGCGCCAAGTGCCATGGCCAGACGGTCAACACTGTTGCGATCCTGTCGGTTCTGGCAGAACACGATAAAGCCGAAGCGACGACGTTCGTCGCCGACGGCGTCCCCGTCCTCTGCGCCGACTGCCACGGCAGTCCCGCCCTCGGGCAGACCGGTTCGGGTTCGTCGGAATTGTATCTCTCCCAGGTCATACACGGCTTCCACAGCACCACGAGTGCGGCTTGCTACGACTGCCATCCCGGGACGACCACGAAGTTCAGCCGGAGCACGGCCCACACGGCGACAGGCGGCAACTGCACGAACTGCCACGGCGCGCTGGCCAACGTCGCCACCACGATCAGCGCGGGCCGGATCCCCTGGGTGAGCGAGCCGAAATGCGTGGACTGTCACACCTTCGTCGCCGAAGTCGACACGGGCTCGACGCTCTACCGCAACGCCAACGCCCATAACGGCATCTCCTGCCCCGCCTGCCACGGCAGCCCCCACGCCCAAATCCCCTCGGACAAGGCCGTGGACCACTACCAGGCCCTTCAATACCAGAACAAGGCCCTGCCTCTCGGCAGCTGCCAGGTCTGCCACAGCGGGTCAAAAGGCGGCGGTTTGGTGAATATCGTGGATGCCCACGGCGGAAGCCGGCCGACGGCGTGCACCGTCTGCCACACAGGGCCCATCTCGACGAACAATCCGCTGGGGTACCCTCACCGTTTCCAGCAGAAGAACCGCTGACGTCTCTCTACGAGTCTGATTTCCGGGACATGTGCCCGACGTAAGTCCGCAGGAAGCGGACGGCCTCGTCGGCCCGCCTAAAAACAGGGATCCCGGCGCGCTCGAGACATCCGGCCAAGGGGGTATAGAGCTCTCCGGCATCGATATTGACGACGAACGGCTTGTCCGTCGATCGGAAAAGCTCGATCGTCCGCGAAGCGAAGCTCCCGGGCCGGTTGAGATCCTCCCGATGCCCCTCCCCCGGCGGCAGTGTGTTCTGGGCCGGGGTCATGGGAACGTTCGAGACGACCGCGCAATCCACGTCCGGGTCCTCCAGGATGGCCCGCGCACACTCCACGAAGACGGCGTCGTCGGCGACCGGAGTCACGTCGAGGGGGTTGTGGACGTCCTGGAGGCGGTCGATGCCGAGCGGCCGGAGAACCGCCGCGATCCTCTTCCGGGTCGCGGGCGTGAGCGGAGCGAGTTCGAGGCCCGCCCCGTTTTTCAGGTTGTCGGCCAGCACGACGCACTCGAACCCGGCGTTGCTGATGAGCCCGACCCGGCGGCCGCGGACCGTCCGGCCTTCGAGGAATGACAGTCCCTTCATGAAGCTCTCGAACTCGAAGATGTCCCCGGCCACGATCGCGCCGGCTTGTTCCAGGACGGCCCGGAAGACGCCGTAGTCGCCGGCTACGGAAGCCGTGTGACTCGACGTCGCCGCCCGGCCTTCGGGGCTCCGGCCCGCCTTGTAGACGAGGACCGTCCGGCCGGTCGCCGTGATCTCGCCGACGGCCCGGGCGAAAGCCAATCCGTCGCCCGGCTTGAACCCTTCCATATAGACGGCGAACAGCTTGACGGCGGGGTCGTCCTTGAGGAACGTCAGGTAATCCGAGGCGGTCAGATCGAGCTGGTTCCCGAGGGAGACGGCGTAGAGCGGCTCGACCTCCGGCAGCTTGCTCATCCGGCAGATCATGAAGGCGCCGCTCTGGCTGATGACGGCCATGTCCGAGCGCGTGCTCTTCGGCCGGGACAGCTTGTGCTTGGGGATGAAGGTCGTGTCGTAACGGCCGGGCTTAGAGGCGATGCCCAGGCAGTTGCCGCCGTTGACGACGGGCGTCGTCTTCGCGCTCCGGCGGCCTTCGCGGAGAAGCTCCCGGATCTTTTCCTCGATCGACGCCCCGCCCTCCTTCTCGCCCATGCCGCCGGCGATGAGGATGACCGAACGCGCCTTCTCGTGTTCGACGAGGTCCTTCATCACCACGTAGCACTGGTCGGCGGCGAGGGTCAGGACGAAGAGGTCGACCGTCCGGGGCATGGCCTCGACCGACGGGACGCAGAGACAGCCTTCGATCGACTCGAGCCCGGGCTTGACCACGATAACGTTCTCGGCCGGAAAACCGTTCTGCAGGGTGTTGTTGAGGATGAGGTGGCCGATGTTCATCTTCTCCGAGACGCCGATGATGCCGATCGACGCGGGCCTGAGGAGCGGCCCTATGGCGGCGACAGGCCGGGCGGATACGCTCGCTTTGTCGCGGGAAAATCGGCAGACCCCATCCAGGGGGACGAGCCGGCCGCGGCGAACGACGAAGGGGTTGACCTCGGCTTCCTCGAGGACGAAAGGAGAGTCGGCGGAAAAGGGCGAGAAGGCGGCGGCCAGGTCGCGGAAGCGGAGGAGGGTTTCGGCCAGGACCTTGGGGGAGACGAGAGCTTTCCGTCCCCGGAATTCGGCGGCCAGCTTGCCATAGAAGGCCAGCGGCTCGAGAAGGCCCTGAACCTTTCCGCCGGCGAGGAGGTGGGCGGAGGCGACGGCCACGGCCCGCCCCTCACGGAGACGCTCGTTCATGTACTCGACGTCGAGCCCGCCGTTCCCCATCGTCAGCACGGGCCCGAAGTCACGGGAATTCCTCAGGCCGAGGAGGATCTCCGAGCCGAAGCCGACATTGTCGAAGGCGATTTTCTCGGCGACGAGGAAACCCCGGATGGATTCCCGGACGGCCTTCAGGGACGAAGGCTGTCCGGCGGCGCCGTGGCTTCGGCCCCTTTTCTCCCATCCGACATAGCGGAGGGGCACGGTCCGGAGCATCGAAGCGCAGGCCTTGTTCACCGACGCGGCATCGGGCTTGACGAAGGCGACGCCCCCGACGTCGGACTTGTGGATGATGAGCGGAGAAACGATTTTGAGGACGACGGCGTCGGTCCCGAGGCCGATCAAATCCTTCCGGCCGACGGCCTGACCGGCCGGGACGAAGACATGGCGGGGCGCGGGGATCCCGGCCTCCTCGAGGACCTCGTAGACTTCGTGTTCGAGCAGGAAATTCCGGCCGTCCCGCTCCGCCGCCTCGAGCGTCCGGTGGACCCTTTTCCAGTCCGTTTTCATGCGCCGAGGGCCGCTTTCTTCCCGAGCTCGAAAGCCTTGAGGTTGGCCTCGAGCACGGCGGCCCCGCGGCCGCGGAAAAGGGCGTCGATGGTCGCGAGCAGGCTCGTCTCCTTCAGGATCAGGGAGCCCGCGGCCGCCCCTAGGAGGACGATGTTCTGGGCCTTGACCGTCCCGGCTTCCCGGGCCAGCTTCTCCGAGTCGACGACGACGCTCCTCGGCGCCTTGCGGACCGCCTCCAGGACCCGGTCGATGTCCGGATAGTCGGGGATGTTCCGGTACGGCGTCGAGCTCGTCACGACGATCCCGCCCGGCCGGAGGTATTCGAAGTAGCGCAGGGCTTCGAGCGGCTCGACGCTCAGGATCATGTCGGCCTCGCCTTTGGGGATGAGGTCGCTCCAGATCGCATCGTTCGAGAGACGCATGTGCGACTGGACGGCCCCTCCCCGCTGGGCCATGCCGTGGACCTCGGCCTGTTTGAAAAAGAGCCCGTCGGCGAGGGCCGCGTTGTCGATAACGTAAGCGATGGACAGGATGCCCTGACCGCCGACGCCCGCGAGAATGATGTCCTGCTTCATGGCCTAGCTCCTTTTCTTCCGCGTTTCCTGGACGCACTCCCGGACGGCGACGATGACGGACAGCCCGCGGTGGTCGATCTCTTCCTTGATGACCTGGATATTCTTTTCGTGGTTCTTCGGCAGCGGCTCGATCGTCCGGATATGCTCCTTGGCCACGCCCACGCCTTCGATGATGCGGAGAAGGCGGTCGCCGGTCCCGTAGCTCGGCTGTCCCCCCGTCATGGCCGTCGTCGCGTTGTCGAGGACGATAACGGTCATGTCGGTGTTGGCGAAGGCCGCTCCGAGAAGGGGGGTGATGCCCGAATGGGCGAAGGTCGAGTCGCCGATGACCGAGACGGCCGGGTGGAGGCCGACGTCGGACGCGCCCCGGGCCATGCCGACGCTCGCCCCCATGCAGACGCATGTATGGACGGCGTTGTAGGGAGGCAGGGCGCCCAGAGTGTAACAGCCGATGTCGCTGAACACGTTCGCGCCGGGGTAGTTTTCGAGGGCCTTGTTGAGGGCCTTGAAGGTGTCGGCGTGGGGACACCCGACGCAGAGCTGGGGCGGACGGCCGGAGAGCGGGAGCCCGCTCGCCGCGACGGCCGGGAGAGGGTCTCGGCCGAGCGCCCGGCGGACGATGTCCGGGGAGAGCTCCCCGGAGGCCGGGAAGGCGCCGCTGAGCTTTCCCAGAACGGTCTTGCCGGCGATCCCGAAGAGCCCCTTCAACTGCCGTTCGATGAAAGGATAGCCGTCTTCGATGACAAGGACGGCGTCGACGTGGCCGACGATCTCGCGGACGAGACTTTCCGGAAGCGGGTAGGTCGAAACCTTGAGGAAGGACGGGAGCGCCGCTTCCCCTTTCATGGCCTCGCGGAAATAGTTGTAGCCGACGCCGGAGGCGATGACGCCGAGGGACCTGTCGCTCTCGTTGAGCTTCAGGACATTGAACGGCGATTCCTCGGAGAAACGGACCAGCTCCGGCTGACTATCGAGAAGCAGGGCGAACCTGCGCCGGGCGTTCACGGGAAGGAGCGTCCAGTCCTTCGCCGCCCCCGTTTTCAGCTCGTTCGGGCCGCGGGGCTCGCGGGTTTGGACGGGCGACCGGCTGTGGGCCAGGCGCGTGACCATGCGCATGAGGACGGGCAGGCCGAAACGCTCGGAGACGTCGAACGCCTCTCGAGCCATGTCGTAGGCCTCCTGGTGGTCGGAGGGCTCGTAGGCGAAGATCTGGGCGAACTGGACGTAATACCGGCTGTCCTGCTCGTTCTGCGAGCTGTGCATGCCGGGGTCGTCGGCGCTGACGACGAGGAGGCCGCCGTTGGCCCCGGTCACGGCGGAGTTCATGAAGGGGTCGGCGGCGACGTTGAGCCCGACGTGCTTGAACGAGACCAGGGCGCGTTTCCCGGCGAACGAGGCGCCCAGGGCCTCCTCGTAGGCGACCTTCTCATTCACCGACCAGACCGCGGTGAACGCCTTGGTCTCGCCGGCCAGGCGGACGAGGTACTCCATGATCTCGGAAGCGGGCGTTCCGGGATAGGAGTATCCCGCCGAGAGGCCCGCGTGGACGGCCCCCAAGGCGATCGCTTCGTCACCGAGCAAGATTTGATGGGACATGGGCATCCTTCTTTCGACGGTATTTCAACGGACCGACACCCGGAAAACACGCTAGAGACGTGTGACCCATCGGTCGAGTGGGTAGGATACTCACAGCCGGCGGAGAGTGTCAAGCCGCCGGCTCGGGCGTCCGGGAATTGAGTAAACTGATAATTCCTATAAATTCATGTTGATATTTAGGGAAAAGCCTTATAAAATGACGGTTAAGGAGCACGCCATGATCAGACTTTCGACGAAGGGGCGCTACGGGACGCGGTTGATGCTCAACCTGGCCCGACACCACGGGAGCGGGAACGGACATAAGGCCGTCATCCTTAAGAACATCTCGGATGACGAGAGGATCTCTATACGCTACCTCGAACAGATCATCATCCCCTTGAAGATCAACCGTCTGGTCAAAAGCATCCGCGGCGCCGGCGGGGGTTACACCCTCGCCCGCAAGCCCGAGGACATCAGGCTGAGCGAGATCCTCCATGCCCTCGAAGGGAACTGCTGCCTCGTCGAGTGTGTCGAGGACGAGTCCTTCTGCGATTTCGTCGACACCTGCCCGACCTTCGACATCTGGAAGACCGCGACCGATATCCTGAAGGGCTATTTCGACAGCCTGACCCTGAAGGACATCGTCGGGATGGCCGAAAAAAAGGCCAAGAAGGGCAAAATAAAGGCCAACTGAGTCCTTTCCTTGGCCTTTAGATCTTTTCCAATCCCTTGAAGAACGCCGGCCAGAATGGGTCCTGGTCCGGGACGGCGAGGGCCTCGGCCCGGCCGTCGGTCCGGACGAGCGTCCGCCGCCGCCGGTTCGAAACGACCCGGCCTACGACCGAAGAGGCGATACGCTTTCTCTTCAGGCGGGCGACGATCCCGGCGCTTTTCCCCGGCCGGGCGGTGACGAGGAGGCTGCCCTCGGCGATGGCCCTGACCGGGTCGATGCCGAAGGCCTCGCAGACCATCCGGACCTCGGCCGGGTAGACGAAGAGGCGCTCGTCGGCCTCTATCCCCACGCCGCTCGCCGCGGCGATCTCGAAGAGCCCGCCCATGACCCCCCCTTCGGTCGCGTCGTGCATGGCCGTTACTCCGCCCGCGGCCATGGCCGCGAGCGCATCTTCGACGACGCTGATCGCGCGGGTCAGCGCTTTCGCCCTTCCGACCAAGGCCGCGGGATATTTCTCGAGGAGCTCCTCCTCTCGGAGGACCGCCAACAGGCCGGCCGTCTCGATGGCCGGCCCTTTCGTCAGGATGATGTCGTCCCCGGGACGGGCGCCGGCCGGCGTCACGTACTCCCCTTTCCGGGCGACGGCGAAGACGGTGATGCCGCCGATCGTCGGCGCCGCGAAACCCGGGTAGAAACCGGTGTGGCCGCCGACGATGGCGATCCCGAGCTCCCGGGCCGCCCGATGGATGGAGTCGACGATCGTCCCGATGTCCTCGAGCCCCGTCTCCGGAGGCAGGAGGAGCGAATAGGTCATGTAGCGCGGCCGGACGCCCATCACCGCGACGTCGCTCGCCCCGATGTGGACGGCGAACCGGCCGAACATCTCCAGGGGAAGCCGGGGCATGGTGAAGATGGGGTCCTCGGCCACGACCAGGACCTTGCCGCCGCCGAGGTCGACGACCCCGGCGTCGACGCCCGTCATCGGCGGGACGAGGACGGTCGGGTCCTTGCGGCCGAATTTCCCCCGTATCAGGGAACGGAAAACGGCCGCGTCGATCTTGCCGATCTTCATGTCTGACCCGAATCGAGCCTAGGGGGCTAGGCCGGCCTTGCGCTCCGCGGCTTCGATGGTGTTCATCATGAGCATGGTGACGGTCATGGGGCCGACGCCGCCCGGCACGGGGGTGATGGCCTCGGCCTTTTCTTTGATGGCCTCGAAATCGCAGTCTCCGACGAGGCGGAACCCTTTGGGCGACGCGGCGTCCGGCACCCGGTTGACGCCGACGTCGATGACGACGCACCCGGCGCGGACCATCTCCGCCTTGATGATGCGCGGCACGCCCATGGCCGCGACGAGGATGTCCGCCTGGAGCGTGAACCGGGTGATGTCGGGCGTCCCCGTGTGGCAGATCGTGACCGTCGCGTTGGCCCCCTTTTTCTTCTGGATGAGGAGTGCGGCCAGGGGCTTGCCGACGATGTTGCTCCGGCCGCAGATGACGACGTGCTTCCCTTCGGGGCTATAGCCGCCCCGGACGAGCAGCTGGACGACCCCGTAGGGCGTGCACGGCAGGGGGCACGGCTCGCCCCGGAGGAGCTTGCCGACGTTGATGGGGTGGAACCCATCGACGTCCTTCTCCGGGGAGATGAAGTTGATGACCTTGTCGGCGCTGACGTACTTCGGCAGGGGCAGTTGGACGAGGACGCCGTTGTAGCGGCCGTCCCGGTTGAGGCCGTCGACCGTCCGCAGGATCTCCTCCTCCGAGGACGCGGGCGGCATATTGATCGTCGTCTCGAAGATGCCGATCTCCTCGGCCGCCTTGGCTTTGGCCGTGACGTACGAGATGGACGCGGCATCCTCCCCCACCAGGACGACGCCCAGCCCCGGGACGACGCCTTTCTCCTTGAGCTTTGCCGCCCGGACCTTGAGTTCCTCCCGGATCTGGCAGGACACGTCTCTGCCGCTGATGATTTTCGCCGGCATCCTATCCTCCTTTTCGGCCGTGAATGAAGCCGTCCTTACCATAGACAAAACGGCTGTCGCGGTCAAGGGACGAATGCTCTTGAATTGACGGGGTGTCCCGGGTATAATCTCCGACGACTTAGGGGCTAGGGCGAGCGTCGTTCGGAGGTCATAACGATGAGAGTCGGAATCCTGACGGGCGGGGGCGATTGTCCGGGACTCAATGCCGTCATCCGGGCCGTGACCCGGAAGGGCATCGTCCATTACGGCTACGACATCCTGGGCATCAAGAACGGCTGGCTGGGCCTCATCGAGGGAAAGATATTCCCTCTCGACCTGAACGTGATCTCGGGCATCCTGCCGCGGGGCGGGACGATCCTCGGCACGACCCGGACCAATCCCTTCATGGTCGAGGACGGGGTCGGCAAGATCTTCTCGCAGGTCGAGAAATTCGAGCTCGACGCGGTCATCGCCGTCGGCGGCGAGGACACCCTGGGCGTCGCCTACAAGCTCTACGAAAAAGGCCTGCGCTGCGTGGGCGTCCCCAAGACGATCGATAACGACCTCTCCGGTACCGACTACACCTTCGGCTTCGATACAGCGGTATCGATCGTCGCCGAGGCCCTCGACCGGCTCCATACGACGGCCGAGGCCCATCACCGAGTCATGGTCGTCGAAGTCATGGGACGCCATGCCGGCTGGATCGCCATCGAGGGCGGACTCGCCGGGGGGGCCGACATCATCCTCATCCCCGAGTTTCCCTTCGACATGGATGAGATCTGCGGCCAGATCCGCAAACGCCGGGAGCGCGGAAAACTCTTCAGCATCGTCGTCGTGGCCGAGGGGGCCAAGCCCCGGGACGCCAGCCTGATCATCCAATCGGAGGAGAAGGACGCGTTCGGCCACGTCCGGCTGGGGGGGATCGGCAACATCATCGCCCGCGAGATCGAAATACGGACGGCCATCGATACGCGGGTCACGGTCCTCGGCTATATCCAGCGCGGCGGCTCGCCGACGGCCTTCGACCGAATCCTGGCCACCCGCTTCGGCGTCGGCGCGATCGAACTCGTCAAGGAAGAAAAATTCGGCTTCATGGTCGGCCTCCGGGGCAACCACGTCGTCCCCGTCCCGCTCCGGGAGGCGCTGGCCCAACCCAAAACCGTCGACGCGGAGCTCTACGACATCGCCAAGGTCTTTTTCGGCTAGAGGCCCCGCCGCGAAACGGGTTGATCTTAAAGGAGTTGGGCGGCGACATGGGATTGACATCCCGTCCCGGGCGTGTTAATCTCCTCCGCGCCAGGAGGCGCCAAGGTCATGAACAGGATGCTCAGATCCTTCATCATTCTTTTCATCCTCGGGGCGGCCGCTCCCCTCGCGGCGGACGTCCGATTCGAGCTCGGCTTCGGCTGGACCCTGGTCGGACCGGCCATGAACGCCAGCTACGTCAACCAGTACACGCCGACGCTCACCCCCCCGGACCGCTACATCGCCAGCTCGGCCGGGCAGACGGTCAGGTTCAAGGGCAAGACCACTTACGGGATGAACGGGTACTTCAACCTCCTGCTCACGGAGAATATCGGCCTTCAGATCTTGGCCGACTACCATCGTCCGGGCCTGGGCGGGTCGAATGGCCCCTACAATGTCGAAATGCAGTTCCAGGCCTTCGCGCCTGAAACGTACTCCCGGGAGGTCGATGGGATCGCCTCGGCCGGCAACCTCACCGAGACGACCTTCAGCCTCAACGCCCTGGCCCGCTTCCGTGTCGCCGACAACCTCTCCCTCAGCGTCTCGGCCGGACCGAGCGTCTTCCACTTCGAAGGCACGTGCGGCTACGTCGGCTACACGTTTTTCGACCTAGCCTATGTCGACGACCAGTACGTGCTGAGCGGAGGGACTTATCAAATGGTCGTCAGCTTCGGCCCGCAGACGAAATACGGACTGAACGCGGGGGTCGAGGCGGCCTACGAGGCCTTCCGGCATGTCATCCTGGCCTTTGACGTCCGCTGGTATGGCGCCCCGAAGAGCGACCTTCCGTTGCACATCGTCGCGGACGAGGTCATCACCAAACCCCTCGACGAGATCGAGACGACGATCGGGCTCGGGACCCTGCGCGTCGACCCGTCCTATTTCCGGGCCGGCCTGGCCGTCCGCTTCGTCTTCTGAGCTCGCCGGCTTGGCTGATTCCTAGATCTTCGCCCGCCTGAGCCTCAGGGAGTTGCCCACCACCGACACGGAGCTCATGGCCATGGCCGCCGATGCGATCATGGGATTGAGCAGAAGACCGAAGACGGGATATAGGACGCCCGCGGCCACGGGGATGCCGACGACGTTGTAGGCAAAGGCCCAGAAGAGATTCTGCTTGATCGTCCGGATAGTCCTCCGGCTGAGCTCGAAGGCGGAGATCACGGCGGCGAGGTCGCCCGTCATCAACGTGATGTCGGCCGAAGCCATGGCCACGTCCGTCCCCGTCCCAATGGCCATCCCGACGTCGGCCTGGGCCAGGGCCGGTGCGTCGTTGATCCCGTCGCCGACCATGACCACGCGCTTCCCCTCGGCCTGAAGTTTCCGGACGACCTCGGCCTTGTCTCCGGGCAGGACTTCGGGGATGACGTCGTCGATCCCGGCGGCCGCGGCCACCGCCCCGGCCGTCCTCCGATTGTCGCCCGTCAGCATGATCACGGCCAGACCCATCCCGCGGAGCTTCTCGACGGCCGGGCGGGCGCTCGGCTTGAGCGTATCCGCCAGGGCGATGAGTCCGGCGAGTCTGCCGTCGACGCCGACGAAGGCCGTGGTTTTGCCCTCCCCGGCCAGGCTCTCGGCCCGCGCGATAAGCGGTGACACATCGATCCCAGCTTCCTCGACGAGCTTGCGGCTTCCGACGATCACGCGGGCGCCCTTCACCAAGGCCTCGACTCCCAGGCCCTCGAGGGCCCGGAAATCGCCCGGGTGCTCCACGCCGATGCCGCGGCCGCGGGCCCCGCGGACGATGGCCTGGCCGAGAGGATGCTCGGAGCCCATCTCGGCCGAGGCGGCGAAGAGAAGGAGCCGGTCGGCAGTCATCCCAGCGGCCGTTCCGGCCGCTGGGATGAGGTCGGTCGTCTCGGGCCGGCCGGTGGTGAGCGTCCCGGTCTTGTCGAAAACGACGGTGTCCACGCGGTGGACCGTCTCCAGGCTCTCGCCGCTCTTGATCAGGATGCCCCGTTCCGCCCCCTTGCCCGTTCCGACCATGATGGCGGTGGGGGTGGCCAATCCCAGGGCGCAGGGACAGGCGATGATGAGGACGGCCACGAAATTGAGCAGGGCGAAATCAAGCTTCGGCGGCGGGCCGAATACCGACCAGACGACGAAAGTCAGGACGGCGACCCCGATGACCACGGGAACAAAATAACCGGCGATGACGTCGGCCAGCCGCTGGATAGGGGCCTTCGTGCCTTGGGCCTCCTGGACCAGCCGGATGATCTTGGCCAGGGCTGTATCCTCCCCGACCTTGGCGGCGTGAAAACGGAAACTCCCCCATTTATTGAGCGTCGCCCCGATGACGGCGTCGCCCGGCCCCTTATCGACCGGCAGACTCTCTCCCGTGATCATGGACTCGTCGATCGAGGAACGCCCCTCGAGGATCGTCCCATCGACGGGGATCTGCTCCCCGGGGCGGACGACGAGGACCTCGCCGACGCGGACTTCCTCGACGGAGACCTCCCGCTCGCCTGCCGCATCGAGGATGCGCGCCGTCCGGGGACGGAGGCCCATGAGCTTGCGGATGGCGTCCGAGGTCCTGTCCTTGGCCCGGGCCTCGAGCATCCGGCCGAACAGGATGAGGACGATGATGACGGCCGAGGTATCGAAATAGACCTGGGGTTCGACAGCGGCCGAGCGCAAGAAACCCGGAACGGCCGTGGCCGCGGCGCTGAAAAGGTAGGCCGCCGTCGTGCCCACGGCGACGAGCGTGTTCATGTCGGCCGAGCGGTGCCGGAGCGCACTCCAGGCTCCCTTGTAGAAGCGGCGGCCGAGGACGAACTGGACCGGCGTGGCCAATGCCCAGAGCACGTAGGAGTTCTGGAGAACGCCCGGCACCCAGGGGAACCAGTGCCGCATGCTGCCCAGGAATACGGCCAGCGCCAGCGCCCCGCCCCAGATCACGGAGGTCTTGAGCGTCCGGAATTCCTCGTCGGCCCGAGGCGCCTCCCCGCCTCTCCTTTCCGGACCGCCGGCAGGATCGGAAACGTCGTATCCGGCGTCGCGGACGGCCTGGACGAGTCGCCCGGCATCGACCCGTCCGGGATCGAACATGACGGTCGCCCGGGACGTGGCCAGGTTGACGTTGGCCGCGCGGACGCCGTCGATGTGCTTCAGCGCCCGCTCGACGTTGGCCGCGCAGCTCGCGCAGCTCATGCCCGTCACGGCCAGGTCGAGTCTTTTCAGTCCCATGAAAACCTTCATTTCCGCTTCTGGAATTATAGCAGATTTTTCAGGATATCATATAAGCCGGAGAGGTTGCGCCTGCCGCACGTTTGTGCTACTATTTTGGGGCTCTAGAGAATAAGGAGAGGACCATGTCTGGACACTCAAAGTGGGCTTCTATCAAGCATAAAAAGGCCGCGACCGACAACAAGCGCGGCAAGATCTTCACCCGGCTCATCCGGGAGATCAGCATGGCCGCCCGGGCCGGCGGCGGCGACCCCGACAAGAACCCCGGCTTGCGCAATGCCATCGACGGCGCCCGGGCGGCGAACATGCCCGCCGACAACATCAAGCGGGCCATCTTGAAAGGCACGGGCCAGCTCGAGGGAGCGACCTACGAGGAGTTGTCCTACGAAGGCTACGGGCCGGGCGGCGTCGCCATCTACCTCCAGGCCGTGACCGACAACAAGAACCGCACAGTCTCCGAGCTGCGCCACATCTTCGCCAAGAACGGCGGCCGGATCGGCGAATCCAACTGCGTCGCCTGGATGTTCAAGCGCATGGGCTACATCGACGTCGAGAAATCCAAGGCCTCGGAGGACATCCTCATGGACGTCGCCCTGGCCGCCGGCGCCGACGACCTCAAGGACGACGGCTCCATCTTCGAGATTACGACATCGCCAGAAAACTACGAAGCGGTCGTTCAGGCCCTCAAGAAGAACGAGATCGAGATCGCGACCTCCGAAGTCGGGTTCCTGCCCCAGAAATACGTCAAGGTCGAGGGCAAGGAAGCCCAGCAGGTCCTCCGGCTCATGGATGAGCTCGAGGAACACGACGACGTCCAGACCGCCTCCTCCAACTTCGACATCTCCGAAGAGGAAATCGCCATCTTCTCGCAGGCCGGTTGACGGCCCGGTGGAATCCATGCGGGTCCTCGGGATCGATCCAAGCCTCCAGTCCACGGGGTTCGGGATCGTCGAGGACGAGGGAGGCCGCCTCGCGCCCATCGCCTACGGCGTCATCAAACCGACGGGGAAACTTCCCCTCCACCTCAAGCTCAACGAGATCAAGACCGAGCTCGAGACGATCATCCGGTCCTACGGGCCCGCCGAAGCCGCCGTCGAGAACCCCTTCTACGCCCAGAACATGAAGACGGCCATCCTTCTGGGCCAGGTCCGCGGCGCGGTCCTCGTGGCCGTCGCCGGGACGGGCTGCGCCCTCGCCGAGTACTCGGCCCTCGAGATCAAGAAGGCCGTCACCGGCTATGGCCAGGCGGATAAAGAACAGGTCATGACCATGGTCCGGGCGCTCCTCGGCCTCGAGGACGACCGCATCCCCCTCGACGCCTCCGACGCCCTGGCCACGGCCATCTGCCACCTCAACACCCGTCTCTACCAGCTCAAGGTCGAAGGACAGGAGCCGTCATGATCGCTTACCTCAAGGGCACGCTCATCCACAAGACGCCCGGCCAGGTCGTCGTCGAGACCGGCGGCGTCGGTTACTCCGCGGCCATCCCGGTCTCGTCCTTCGTCAAGCTCGGGGAAACCGGCGGGACCGTGGAGCTCTTCATCCACACCCACCTCACCGACGACTCCCTCGCCCTCTACGGCTTCGTCACGCTCGAAGAGAAGGACATGTTCCTCAAGCTCATCGGCATCTCCGGCATCGGCCCCAAGCTGGCCATGAACGTCCTTTCCGGCATCGATCCGGACGCCCTCGCGGAGGCCGTCCGGTCGGGCGACGTGGCCCGCATCTCGCTCGTCCCCGGCATCGGCAAGAAGACGGCCCTTCGCATCACCATGGAGCTCCAGGACAAGCTGGAGAAGAAGGAAAAACTCCTCTCGGCCAAGGCCTCGCCCGAAAAGGAGGACCTCCTCTCCGCCTTGCAGAACATGGGCTTCCGGCTCAAGGAGGCCGAGCGGGCCGTCGACCAGACCCTCGCCGCCCTCAAGCCCGGCGCGGGTTTGGAGAAGCTCCTCAGGGAATGCTTGAAGCGGCTGGCCAAAATATAGTAATACTAGGCCATGCCCGCGATCCTCAGCCCCATCCGGACCAAAGAAGACGTCCTCTTCGAGGACAGCCTCCGGCCGAGGACGTTCGACGAGTTCGTCGGCCAGGAGAAGGTCAAGTCGAACCTCAAGGTCTTCATCGCGGCGGCCAAGAAGCGCGACGAGCACCTCGACCACGTCCTCCTCTACGGGCCGCCGGGCCTCGGCAAGACCAGTCTCGCCTATCTCATCGCCAAGGAAATGGGTGTCGGCATCAAGCCGACGGCCGGACCGGTCATCGAACGGACCGGCGACCTGTCGGCCATCCTGACCAACATGCAGACTAAGGAAGTCCTCTTCATCGACGAGATCCACCGCCTCCAGCCCTCCGTCGAGGAAATTCTGTACTCGGCCATGGAGGACTTCAGCCTCGACATCCTCATCGGCCAGGGACCCGGCGCCCGGAGCCACAAGCTCAAGATCAAGAAATTCACCCTCATCGGGGCGACGACCCGGGCCGGGCGCATCACGGCGCCGCTCCGCAGCCGGTTCGGCATCATCCACCGCCTCGACTACTACAAGGACGAGGACCTGAAGAAGGTCATCCATCGGTCGGCCAAGATCCTCAAGGTCAAGGTCGACGACGAGGGCGCCGGCGAGATCGCTTTGCGGTCGCGGGGGACGCCGCGCGTCGCGAACCGACTCCTGCGGCGGGTCCGCGATTACGTCGACGTCAAGGGCGACGGCGTCATCACGGCCAAAGAAGCCCAAATGGCCCTGGACATGATGGAGGTCGACGCCCTGGGCCTCGACGACGTCGACCGCAAGATCCTCTCGACCATCATCGATAATTTCGGCGGCGGGCCGGTCGGGATCGGCACGATCGCCGCGGCCATCGACGAGGAAAA